>NZ_JBKHAQ010000136.1:0-6926 GCF_046542825.1 Rhodosalinus sp. | reverse complement strand
CTCTACAAGATGATGGAGAAGGGGCACCTGCCCTTCCCGGCGATCAACGTCAACGACAGCGTCACCAAGTCGAAGTTCGACAACAAGTACGGCTGCAAGGAGTCGCTGGTGGACGGCATCCGCCGCGCGACCGACACGATGATGGCCGGCAAGGTGGCCGTGGTCTGCGGCTACGGCGACGTGGGCAAGGGCTCTGCCGCCTCGCTCCGCGGTGCCGGCGCACGGGTGAAGGTGACCGAGGTCGATCCGATCTGCGCGCTTCAGGCCGCGATGGACGGCTACGAGGTGGTGCTGCTGGAGGATGCGCTGTCCACCGCCGACATCTTCATCACCACGACCGGCAACAAGGACGTCATCCGCCTCGAGCACATGCGCGAGATGAAGGACATGGCGATCGTCGGCAACATCGGCCACTTCGACAACGAGATCCAGGTCGCCGCGCTGAAGAACCACAAGTGGACCAACATCAAGGAACAGGTGGACATGATCGAGATGCCCTCGGGCAATCGCATCATCCTGCTGTCCGAAGGGCGCCTGCTGAACCTGGGCAACGCGACCGGACACCCGTCCTTCGTGATGTCGGCCTCCTTCACCAACCAGGTGCTGGCGCAGATCGAGCTCTTCACCAAGGGCGAGCAGTACGAGAACAAGGTCTACGTCCTGCCCAAGCGCCTGGACGAGAAGGTGGCGATGCTGCATCTGGAAAAGATCGGCGCGCGGCTGACGCGGCTCGACGCGGACCAGGCCGATTACATCGGTGTGAGCCCTGACGGGCCGTTCAAGCCCGAGCATTACCGCTACTGACACGCGCCGCCATGGGGGCCAAGATGCCCGGCGCGACGGCGCCGGGTATTTTCGTTGCCCCGGATCGCCGCTAGTCTTCCGCACGGGAGGCCGGGCAGGAGGGCCGGAAGATGCGTGCGATGGTGTTCGACGGCACGTCCTCTGCACTGCAACTGCGCGACCTGCCGCTGCCGGAGCCGGGGCCGGGTCAGGTGCGGCTGCGGGTCGAGGCTTGCGGGGTCTGCCGCACCGATCTGCATGTCGTGGACGGGGACCTGACGGAGCCGAAGGTGCCGCTGATCCCGGGTCACGAGATCGTCGGGCGGGTCGAGGCGCTGGGCGAAGGCGCGCAGGTGCCGCCGGGCAGCCGGGTCGGCGTGCCCTGGCTGGGCCATACCTGCGGCCGCTGCCGCTATTGCCGGATGGGACGCGAGAACCTGTGCGACGCGCCGGGGTTCACGGGCTACACGCTCAACGGCGGCTTCGCGGAATACTGCGTGGCCGACACGGATTACGTGTTCGAGCTGCCCGAAGACAAAGACCCCGTCGCGCTTGCCCCGCTGCTCTGCGCCGGGCTGATCGGCTATCGCAGCTTCCGGATGGCGGGCGACGTGCAGCGCCTCGGGCTCTACGGTTTCGGCGCGGCGGCGCACATCCTCGCACAGGTCGCGCGCCACCGCGGGATCGAGATCCTGGCCTTCACGCGTGACGGCGACACGGCGGCCCAGGACTTCGCCCGCCGGCTGGGCGCGGTCTGGGCCGGCGGCTCGTCGGAGACGCCGACGGACGAACTGGACGCGGCAATCATCTTCGCCCCGGTCGGGGAGCTGGTGCCGCGGGCGCTCCGGGCGGTCAGGAAGGGCGGTCGCGTGGTCTGCGGCGGCATCCACATGAGCGACATCCCGGCGTTCCCCTATCGCGACCTCTGGCAGGAGCGCGAAATCCGCTCCGTCGCCAACCTCACGCGCGCGGACGGAGAGGCCTTCTTTCCTCTTGCCGTCGAGGCGGGCGTCACGACCGAGACGGTGCCCTACGACCTTGCGGACGCGAACCGGGCGCTCGACGACCTCCGCTGCGGGCGGCTGCAGGGGGCCGCGGTGCTGCTGCCCTGATCCGGGAGCGGCGCGCCGCGGTCGCTGTCCGGCGCATGATTTCGCTTTGTGCGGGCCGCGAAGCTGGCTAGCCTTCGCGTGGCGGTGCCGGTGCGAGGGCCGCAGGGACAGACCAGAGAGCGCGACATGAGCAAGCGTGACGATTTGATCCAGAAATATGCCGGGGATTTGCGGACCAAATGCAAGATGGAGCCCGACATGGACCTGCTGACGAAGGTGACCATCGGCTGCGGCCCGTCGATCTACGACCCCGATGCGGAAACCGTGGCGTCGAGCCAGCCCGACGAGTTGGAGACCGTGAAGAACAACTTCCTGATCAGGAAGCTGGGCCTGACCGAGGGACCGGAACTGATGGAGGCGATCGACGCGGTGATCGAGACCTACGGCAGGTCCGAGCGCAACAAGTACCGGCCGGTGGTCTATTACATGCTGACCAAGCATTTCGGGAAGGAAGCGGTCTACGGCTGACCGCGTCGGAGAGCGGCCTTCCGGGCGGCGATACCGTCAATTCGCGGTATTCGGATTTTGCGCGCGAGAACGCCATGCGCTAGGCTGAACCTCGCACGAGCCAGGATGGCCGGACACTTCCCTTGATCGTCGGTGTGTGGGAGCGCCGGGGTGACGGAGGGTTCCGGCAGGGGCCGGACCCTCCGCTTTCCCCGGGTATTCGGAAAGAACCGGGATCCCGCCGATGAACGCGCCGATCGCCCCGACGACAAGCTTCTCGCCGCCGATCACGGTCAGGCTCGGCGCGACCGCCTGTCCGTCGAAGCCCGCCGCTGCCGACGACATCGCGAACGCGCTGCTTCCCACGGGCGGGAACAGGCCGCCCCATTACGATCGGCCGACCTGCGAAGCCGAGGGCCTGAAGCCCCGGCGCCAATCCCCCCGCCCGCCGCGGCCGCGTTCCATCCCGGCAACCTCCGTCGGCGGCTCCGCCGGATGGGCGTGTCACAATGCGCCGAGCGCAAGGCCTGCCGGCGTCACGACGGGCGCGTCCGGCCTCACCGGGATGGCACGCGCCGCCCCGGACCCGAGCGTCGCGCAGGACGATGGATCTGGCTTAGCCGGAAAAGCCCGCCTTCTCGCAGAGGATGCGCCATTCCGCCTCGGTCACCGGCTGCACGGACAGGCGCGGGTTGCGGACAAGCGCCATGTCCGCAAGCCGATCATCCGCCTTGATCTCGTCGAGCGTCACTGGCCTGGGCAGCGGCGCGACAGCCTTGATGTCCACACACTCCCATCGCTGATCGTCCGTCGTGCTGTCGGGATGCGCCTCGGCGATGACCTCGACGATCCCCACCAGGGCCTTCTCGCTCTGCGAGTGGTAGAAGAACCCGCGGTCGCCCACGCTCATCTCGCGCATCATGTTGCGCGCCTGATAGTTGCGGACGCCGTCCCATTCCTCGCCCGCGGCGCCCTTTGCCACCTGATCGTCCCACGACCAGGTGGAGGGTTCGGACTTGAAGAGCCAGTAGCGCACGGGCCGCCCCCTCATTCCTCGCGCAGCGGGCGCGACAGCAGCATGTCCATCGCTTCGCCCAGCGCAAGCCGCCCGTCAAGCAGCGCGACGACCGCCCCGGTGATCGGCATCTCGACCCCGAGCGCGCGGGCGCGGTCGGCCACGGCGCGGGCGGTGGGCGCGCCTTCGACCGTGTCGGACGAGGACCACGCCGCGCCCCGGCCCAGCGACAGCCCGTAGCGATAGTTGCGCGACCCTTCGGAGGTGCAGGTCAGCGCCAGATCGCCGAAGCCCGACAACCCCGCAAGGGTTCCGGGGGCCGCACCAAGCTTCGTCGCCATGCGGTTCATCTCGGCGAAGCCGCGGGTCATCAGCGCGGCGCGCGCGCTTTCCCCCAGCCCGGCCCCCATCGCCGCGCCGCAGGCAATGGCGATCACGTTCTTGAGCGCGCCGCCCAGTTCGGCGCCGGTCACATCCTCGGTGCGGTAGAGCCGCACGGTGGGCGTCGCCAGGTCGGCCTGCAGACGTGCGGCCAGCGCCCCGTCGGCGCAGGCGAGCGTCAGTGCGGTGGGCAGGCCTGCCGCGATGTCGTGCGCGAAGGACGGTCCGGTCAGGATGGCCTGCGGCGTGCCGGGCAGCACCTCGGCCAGCACGCCGGCCGGGCCAAGCGTGCTGCGCAGCTCAAAGCCCTTGCAACAGGCGACGAGCGCGCGGTCGCGCAGAACTGCGCCGTGGTCGTCGACCACGTCCCGAAGTTTCTGCATCGGCACGGAGAGCAGGATGGTGTCAGCGCCCGCGGCCTCGTCCACGCTGGCCGTGACGCGCAGCCCCTCGGGCAGCGCATGGCCCGGCAGGCGGCGCGTGTTCTCGCGTGCGGCGTCCATCTCTGCCGCGCCCTCTCGCGCCCAGAGCGTGACCTCGCGGCCCGCCTGCGCCAGCACGATGCCCAGCGCCGTGCCGAAGGCGCCGGCGCCAAGAATTCCCACGCTCATGCCTTGGCCCCCTTGCGCCCGCCGCCCAGCATCGCGGGGCGGCCCGTATCGAGCGGCCAGCGCGGCCGCGCGGCAAGGTCCATGCCGTCGCGGTGGCCGGCGCGAAAGAGTTCTGCGCCGGCATGGGCGATGATCGCCGCATTGTCGGTGCACAGCGCGAGCGGCGGAGCGACGTAAGCCACGCCTGCCGCATCGGCCACGCGCTTAAGCGCCGCCCGGATCGTCGCGTTGGCCGCCACGCCGCCCGCGACGGCCAGGGCGGGGGCACCGCTCTGCGCCAGCGCGCGGCGGGTCTTTTCGGCCAGAACCTCGGCGACCGCCGCCTGGAACCCGGCGCAGAGATCGGCCCGGTCCTGCCGGGTGAGCCCGCCCCTTTCCGCGATCAGCAGGTCGCGCTGGCGCAGCGCCGCGGTCTTTAGACCTGAAAACGACATGTCGCAGCCGGGCCGGTCGAGCAGCGGGCGGGGCAGGGCGAAGCGCGCCGGGTCGCCTGCTGCGGCCTCGCGCTCGATCGCAGGACCGCCGGGCTGCGGCAGGCCCAGCAGGCGGGCCACCTTGTCGAAGGCCTCGCCCGGCGCATCGTCGATCGTGCCGCCCAGCCGTTCGAAACTTGCGGGCCCGCGCACGGTCAGCAACTGGCAATGCCCGCCCGAGACGAGCAGCATGAGGTAGGGACAGGGCAGCGCATCGGTGAGGCGCGGCGTCAGGGCGTGCCCGGCCAGATGGTTCACCCCGATCAGCGGCAGCCCGGTACCTGCCGCGATCCCCTTGGCCAGCATAACGCCCGCCAGCACGCCGCCGATCAGGCCCGGGCCGGCCGTGACGGCCAGGGCGTCGATGTCCCGCAGCGTGACGCCGGCCTCCGACAGCGCGCGGCGCACGGCAAGATCCAGCTTTTCCGAATGGGCGCGCGCGGCGATCTCCGGCACCACACCGCCGAAGGCCGCGTGCAGATCGGCCTGACCCAGCACCACCGACGACAGGATGCGCGCGCCGTCCGGCCCGTCCGCGACCACCGCGGCCGCCGTGTCGTCGCAGCTGCTCTCCAGCCCCAGGATCGTCAGGGTTTCGGCCATCCGCTCGCCCGTCCGCGGGAAAGGGCCTTGCTACCACCCGGCCGCGCGGCCCACAATCCCGGCGCGATGACCGGCACCCCGACGCTTTTGCTCACCCGACCGGCCGAGGCGTCGGAGCGTTTCGCCGCGCAACTGCGTGGCGTGCTCGGCGCCCGGACGCCCAAGGTGCTGATCGCGCCGCTGATGCGGTTGGATTACGCCGGGCGGCTGCCCGAGATGACGCGGGTCGCCGGCCTGATCTTCACCTCCGCCAATGGCGTGCGCGCTTATGCCGTCGCGGGCGGGCCGCGCGACCTGCCGGCCTGGGCGGTGGGCGATGCCACGGCCGAGGCGGCGCGCCGGGCCGGGATCCCGGCCCGGGCCGCCGGGGGGGATGCGCGCGCCCTGCTGGACCTGATGGTGCGAGAGCGGCCCCCGGGCCCGCTGTTGCATGTCAGGGGCGAACATGCGCGCGGCGATGTAGCGCGGAAACTGCGCGTCGCCGGTCTCGATACGCGTGAAACCGTGCTCTACCGGCAGATTCTCCTGCCTCTCGGCGACGCGGCCCGCGCCGCGCTGGAGGGTCGCGCGCCCGTTGTGGTGCCGCTATTTTCGCCGCGGACGGCCGTGCAGTTCGCCACGCAGCACGGCGGGCGGGCGCCCCTGCTGGTCGCCGCGATGAGCGAGGCGGTCGCGCGCGAGGTCGCGCATCTGCCGGCCGTCCGGCTTCTGACGGCCGAACGCCCGGACGCGCCGGCGATGCTGCGGGCGGTGGTCGCTTTGCTGGATCACGCCGCACGGCTTGAGGGACCGGAGACCGACGGGTAAGCTGCCCCGAGGCGGCATCACGGTCGCGTGAGAATCGAGAAGGACCAGGTGTGGCGGACAAGGACAAACCCGCAGGCTCGGACGATGAGCCCGAAAAGGACGCCACCCGCGACGGGCCTGCCGACCCGAACGGCGCCTCCGAAGCCGACGCGCGCCCGGACGAGGACGCAACGGCCGAAGCGGACGAGGTTGACGCGGGCGCATCGGAGGCCGATGCGCAGCCTGACGCCGACGACGCGATAACCCCCACGGACACCGCCGATGCACCGGATGCCGTAAGCTCGCCGGACGAGGAAGCCGTGCCCGGAACCTCGGAGGTCGAGGCGCAGGTCGACCTGGCCGACGGCACCGCCCCGCCGGATCCGGACGAGATGCCGGAGGCCGGAGCCTCGGCGGTCGAGGCGCAGCCGGACGCGCAGGACGCGAAGGGGCCTGCCGCCGACGGCACCGCCCCGCCCGACCCGCAGGAGACGCCCGAGGCCGGCGGTTCGGCCGTCGAGGCGCAGCCGGACGCGCAGCTCGACGATCCGGCTTATGCCGACTACGACCGCGCCGAGACCGCAGACAGTGCGGAGATCGAAGCCCACCGCGAAACCGGGCGGTCCGACGCAGAGGCGCCCGCTGAGCCCGTTCCGCCCGCGCCCTGGGCCGCTGCCGCCGGCGCGGCGGCGGCCGGGGCCGCGGGCGGCGCCAC
>NZ_JBKHAQ010000135.1:0-6948 GCF_046542825.1 Rhodosalinus sp. | reverse complement strand
CACCGCCGCGTGACTGCGGCTCAGGGCTCGTAGGTCCTGGGCGGCTGCGGCGTCGTCTCGAACAAGGCGTAATCCAGTCCCGCCGCCTCGAAGGCCGCGCGCGCCTCGACCATCGCGTCGCCGCTGAGTGCAGGGTCGCGGGCGAGGATCCAGGCGGGTTTTCCGCCGCTGCCGGAAACCACCGCCCAGCGATACCTGCCGTCCTCGACGGGTCCCGTCGCATGGATGATGTAGTTCGTTTCCTCGCGCGACGGCTGGCCGCGAAAGGTGACGGTCAGCGCGCTGCCGGCGTCGTTCTCGGGCCGCGCCACGCCCTCGATGCGCGAGGTCTCGTCGGCCGGCAGGTCGCAGCGGTTGAGCACCGCGACAGAGCCGTCGTCGCGCAGACTGTAATGCGCCGTGGCGCCTCCTTCGCAGTTCTGCTCGAAGGGCGCAGGGGTCGAGCCGATCTCGTACCAGAGGCCCTCGTACTGCTCCATGTCGATCGAGCCCACAGGCTCGGCGGCAGGCGCCACGGGCGAGAGCGCGAAGGCAAGGACAGCGAGCGTGCGGGACATGGCGTGTCTCCTCGGGTTGCGCTTTTCCGGGCGAACGTGGGCCAAGGCGCGATGTTCCCGTCAGGCGTCCCGTCAGCCGCGCGGCTGAGGCAGCGGAGGGCTGAGGCAGCAAAGGCGCGGCCCCCGCCCCGCGCGGTCAGCCCGCCACCGCCTTGCGCGCCATGTCGCGATAGATCGCCTCGACCTCCCCCAGCGAGAGCCGTCCGCCCTCGCGGTACCAGGTGTTGATGCCGGTCAGCATCGCGATCAGCCCGAGTGCCGCAATCTTGGCGTCCGGCACGGCGAAGACACCCTCTGCCGCACCATCGCGCAGGATCGCCTCCAGCCCGGTCTCATAGTCGCGCCGGAGCGCCTCGATCACCCGGAAGTTCGCGGGCTCCAGATTGCGCAGCTCCATGTAGGCGATGAAGACCGCCTCGGGCCGGGCAAGGTGGAACCGGATGTGGAAGCGCACGAAACGGTCGAGCCGCTCCGTCGCACCGCGGGCGGGCGGCAGCGCGTCCCGCGCTGCCAGCAACTCGTGCAAATGCGCCTCCATCAGTGAAAAGAGCAGCGTCTGCTTGTCGGGCGTGTGGGTGTAGAGCGCGCCCGCCTGCACACCCACCTCCGCCGCGATCTGCCGCATCGAGACGGCGGCATAGCCGTGCCGCGCGAAGAGCCGCAGCGCGGCCGCGCGCATCCGGCGGTTGGTCTCTCCCGCGTCCGATCCGGCTCGTCTGGGCATCCGCGGAAGGATTTCCCGATCCGGCGTTCGGATCAAGCCGCGCTGGACGCCATGTCTGCGCTGCGGCATTCTCGACCCATGCGCGCGCTCGCCTTCGCCCCCCTGCTCCTTGCCGCCTGCGTGGACTATCCCGATCTGCCGGGGATCGAGCCCGTGGGGGGGGACGCGGCCTATCCGCCGCTCCTGCCCTTCGAAACCGTGCTGGGCGACGGGCCCGAGCCGCGGCTCGCGCCGGAGGGGGCGGACCGCCTTGCCGACCGCGGCGAGGCCCTGCGCGCCCGCGCCGCCGCATTGCGCGCCCGTTGAGCCGCACGCGCCGCCCCTGCCGAACGCACGCCGTTGCGCCCCCCTGCGCGACGGGCTAGACGCGCGGCGTTGCCACAGGGACAAGGAACGCGCGCATGTCAGACCCCCTTCGCCTCGGGATCGCAGGCCTCGGCACGGTGGGCGCAGGCGTGGTCAAGATCGTGCGCCGCAAGGCGAAGCTGATCGAGGCGCGTGCCGGCCGGCCGGTGACGATCTCGGCCGTCTCGGCCCGCACCCGCGACAAGGACCGCGGCGTCAGCCTGTCAGACTACGACTGGGAGGACGATCCGGTTGCGCTCGCGCGCCGCGACGATGTCGACGTGCTGGTCGAGCTGATGGGCGGCAGCGACGGCCCGGCGAAGGCGGCGACCGAGGCGGCGATCGAGGCCGGCAAGGACGTGGTGACCGCCAACAAGGCGATGCTGGCGCTGCACGGTCCCGACCTTGCGCAAGCCGCGGAAAGCCGCGGCCGCGTGCTGCGCTTCGAGGCGGCCGTGGCCGGCGCCATCCCGGTCGTCAAGGCACTGACCGAAAGCCTTGCCGGCAACGAGATCGAGCGCGTGCTGGGCGTGATGAACGGCACCTGCAACTACATCCTCACCCGGATGGAGGGCGCGGGCCTCGCCTACGAGACGGTTTTTGACGAGGCGAACCAGCTGGGCTACCTCGAGGCCGATCCCAGGCTCGACGTGGGCGGCATCGACGCAGGCCACAAGCTCGCCCTGCTGGCCGCGATCGCCTACGGCGTGCGGGTGCCCTTCGACGAGGTGGAACTGGAGGGGATCGAGCGCATCTCGATCGACGACATCCGCCGCGCGCGCGACCTGGGCTTCCGCATCAAGCTGCTGGGCGTGGCACGCATGACCGGCCGCGGGCTCGAGGCGCGCATGTCGCCCTGCCTGGTGCGCGCCGACACGCCGCTGGGCCAGCTCGAGGGGGCGACCAACATGTGCGTGCTGGAAGGCGACGCGGCGGGCCAGATCGTGCTGCGCGGCGCGGGGGCCGGCGAGGGGCCCACGGCCAGCGCGGTGATGGGCGATGTCATCGACATCGCGCGCGGGATGCGTATCTCGACCTTTGGCGTGCCCGCGACGGACCTCGGCACGGTGACGATGGCACGCTCCGCCACGCCTGCCCCCTACTACCTGCGGATGGACCTGATGGACAAGCCCGGCGCGCTCGCCCGCATCGCGACGGTGCTGGGCGAGGCCGGCATCTCGATCGACCGGATGCGACAGTACGGCCATTCCACCGACACCGCGCCCGTCCTGGTCGTCACGCATCGCTGCGCGCGCGACGCGCTCGACCGGGCGCTGGCCGCGATGCCAGCAACCGGGGTGCTCGCCACCGACCCGGTCGCGCTGCGGATCGAGACTGTCTGATCCCCTGCCGGGGCCCGGTGCGGGGCAAGCGGTTTGAAAACCGCTTGCAAGGCGCTTCGCAAGCGCCTTGGCCGCGCTCAAGGAGGTCGCCGCGACGTCCGCGCCTGACGGGCGTCGCTGCGCCGCGCGCGTCAGGCCCCGGAAAGCGGCACGCGTACATCATGCGCGGCGAGACAGCCGCAGACCACGGTCCTTGCGGCTCGACAGACGCTCCGCCGCGGGCTAATCGCGTCTCATCCCGGCAATAATGCGCGACGGATTGATTGTCATGGGGAAACTTCTGCGCCTTCTGCCGCTGCTGGCGATGCTCGTCACCGCGGCCTGCGCCACCGTGCCGACGGGCGGGCCGCCGCGCGGCGAGGCGCGCGAGATCGCAGAGCTCACCGCGGCGATCGCCGCGCTGGGCCCCGAGGTGGACCCCGAAGAGGCCGCGCGCGCCGCGCGCATCTCCTACGACTGGACGCACAAGCTGGCGCAGGACTACCGGATCACCGACCCGCCGCTGGTGCACAACACCAAGGTCAACATGGGGCTGAAGCCGCGCGGGTTGTGCTGGCACTGGGCGGAGGACATGGAGCGGCGGCTGAAGCAGGAGAATTTCGCCACGCTCGAGATACACCGCGCCATCGCCAACGCCGACAACCCGTTCCGCATCGACCATTCCACGGCGATCATCTCGGCGCGCGGCGAGTCGATGTTCGACGGCATCGTGCTGGACCCCTGGCGCAAGGGCGGCGTGCTGGTCTGGGAACACACGCGCGAGGACACCGACTACGCCTGGCAGCCGCGCGAGATGGTGCTGTCGGAAAAGCGCGCGCGCGCGCTGGCCCGGTCGTCGATGCAGCTCGCGCGTCCCTGACCCGCCGGTCACACCACACGGCACTCGCGCGGCAGCCGCGACAGGACCTCCGGCCCGTCCTCCTGCAGGATCACCACCTCTTCCAGCCGCAGGCCGAAGCGCCCCTCGAGGTAGATCCCCGGCTCGATGGTAAAGACCATGCCAGGCTCCAGCACCGTCGTTTCCCCGGCGGCGATCCAGGGCGGCTCGTGCGGCTCCAGCCCCATGCCGTGCCCCGTGCGATGCACGAACTGCGCGCCGTAGCCCGCCGCCTCGATCACGCCCCGCGCGGCGCGATCCACTTGGGATGCGCGCACGCCGGGCCGTGCGGCATCGAGCGCCGCCTGCACGGCCTGCTCGACCGCCGCGTGTACCGCCGCGTAGCCTTCAGGGGCGTGGCCCACCGCGGCCATGCGCGTGATGTCGGATGAAAAGGCGCCCTTGCGCGCGCCGATGTCGACCACCACCGCATCGCCCTCGCGCAGCGGCGTGTCGCCGGTATGGTGATGCGGAAAGGCCCCGTTCGGCCCCGCGCCCACGATGGTGAAAAGCGGCTGCGCTCCGTGCTCCCGAAAGGCCGCGCGCGCCACCTGGGCCAGCTCGGCCTCGGTCACGCCGGGCGCCATGGCGGCAAGGACCGCCTCCATCGCCGCATCGGCGATCACCGCGTTCTCGCGCAGCGCCGCCTGTTCGGCCGCATCCTTGCGCATCCTCAGCGGCGCCATCAGCGCGCCGGCCAGCCGCGATTCGGCACCCGGCAACGCGCGCTGCACCAGAAGGGCGAAGTCTGTGCGCATCGCCTCGTCCAGCGCGAGGCGGCGCGCAGTCCGCGTGCCCAGCGCATCCAGCGCACGGCCCAGCGCTGCCTGCGGCCCGTCGGTGTCAGCCCATTCCAGCATCGGCAGACCGGTGTGCTGCCGCGCCTCGGCGGCGTTGAGCGCGGGCATCAGCAGCGCCGCGCGCGCGGGCGTGACCAACAGCAGGCAGGGCCGTTCGTCCGGCATCGGGTGAAATCCCAGCAGCCAGCGCATGTGCGGACCCGGCCCCAGCGCCATCAGGTCCGTTCCGGCCGCCGCCAGCGCCGCCTGCACCCGTTCCATACGTTCGCTCATGCCACACCTCCTGCCCTGGACAGGAATGCCACGCGCGCCGCCCGGTGACCAGTGGCGCGCCGCCCGACGGACGGCTAGGCTCGCGCACGGTATCAGGCGCGGGAGAACGGGATGCAGGACCGGATCGCGGTGGTGACGGGCGCGGCGGGCGGCGTGGGCCGCACCATCGTCGCGCAGCTTGTGACCGACGGGCTGAAGGTTGCGCCGCTCGACATCGGCGGCACGGGACACGCCGCGCTCGCCGAGGAACACGGGCCCGCCGTCATGCCCCTTGAGGTCGACCTGACCGATGCCGCGGCCATCGCGCGCGCCTTCCAGACGGTCGAGGCCCGGCTGGGTGGCGTGGACGCGCTGGTGAACAACGCATGCAGCTGCCTGACGTCGGAATTTCCCGAGATCCCGGCCGAAGAGTTCGACCGCCAGATGGCGATCAACTTCACCTCTGCCTTCCACTGCTGCCAGGAGGCGGTGACGCGCATGCTGCACCGCGAGGCCGTCGGGACGATCGTCAACGTCTCGTCGAACGGCACCTACAGATTCGACGTCATCGACCCGCCGCACTGCCGCGCCTCGAAGGCGGCGATGGACGCGCTGATCAAGGCCCCTCGCCCGCCGAGACGAGGGGCACAGGAGCGGCGTCAACTCCATCGCTCCGGGGATGACCCAGACGCCCCTTTTCAAGGTCGACAACGAGCAGGTGCTGGACGCCGCCATCGCGCTGATACCGCGAGGCCGCGCGATGCAGCCCTTGGAGGTTGCAGCCTGGATCGGCTTCCTGATCTCGCCCGCCGGCGACATCTCGAGCGGGAACGTGATCATCCTGAACCAGGGCCGCGACGTGCGACGAGACGCGCACAAGCTCCGGCAGCACAGCGCTTTCGCCCCGCAGCGTCCGCGCCAGGCATCGCCCGGCGCCTCCGCCCTGACTGTTCCATGATTCCACCGCCACCCAAACGCGGCGCGGCCCGCCTGGCGGCCGCAGTCGCCGCGCTCCTGGTGCTGGCACTTTTCGCGACCCTTCCGGGCACCGCCATGGCAGAGCGCGTCTATCTGGGCTACGGCAGATTGCTTACCAACGACCAATGGGGCGATCTGCGCGATCGCTACCGGACCGGGGCCTACACGTCGAGCCGTGTCTGGGGGCCGGCCTGGACCGGACGCCTGCCCACGCGGCCGGGCGCGCTGCTGGAGCTTCGCTTCCACGGCGAGACGATGACGCCCGCGGCACTGCGCTTCCCCGCGCCGGGCGACAGGCCCTACGCGGGCGCGCTGTCCTTCGGCATGCACACGCATTACCGCCAGGGCGCGGCCGAGATCAGCCTTGGCGGTGATGTCGTCGTGACCGGTCCGCAGACGCGCCTGAGCGACCTGCAGGGTGCGCTGCACGAGGTCCTCGATGCCGCGAAACCCTCCGACCGGGTGCTGGCGAACCAGATCCCGGATGGCACGCACCCGACGCTCGTGGTCGAGGTCGGGCGCGCGCTTTCGGCGGGCCGCACGCGCCTGCGCCCCTTCGTCGAAGCCCGCACCGGGGCGGAATCGCTGCTGAGGGTCGGGGCGGACCTCACGATCGGCTCCTTCGGCGAGGGCGAGCTTCTGGTGCGCGAGGTCTCCACCGGGCACCGCTACCGCGTGATTGCCGCGCGGCAGCGCGGCGTCAGCTTCGTGGCCGGCGCCGATGTCGCGCGGGTGTTCGACAGCGTCTTTCTGCCCGCCGACCGCGGCTATCGGCTGACCGACCGGGCAAGGGTGCGCGCGGGCCTGCACTGGCAGGGCCGGCGAAACGCGCTCTTCTACGGCCTGACCTGGCTCGGGCCGGAATTCGAGGCGCAGCCGGAGGGCCAGCTGGTGGGCGCTCTGCGGCTCGATCTGCGCTTCTGACGGCGGATCGTCCGCAAGATTCCGGTCGCGCAGGGCTTGCGCCCCGCCCGGGTGCACGCTATCCACCGCGCCACCGCTGGGGTGTAGCCAAGTGGTAAGGCAGCGGTTTTTGGTACCGTGTACCGTAGGTTCGAATCCTACCACCCCA
>NZ_JBKHAQ010000023.1:0-31797 GCF_046542825.1 Rhodosalinus sp. | reverse complement strand
CATGCCGAGCTCGACCTCACCGATCAGGGCGCGGTGCGCGCGTTCATGGGCCAAGCGCGGCCCGACGTCGTGATCCTCGCCGCGGCGAAGGTCGGCGGGATCCACGCCAATGCCACCTATCCGGCCGAGTTCATCCACGAGAACCTGATGATCGCGGCAAACGTGATCCATGCCGCGCATGAGGCCGGGGTGCAGCGGCTGTTGCAGCTTGGCTCCTCCTGCATCTATCCCCGCGATGCGCCCCAGCCCATGGCGGAGGATGCGCTGCTGACCGGCCCGCTGGAGCCAACGAACGAACCCTACGCCATCGCCAAGATCGCCGGCATCAAGCTCTGCGAGAGCTACAACCGGCAGTACGGGCGCGATTACCGCTCCGTCATGCCCACCAACCTCTACGGGCCGGGCGACAACTTTCACCCCCAGAACAGCCATGTCCTGCCGGCGCTCATCCGCCGCTTTCACGAAGCGAGCGAATGCGGCGCGGAGGCGGTCACCATCTGGGGCACCGGCACGCCCCGGCGGGAGTTCCTGCATGTCGACGACATGGCCGAGGCCTCGCTCTTCGTGCTCGACCTGCCCAAATCCGTCTACGACGCCAACACCGCGCCGATGCTGAGCCACATCAACGTCGGCACCGGGGAGGACATCTCGATCCTCGACCTCGCCCGCCTTGTGGCAGAGGTGACCGGTTTCGAGGGCGGGATCGAGACCGACCCGACGAAGCCCGACGGCACGCCGCGCAAGCTGATGGACGTCTCGCGCCTCGCTGCCATGGGATGGCGGGCGAAGATCGGCCTGCGCGAGGGTGTCACGGCGACCTATCGCTGGTATCTCGACAACGCGGCCCGCGTCCGGGCCTGAGCGAAAGCGCGCATGACCGGGATCCTCCCCGTCCTTCTCGCCGGCGGCGCCGGCACGCGGCTCCGGCCACGGATCGCCCGGATGCACCGGCCGGCTCCGGACCTCGGCCACCATTGCTGTGACTCCCGACCTTCATCCACCTGAAGCCTGAGTCCGGCCGTCAGCATCGCGCTCGAGCGCCGACGGAGCAATGGGCGATCCGCGAGGCGGTCTTTCAGACGTTCCAAGAGATCAGGCACGGGGGCGGCCCGTCGTCCTGCGGGAAGGGGCACCGGGGATCGACGAGGTTTTCGAGGTACCGGAACACGGCGGAAAGACTCCTCTGGCGGGGTCCCGGCAACACTGCGGGATGCGGCGCGAAACGGCCACCCGGCGGGCACGCCCCTCGGTCCGTCTGCGCGAAGCGCCCCGTCAGGGGCGATGAGCGGCCTCCGCCAGCAATTCCTCGCGTGTCATCCGGAAGCCCGAGTCGATCCACCGCCGCTCCAGCTCTTCCAGCTTGTCGCCCAGCGCGGCACCCTCGTAGACCGGCATGAGGTCCCGCGCGGCGACCGGAAAGCGATGCGACGCTCCCGCAGCCGCCGCCTGCAGCGCGCCCTTCGGCACCGGCGCGCCCCGAGCCGCCGCCTTCAGCAGGAGCGCGTCGCGCGCCACCTCCGCCCCGTGGCGATAGCCCAGTTCCGCCGGATCGGACCGGCTCGCCATCAGGTGCTGCAACAGCGACAGCTTCTGCATCTCGCGCTTCGAGAGCCGCAGCGCCCGACCCTCCACCTCGCCCGCGCCCAGCGCGACCAGCCGGCGGATCGGCTCCGGCCCGACACCCTCCATCGTCTCGGCATGCCTCAAAGGTCCCAGCAGCAGCGGGGTCGCACCGGGCAGCACCTGCGACAGCGCGCCTGTGCGGGCCATCACCGCAACCGCCGGCACCGGATCGGGCGCCGCCAGCAGCTTCTTGATCTCCGCGCCCACGCGCTCGGCGGACAACTCGGCCAGCCCCTCGACCGTTGCCGCGATCGCCGCAAGCGCGGCGGGGTCGAAGCCCGCCTGCGGATCGCCATACCAGGCCGAGAAACGGAAGAAGCGCAGGATGCGCAGGTAATCCTCGCGGATCCGCGTCTCGGCATCGCCCACGAAGCGGACATGCCGCGCCTCGAGGTCCGTCAGCCCAACGCCCAGCGGATCGACGACCGTGCCGTCGGGCAGGGCATAGAGCGCGTTCATGGTGAAATCGCGCCGCGCCGCATCCTCGCGGATGTCGTCGGAGAAGGCCACGACCGCGTGCCGCCCGAAGGTTTCCACATCGCGGCGAAAGGTCGTGATCTCGTGCGGGTGCCCTCCGGCCACGACCGTGACAGTCCCGTGATCCGCGCCGGTCGCCACTGCCTTCAGCCCCGCGGCCTCCGCCAACGCCAGAACCCGCTCGGGCCTTGCCTCCGTGGCAATGTCGATATCGGTCACGGGCACGCCCAGGATCGCGTTGCGCACGCAGCCGCCGACGAACAGCGCCCGATGCCCCGCATCGTTCAGCATCGCGCAGATGCGCCGGCTCTCGGGCCGCGCGATCCAGTCGCCCGCAACCTTCATGGCGCCAGCCGCGCGGCAAGCCCGCGCAGGATCCGCGCGGTGGCCCCCCAGATGTAATAAGGACCCCAGGGCACGGTGTAATAGTGCCGCATCCGACCGCGCCAGCGCCGTGCCTGCACAGTGTAATTCGCCGGATCGGCCAGATGGGCAAAGGGCACCGCAAAGACCTCTGCCACCTCGCCCGGCTCCGGCACGGGGTCGAAGGGCCGCACCACCCGCGCCAGCACAGGGGTCATGGAAAACCCCGTGACCGTCTCGTGCGGGGGCAGCGTGCCCATCACCTCGACATGCCCGCGCGGCAGGCCGATCTCTTCCTCGGCCTCGCGCAGGGCGGCCGCGACCGGATCGGCATCGCCCTCGTCCAGCTTGCCGCCCGGAAAGGCGATCTGGCCCGGATGATGCCGCAGCGCGGGTGATCGCTTGGTCAGATAGACGCGCGGACCCTCCGGCGCCGTCTCGAGCGCCATCAGCACACCCGCCGGCCGCAGAACGCGCCCCGGCCGGGCTGCGTCCGGCGACAGATCGAAATCGGAGGAGGCCGCCGCCGGCCGCGCCAGCGCCGTCTCCAGCGCGGCCCAGGGATCATCGCCCGCCGCCATCCTGCTCGTTCCCCGCTCCGGCGCCAAGCGTTGCCGGGTCCATCTCGTAATGCGCGCCGCAGAACTGGCAGTCGGCCGTCACCACCCCCGCCTCGGTCACCATCTCCGCGATCTCCTCGGGCGGATAGATCGACAGCGCCTCGCGCACGCGCGCCTCGGTGCAGGTGCAGCCGAAACGCACCGGCTGGGTGTCGAAGACGCGCGGCTGCTCCTCGTGAAACAGCCGGACCAGAAGATCGGTCAGCGGCAGGCCCGGCCCGATCAGCTCCAGGTCCTCCACCGTGTCGAGCAACAGGTTCACCCGGCGCCAGTTCTCGCGGTCGTCGCCCTGGACGATGTCGCCCGCCTCCAGCAGGCCGCCCTCGCCCGATCCGCCGCCGGCGGCATGGGGCGAGGCCTTGGGCAGATGCTGCAGCATGATGCCGCCCGCCCGCCAGTGTTCGGCAACGCCCGGCTCGGACGAGCGGCCGAAGCTCAGGGCAAAGCGTGTCGGCAACTGCTCGGACTGCGCGAAATAGGTCTCGGCGGAGGCGCGCAGCGAGCCGCCGGTCAGCGGGGTGATCCCCTGATAGGGCGCCATGCCCTTGCCCTGGTCGATCAGGATGCCGAAGTAGCCCTGCCCCAGCTGATCGAAGGCCGGCCCGTCGGCCAGGCGTCCGGGATCGTAGCTGGCATAGGCGCGGATCCAGGCCGCCTGCCCCTCTTTCTCGGGGCCGAAGAAATCGGTCGCGATCATCCGCACGGGCCCGTCGGTCTGCACCTGCAGCGAGAGCTTCCAGCGCAGCTTGATCGACTGGCCGATCAGCGCGGTCAGGAGCGCCATCTCGGCCACCAGCGCCTCGACCGGAGGCGGATAGTCGTGCTGGCGCAGGATTCCCTCCAGCACGCCGTCGAGCCGCGTGATGCGCCCGCGGGTGTCTGAATGGTCCAGCTGGAACGGCAGCACAGTGTCGTCCCAGGCGATGCGGGTGCCTAGGGTCATGGGGTTTCCTCGGCCTTCGGGGATTGGCATACCGCGCCGATATAGGCGTCACAAGCGCCGATCCCAAGGAGCAGTGCCAGCCGTGATCCCGCGCTACGATGCCCCGCCGCGACCCGGGCGACCCTATGTCCTGCGCCCCGGCGTCTACGCACTCCTGCCGCGCGCCGGCCGCGTCCTGCTGACCCGGCAGGCAGAGCCCGGACCCGAAATCCAGCTGCCCGGCGGCGGCGTCGATCCGGGCGAATCACCACTTGCGGCGCTCTTTCGCGAGGTGTGGGAAGAAACCGGCTGGACCATCGCGGCGCCGCGCCGGCTGGGCGCCTTCCGCCGGTTCACCTGGATGCCCGAATACGGGATCAACGCGGAAAAGCTCTGCACCATCTACATCGCGCGCCCGGTGCAGCGCCTCGGCCCCCCGCAGGAGCCCGGGCACACGGCGCTCTGGCTCCCCACGGCCGCCGCGCCCAAGGCGCTCGCCAACCCCGGCGATCGCACCTTCGCCGCCCGTCACCTTCGCTGAGGCGCCCGGTCCTTCCTCTTGCTGGAAATACCCTCGGGGGGTGAGCGCGGCACGCGCGAGGGGGGCAGACAGCCCCCCTTTGCCGGCAGTCGCGGATGGCGCTGCCGGGGAACTCAGCTCGCCTTCATCGACGACACGCCCACCTGCGCGGGCCGCAGCAACCGGTCGTAGAGCAGGAAGCCGTCGGCAGAGACCTGAATGATCTCGCCGGCCGTGGTGCCGGGCACCGGCGCCTCGAACATCGCCTCGTGAAGGTTCGGGTCGAAACGGTCGCCCACCTGGGGCGAGACGACCTCGATCCCGTGCCGGTGGAAAACGTTGTGCAGCTCCTTCAGCGTCAGTTCCACACCCTCCACCAGCGCGGTCGAGGCGGTCTGGCTCTCCTCGCGGGCGGCGGCGATGGCACGCTGCAGGTTGTCGTAGACCGGCAGCAGATCGCGCGCGAGCCGGGTGGCACCGTAGCGCTCTGCCTCGCGGCGGTCCTTGTCGGCGCGCTTGCGGGCGTTCTCCGCGTCCGCCAGCGCCCGCATGAAACGGTCCTTCAGCTCGTCGCGTTCGGCACGCAGCGCATCCAGTTCCGATTCGCCCTCGTCCTCTGCGGGCGCAGCGCGGCCGGCGCCGCCGCTGTCCTCGGCGGCTTCCGCGGCTTCTGCCTCTGCCTCGAGCGCCTCGATATCGTCGAGGAACTGGTCGTCGTCACGCTTCGGATCACCCATGTCTCACCCCTAGCTCCGGTCGGACAGCAGCCGCCCGACCAGTTGCGCCGTGTAGTCCACGATGGGCACGATGCGGCCATAGTTCAGCCGTGTCGGACCGATCACGCCCACGGCGCCCACAATCTTCCGATCCGCGTTCATATATGGGGAGACCACCAGAGAGGAACCCGACAGCGAAAAAAGTTTGTTCTCCGAGCCGATGAAGATGCGCACGCCCTCGCCGTCTTCCGCCAGTTCGAGAAATTCGGCGATGTCGCGCTTGCGCTCCAGGTCGTCGAAGAGCACGCGGATCCGCTCCAGATCGGCCTCGTCGGCCTCCTCGCCCAGCAGGTTGGCACGGCCCCGCACAATCAGCCGGCCGTCGCTCTGGCCGTCCTCGGACCAGACGGCCAGACCGCTCTGTACCAGTTGCTGCGCCAGCGCATCGACCTCCTGACGCCGGCGCGCGATCTCGGCGCCAAGCTCGTTGCGCAATTCGCCCAGCGTGCGGCCCTCGAGGATGGCGTTGAGAAAATTCGCGGCCTCCCGCATCGAGGACGGCGTCTGTCCGGGCGGCGGGGCGAAAATCCGGTTTTCCACATGACCGTCGGAAAACACCAGCACCACCAGCGCCCTGTCTGGGCCGAGGTTCACGAACTCGATGTGCTTGATCGGCGCCTCGTGCTTGGGCGCAAGGACAAGGCTTGCGCCCCGCGTCACGCCGGAAAGCGCCGCGCCGACCCGATCGAGCAGCGCCGAGACATCAGAGGTGTTTTCGCCCAGCGTCGAATCGAGGCGCTCCTTGTCGGTGTCCGACAGGTCGCCCAGTTCCAGGAATCCATCGACGAACATTCGCAGCCCGAGTTGCGTGGGAACGCGGCCGGCGCTGATGTGTGGGCTGTCCAGCAGCCCGAGATACTCCAGATCCTGCATCACGTTGCGAACGGTGGCAGCGCTGACCTTTTCGCTCATCGAGCGGGTCAGCGTGCGCGAGCCCACCGGCTCGCCGCTGTCCAGATAGCCCTCGACCACGCGGCGAAACACCTCGCGCGAACGGTCGTTGAGTTCCTCGAGAAGATTCGGTGTTTCCTTCATCTCGCTCGCCCTGTCCGGCACGGCACGGCATCAAAGAGGGGCTGCGCGAAAAAATCAATCGGGGTTGCGTTGCCCTCGCGCCGCCCGCTATCGGGGCGCAGCCGGCGGAAAAGGGATAGTCAATGCGCCCCTCTGGACGAGACTTAAGCGAGATGCGGCCCGTTTCAATCGAGACGGGCGTGACGAAACATGCCGAAGGCTCCTGCATGATCCGCATGGGCGACACCCATGTGCTGTGCACCGCCAGCCTGGAGGAGCGCGTGCCGCCCTTCCTCAAGGGCGGCGGACAGGGCTGGGTGACGGCAGAATACGGCATGCTGCCGCGGGCCACGACCACGCGCATGCGGCGTGAGGCTTCTGTCGGCAAGCAGGGTGGAAGAACCGTTGAAATTCAGCGGCTTATTGGTCGGTCTCTTCGGGCCGGGATCGACCGGCAGGCGCTTGGCGAACGGCAGATCACCGTGGATTGCGACGTGATCCAGGCCGACGGCGGCACCCGCTGCGCCGCGATCACCGGCGGCTGGGTGGCGCTGCGACTGGCCGTGAACCGGCTGCTCAAGACCGGCGATTTGATCTCGGACCCGCTGGGCGCGCCGGTCGCGGCGGTATCCTGCGGGATCTATGCAGGCCAACCGGTTCTGGACCTCGACTATCCCGAGGACAGCGAGGCCGGTGCTGACGGAAATTTCGTGATGACGGGCGACGGTCGGCTGATCGAGGTGCAGATGTCGGCCGAGGGCGCGACCTTTTCCCGCGATCAGATGACCCGTCTTCTGGATCTGGCAGCCAGCGGCGTAGCACAGCTTGCGGAAGTGCAACGCGCGGCGGCGGGATGACCCGCAGGCTGACGCCCGGCCGGCTGGTGGTCGCCACCCACAACCGCGGCAAGCTGGAAGAGATCGCTGCGCTGTTCGAGCCCCACGGTATCAGCGCCGTGGGCGCGGCGGAGCTGGACCTCCCCGAGCCGGCGGAAACCGAGGACAGCTTCGTCGGCAACGCGCGGATCAAGGCCCATGCCGCCGCTCAGGAGACGGGCCTGCCCGCGCTGGCCGACGACAGCGGCATCGAGATCGAGGCGCTGGGCGGCGCGCCGGGCGTGCATACCGCGGATTGGGCCGAGACGGAAACGGGACGCGACTTCGTCCTGGCCATGACGCGGGCCTGGGACGCGCTGGAGGCGCTCGGTGCGCCGGAGCCGCGGCGCGCCACCTTCTGTTGCACGCTGGTGATTGCCTGGCCGGACGGACACGACGAGGTGTTCGAGGGCCGGATGCCCGGGCGCATCGTCTGGCCCATGCGGGGCGACCAGGGCCACGGCTACGACCCCATCTTTCAGCCGGACGGCTACGACATTACATTCGGCCAGATGGATCGCTGGGAAAAGAACCGCATCAGCCACCGCGCCCGCGCCTTCTCGGAACTGGTGGCGCGCTGCCTTGACTGAGCCCGCGCTTGTGCCGCCGGCCGAGGACTGGCGCGCGGGCGGCTTCGGCCTTTACCTGCACTGGCCGTTCTGCGCGGCCAAGTGCCCATACTGCGATTTCAACAGCCATGTCGCCCGTCACATCGACCAGCGCCGCTGGCAGGCCGCCTTCCTCTCCGAAATCGACCGGGTGGGTCGGCTGACGCAAGGGCGCGTGCTGTCGTCCGTGTTCTTCGGCGGCGGCACGCCCAGCCTGATGGACCCCGAGCTTGTCGATGCGATTCTTACTCGGGTCAGAGCCACATGGCCGATGGCGAACGACGCCGAGATCACGCTTGAGGCAAACCCGACCTCCGTCGAGGCCGGGCGCTTCCGCGGCTACGCCGATGCCGGGGTGAACCGCGTTTCGCTGGGCGTTCAGGCGCTGAATGACGCCGACCTCGCGCGGCTCGGGCGTTTGCACACGGCGGCAGACGCGCGGCGCGCCTTCGACATCGCGCGCGACACCTTCGGACGGGTCAGCTTCGACCTGATCTATGGCCGGCAGGACCAGAGCCTCGAGGCATGGCGCGCGGAACTGCGCGAAGCGCTGGCGATGGCGGTCGATCACCTGTCGCTCTATCAACTGACCATCGAGCCCGGCACCGCCTTCGGCGATCGTCACGCCAGGGGCGGGCTCAAGGGCCTGCCCGACGAGGACCTGGCCGCCGGCATGTATGAAGAAACCCAGGACTTGTGCAAGGCGGCCGGCTTTTCGGCCTACGAAGTGTCCAACCACGCCAGATCGGGCGCCGAGGGGCGGCACAACCTGGTCTATTGGCGCTACGGCGACTTTGCCGGGATCGGACCCGGCGCACATGGCCGGCTGACGCTGAACGGCAGTCGGCAAGCGACCGAGGCGGTGATGGAACCGGCGCGCTGGCTGGCGGCCGTCGAGGATGGCAAGGGTGTGGAAACCGCAACAGCGATCCCGCCGCAAGATCAGGCGGGCGAGTATCTGATGATGGGTCTGCGCGTCTCCGAAGGGATCGACCTGCGCCGCTACGCGTCGCTGGCCGGTGCGCCCCTTGATCCGGCGGTCCTGCATCGGCTGGCCGAGGATGGGCTTGTCACGATGACCGAGGATCGCTTGCGCGCCACACCCACCGGGCGCCTGCTACTCAATCGGCTGGTCGCGGAGCTGCTGCCCGATTGAGCCCGGCGCGTCACCCGCCGCTCAGTCGATTGCACAATTCATCGAGTTTTTCCAAAGAGTTATACTGAATAACGAGGCGGCCGCGCTCACCGCCTGGCTCATGCTCGATGCTCACCTTGGTGTCCAGCATGGCCGACAGATCGCCTTCGAGCGCGCGGGTGTCCGCGTCCTTGTCCGCGGCACGCGCGGATCGCTTGCGCGGGCGCGTCCCGCCGTCATCCTCCTGCGCAGCCTTCCGGACCAGCGCCTCCGTCTCGCGCACGGACAACGCGCGCGCAACGACCTGTCGCGCAATGGCAGCAGGATCGGAGACGGTGATGAGCGCCCGGGCGTGTCCCGCGCTCAACTGGCCCTCGCGCACCAGGGACTGAACCTCTTCCGGCAGCTTCAGAAGCCGAATCGCGTTGGCGATGTGACTGCGGCTCTTGCCCAGCGCCTCGGCAAGCTGATCCTGCGTGTGCCCGAAGCGCTCCAGCAACTGGCGATAGCCCGCCGCCTCCTCGACCGGATTGAGGTCCGCGCGCTGGATGTTCTCGATGATCGCGACCTCGAGCACTTCCAGATCGTTCAGATCCCGCACGATCACTGGAACGTCGTGCAATTGCGCCCGCTGGGACGCGCGCCAGCGGCGTTCGCCGGCGACGATCTGATACTGCCCCTCGCGCGCCGGGTCGGGGCGCACGATGAGCGGCTGCAGGATGCCGCGCGCCTTGATCGAGCGCGCCAGTTCCTCCAGTTCCTCCTCGGCGAAGCGGCGGCGGGGCTGGTCCGGGTTGGGGACGATTCGGTCCAGCGGCACCGTCGTTTCCGCGCGACGCGCCGGGGTCTCGGGCGCCGCGGCATCTTCCGCCGGGCCGATATCCGCCATCAGGGCGGACAGACCGCGGCCCAACCCGCGCGATTTCGGGGTCTTGTCGGACATTGCGTGGTCCCCCTCAGGCCGCTAGCTTCGTATGGTTGCGCCGCAGTTCCTCGGCCAGCGTGGCATAGGCCATCGCGCCCTTCGATCCCGGATCGTAGTCCAGCACCGGCAGCGCATAGGACGGCGCCTCGCTCACCCGCACGTTGCGCGGGATCACCGTGTCGAACACCAGTTCACCCAGGGTTTCGCGCGCATCCGCCTCGACCTGCTGCGCGAGCCTGTTGCGCGCGTCGTGCATGGTCAGCAACACGCCCTCGATCCGCAGGTCGGCATTTGCCGTCTGCCGCACCTCGCGCACTGTCAGCATGAGTTGCGACAGCCCTTCCAGCGCAAAGAACTCCGATTGCAGCGGCACGAGCACCGAATGCGCTGCGACCATCGCGTTGACGGTCAACAGGCTGAGGGACGGCGGGCAGTCGATCAGCACATAGTCGACCTCGATCTCGCGTCTGGTCACCGGACCCAGCGCGGCGCGCAACAGGAAGCTGCGCCGCTCCTTTCCCATCAGTTCCAGGTCCGCAGAACTCAGGTCGACGGTCGCCGGGACGAGGCGAAGCCTCTCCTGGGCCGTGGGCTGGATGGCGCGCGCAAGGGGCGCGCCCTCGATCAGGACGTCATAGGTGGTGGTCCGGCGTGTTTCCGGGGTCAGGCCCAGCCCTGTCGAGGCGTTGCCCTGCGGGTCCAGGTCGATCAGCAGGACTTCATGCCCCGCCTTCGCCAGCGCGGCGCCCAGGTTGATCGCGGTCGTTGTCTTGCCCACGCCCCCCTTCTGATTCGCGATGGCGATGATCCGGGGCGTTCTGGCTCTGTCGGGGTTCACGGGAAATCTCTCCGATCCTGAGAAGAACGGCGTCGGATTCCGTGATACTCGGAATCGCGGTGGCCTTGAAGCGCCAGTTTCGCTCTGCCTGCGCAACCTCGTCCCGCCAGCGCGCTCCTTTCGGAAAAACCGCCGTGCCGCCCGGTGCCAGGTGGCGGTCGGCGTAAGCCAGCAACCGGTCCAGCGGCGCGAGCGCGCGGGCCGAGATCACGTCCGCACCGAGGGGTGGCAGTGCCTCGATGCGGCTGGGCAGCACGTCTGCCGCGGCCCCGCATTCCCGCAACGCCGTGCGAAGGAAGGCACATTTTCGCGCATCGCTCTCCACAAGCGTCACGCGGGCAGGCGCGTCGCGCTCCGCTTCAAGAATGGCGATGACAAGGCCGGGGTATCCGCCTCCGGTGCCCAGGTCCGCCCAATGCGTGGCAGCGGGCGCCGCCCTGTGAACCTGGAGCGAATCGAGAATGTGCCGACGCCACCCGTCGCGGAGCGAGTCAGTCGAGACAAGGTTGATACGCCGGGTCCAGCGTGCGGTCAGGTCCAGCAGCGCCTCAAGCCGGGCGCGTGTTTCACGTGAAACATCCAAAGCGGGTGGTCCACCGCTCATCCGGCGGCGCGCTGCCGTTCAGACTTGCGCACGGCAGCCAGGATCAGCGTCAGCGCGGCCGGCGTCATGCCGTCGATGCGCCCAGCCTGCGCCAGCGTCCGAGGCCGGACCTGGCACAGCTTTTGCGACAGCTCCGCTGACAGACCCCGCAGCGCGCGGTAATCGAAGCCGTCCGGCAGTTCGATCGCCTCATCCCGTCGCAGCGCGTCAATATCCCGCTTCTGCCGCTCGATGTAATTGGCGTAAAGTGCCTCTCGCTCCAGCTGACGCCGGCTTTCGTCGTCCACGTCGTTCAGTTCCGGCTCAAGCGTCACCAGCGCGTCGAACCCCGTCCCCGGAAAGGACAGGATCTCCAACCCGTTGCGGCGCGAGCCATCCATTTTCACCTCCAGGCCCAGCCGCTGCAACTGGGGCGGCGTTGCCGAGATATCCAGCACGCGCGCACGCGCTGACGCCAGCCGCTCCATCTTGTCCTCGAAGGCCGCGCGCCGTGCCTCGGAGACGATGCCAAGCGCCATCGCTTTCGGCGTCAGCCGCTGATCCGCATTATCCGCGCGCAGCGAAAGCCGGTACTCCGCGCGGGACGTGAACATCCGGTAGGGTTCGGTCACGCCACGGGTCACCAGATCGTCGACCATCACCCCGATGTAGCTGTCGGCGCGCTCGAACCATACCGGCGCCTCGCCCTGCGCCGCCCTGGCGGCGTTCAGACCGGCAACGAGACCCTGCGCGGCGGCCTCCTCGTACCCTGTGGTCCCGTTGATCTGGCCCGCGAGATACAGCCCCGGCACGTCGCGCACCGAAAGCGTTGCTGTCAGCGCGCGGGGATCGACGTAGTCGTATTCGATCGCGTAGCCCGCTTGAAGGATCCGCGCCGCCTCCAGCCCTCGGATGGATTGCACGTACGCCTCCTGCACCTCTGCCGGCAGAGACGTCGAAATCCCGTTGGGATACACGGTGTCGTCGTCCAAGCCCTCTGGTTCAAGGAATATCTGGTGCGACTCCTTGTCGGCAAAACGCACCACCTTGTCCTCGATCGACGGGCAATAGCGCGGGCCGACGCCAGAGATCTGTCCGCCGTACATCGCCGAGCGCCCGAGGTTTTCGCGGATGATGTCGTGCGTGCGCGAATTCGTATGCGTGATACCGCACGCGATCTGGCGCGCCTGCGGTCCGCGGTTGAGGAAGGAAAACATCACCGGGTCTTCGTCGCCTGGTTGGCGCTCCAGCGCGTCCCAGTCGATGGTGCGGCCGTCCAGTCGTGGCGGCGTTCCCGTCTTCAATCGACCGAGCGGCAGGCCGAAACTGTCGATTCGCTCCGCCAGGCGCACCGAGGGCTTGTCGCCCATCCGGCCGCCGGCGCGTTTTTCTTCCCCGATGTGGATGACGCCCCGCAGGAAAGTGCCGGTGGTCAGAACGACGGACCGTGCTTCGATCCGACTGCCATCCGCCAGGATCGCGCCGCGGACGCCTTCGTCCTCCATCGCGAGGTCCGTGACCTCACCCTCGACAACGGTTATGCCGGGCTGGGCGTCGATCTCGCGCTGCATGGCTTCGCGGTAGAGCCTGCGGTCCGCCTGCGCGCGCGGCCCCTGCACGGCGGGTCCCTTGCGGCGGTTGAGCAGGCGGAACTGGATCCCGGCCGCGTCCGCCACGCGGCCCATCACGCCATCCATCGCGTCGATCTCGCGCACGAGATGTCCCTTCCCCAACCCGCCGATGGCCGGGTTGCAGGACATGACCCCGATGCCTGCCCGCGACAGTGTCACCAGCGCGACCCGCGCACCGGCGCGCGCGGCCGCATGGGCCGCTTCGCTGCCCGCGTGACCGCCACCGACGACAATGACATCGAACCGCGAATGTTTCACGTGAAACACTCCTACTTTCCAACGCAGAAACTGGCGAAGATCTCGCCCAGCACATCCTCAACATCGATCCTGCCAACCAGGGCTTCAAGGGCACGAATGGCTGCCCGGATCTCTTCCGCCGCAAGATCGGCCGCTTCGGGCCCGCGACCGACAAGGATTACCGCGGCCTCCAGCGTGGCTGACGCGCGCCGAATCGCCTCAAGGTGCCGCGCCCGCGTTGCCGTCTGGACCAGCTTCGCCCTATTCGACAACACATCGACGATTTGATCAACCAGAGCGTCGATACCGGCCCCGGTCAGGCCGGACACGCCTTCACCGCCGTAAAGGTCAACCTTCGACCGAACCACGATGTCGTCTGCCTGCAACTCCACCAAGGGCCCCTCTTCCTCGGTGGACTTCAGCCAGACGCGAAGATCCGCCTGCGCTGCACGGTTCCGCGCGCGCGCCACACCGATGCTCTCGACCGGGTCCTGCGTCTCCCGCAGGCCGGCGGTGTCGAGCAACGTCACGGGGAGCCCGGCAAGGTCCATACGCACCTCGATCACATCTCGCGTCGTGCCCGCGACTTCAGATGTGATTGCAGCGTCCCGTCCTGCCAACATGTTGAGAAGAGTGGACTTTCCGGCGTTTGGCGCCCCCACTATCGCCACCTCGAAGCCGTCGCGGATGCGCTCGGCCACGCGAGAGCCGCGAGCTTCGGCCTCCAGCGACTCGCGCACGTCCGCCATCAACTGCAGCACCTCGTCCGTGACGTCCTCGGGCACCTCCTCGTCGGCGAAATCGATCGTGGCCTCGATCAGCGCCGCGGCACGGAGGAGCTGGCCGCGCCATTGCTCGACCTTCTGCGTCATCGCGCCCGACAGCACCCGCACGGCCTGTCGCCTCTGCGCTTCGGTCTCGGCATCCAGCAGATCCCCAAGACCCTCGACCTGGGTCAGGTCCAGCCGATCGTTTTCGAGCGCGCGGCGCGTGAAATCGCCCGGACCTGCCGCTTGCAGCCCGTCAAGGGCCGACAGCCGCGCCAGCGCGGCGCGCACCACCGCCGGCGAGCCGTGCAGGTGCCATTCCGCCACATCTTCGCCCGTGAAACTGCGCGGCGCGGGAAAGAGAACGACCATCGCCTCGTCGATCAGCTCGCCCCCGGCATCCCGCAGGTCGCGCCGGACCAGACGCCGTGGCTCGGGCAGCGCGCCCATACACCGTTCGGTCGCAGCAAAGGCTCGCGGTCCGGAAAGCCGCAGCACGGCAACGCCTGCCTTCCCCGGCGCGCTCGAGAGGGCAAAGATCGTCTCCGCCATTGCGCGTCCCCGGACGAAGTCAGGTGTTCATCGAATCGAAGAACTCCGAGTTCGTCTTGGTCTGTTTCAGCTTCGACAGCAGAAACTCGATCGCGTCGGTGGTGCCCATCGGGTTCAGAATCCGGCGCAGGACGAAGGTCTTTTGCAGATCGCTCTTGTCGATCAGCAGATCCTCTTTGCGCGTGCCGGACTTGAGGATGTCGATCGCCGGGAACACGCGCTTGTCCGAGATCTTGCGGTCCAGCACGATCTCCGAGTTGCCGGTGCCCTTGAACTCTTCGAAGATCACCTCGTCCATCCGGCTTCCGGTGTCGATCAGAGCGGTCGCGATGATGGTGAGCGAACCGCCCTCCTCGATGTTGCGCGCCGCGCCGAAGAAGCGCTTGGGTCGCTGCAGGGCATTGGCATCCACACCGCCGGTCAGCACCTTGCCGGAGCTCGGCACGGTCGTGTTATAGGCCCGACCAAGCCGCGTGATCGAGTCGAGCAGGATCACCACGTCGCGCTTGTGTTCGACAAGGCGCTTGGCCTTCTCGATGACCATTTCGCTCACGGCGACGTGCCGTGTGGCGGGTTCGTCGAAGGTAGAGGAGATGACCTCGCCCTTCACGCTGCGCTGCATGTCGGTCACCTCTTCGGGGCGCTCGTCGATCAGCAGCACGATCAGGTAGCATTCGGGGTGGTTCACCTCGATGGAGCGGGCGATGTTCTGCAGGATCACCGTCTTGCCGGTCCGCGGCGGGGCCACGATCAGCGCGCGCTGTCCCTTGCCGATCGGTGCGACCAGGTCGATGACCCGCGCGGAACGATCCTTGATGGTGGGATCCTCGATCTCCATCTTCAGCCGCTCGTCGGGATAGAGCGGCGTCAGGTTGTCGAAGGCGATCTTGTGCCGCGCGCGGTCCGGCGTCTCGAAGTTGATCTTGTCGACGGAGACCAGCGCGAAATACCGCTCATCGCCCTCCGGCGCGCGGATGCCGCCCTCGATCGTGTCGCCGGTCCGCAGCGAGTACTGGCGGATGGTGTCCGGCGAGACATAGATGTCGTCCGGTCCGGGGAGATAGTTGGCCTCGGGAGACCGCAGGAAGCCGAACCCGTCCTGCAGCACCTCGATGACGCCATCGCCCGAGACCTGCCAGCCCTCGTCCGCCCGCTCGCGCAGGATCTGGAACATCATCTCGCCCTTGCGCATGGTCGAGGCGTTCTCGATCTCGAGCTCCTCGGCCATCGCCAGCAGGTCCTTGGGGCTCTTTGCCTTGAGGTCGGCGAGGTTGAGACGGGTCTCGGTCATGGGGCACCTATGGCGTGCCGCTTGAGGCGGCGCTCGTCGGGGAATCGCGGGAAATGGCCGCCGGGACAGGCGGATTTCCGGCAGATACTGCGGTCTCGTGTCCGAGTCAATCCGCGGGCATCACCACTTCAGCACGACAGACAGCACGATGACGACCAGCAGGACCGTCGGCACCTCGTTCATCATCCTGTGCTGACGGCCGCTGAGCCGGTTTTCTCCGGCAGCGAAGTCCCTGCGACGGGCAGCCAGCCACATGTGGAACCAGGTCATCGCGATGACAGCGCCGCCCTTGGTCCAGACCCACAGCTCGCCCCATCCGACGCCGGCCTGCGGCGTGAAGATCAGCAGAAGCCCGGCAGCCCATGTCACGATCATCGATGGGTTCATGATCAGGCGCAGCAGCTTGATCTCCATGACCTGGAACACCGGGTCTATCGCGTCACCCGGGGTCGAGCGTTCCGTGTGATAGACATAGAGCCGCGGCAGGTAGAACAGCCCGGCCATCCAGGCGATCACCGCGAGGATGTGCAGCGACTTGGTCCAGGGATAGAGCAGGGCAAGCAGGTCGGTCATCTGGGCGCTCCGGTTCGTGCCCGTCTCCCTAAGAACAAAGAAAAGGAAAGAAAAGAAGATGTGATGGTAGGCCACAGGCGGAGCTGGGGATTGTCTGTTTCTGCACAAGGTCGCCCAAGGGCGGCCAAACACTGTGGACAAGACAGGGATTTTCTATTGGAAATATTATTTATATCAAACAAATCAACGCTTTGAGGTAGGGATGACCAGAGGATAACTTCTTGGAGAAACGGCTTCTGGACCGGGGATGAGCCCTCTTGTCCCAAGAAGCCTTGCTATCCCGTCCCCAGCTGGATGGCTTGCGGGCAGACGGCCCGGTTTCCCCCCAGGGCTCCCTGCTTGCATCTGCGCCCATGTTGCCGGAGAAACAATGCAGTCGTCTTTCCCGGATCGGTGCACAGGTCATCCCCATGGATCAGCCGCTTGTCCTTGCATCGGGGTCGGAGGCGCGCGCGCGGCTCCTGCGCGCGGCCGGCATTCCGATCGAGATCGTTCCCGCCCGGATCGACGAGCCGGCCTTGCGCGCCGCGCTTGAGCAGGAGCAGGCAAGCCCGCGCGACGTGGCCGATGCGCTGGCCGAGATGAAGGCGCGGCGGATCAGCGACAGGTTTCCGGGCCGTCTTGTGCTAGGCGCCGATCAGGTGCTCGACCACCGGGGCCGCATTCTGGCCAAGCCGGACAGCCGCGCCGCCGCCCATCGGCAACTGACCGACTTGCGCGGGGACCGGCATCAGCTTCTTTCCGCGGCGGTCGTCTGCCGTGACGGCGAGCCCCTCTGGCGGCATGTGGGCGTGGCGCGCATGGCGATGCGCGATTTTTCCGACGCCTTTCTCGAGGGGTATCTGGCGCGCAACTGGCCAGAGATCGGGTCCAGCGCGGGCGCCTATCGGCTTGAGGAGGAGGGCGCGCGCCTTTTCGCCAGCGTCGCAGGCGATCACTTCACCGTGCAGGGCCTGCCGTTGCTGGAACTGCTGAACTGGCTCGCGCTCAGTGGGGAGATCGACGCATGAGCACCCAAGCTGTTCCGCTTGCCGGTGTGATCGGCCATCCCGTCGCGCACTCAAAGTCGCCACGCCTGCACGCGCACTGGCTCCGCGTGCTGTCCATCCGTGGGCATTACGTTCCGATGGACGTGGCGCCGGCCGACCTGGAGACGGTGCTGCGCACCCTGCCCAAGGCGGGTTTCGTCGGGGCGAACGTCACGATCCCGCACAAGGAAAGACTGCTGGAGATCGCCGATCTCGTGACCGACCGGGCGGCCCTGATCGGGGCGGCGAATACCGTGATCTTTCGCGCCGACGGAAAGATTCACGCCGACAACACGGACGGTTACGGTTTCATCGAGAACATCCGCCAGAACGCGCCGGAGTGGCAGGCTGCCACAGGTCCCGCGGTGGTCCTTGGCGCGGGCGGCGCGGCACGCGCCGTGATCGTGGCGCTGCGCGAGGCGGGCGTGCCCGAGATCGTGCTGTGCAACCGCACCCGCGCCCGCGCCGACCGCCTCAAGCAGGAATTCGGCACCCGCATCCGCGTGGAGGACTGGGTGCAGGCCGGCAACGTGCTCGAGGAGGCGGCGACCGTTGTGAACACCACCTCTCTCGGCATGGTCGGGCACCCGGAGTTGCGGGTGCCACTCGACGGGCTGCGGCCTGGCGCCGTGGTCAGCGACCTGGTCTATGCGCCGCTGCAGACGCGGCTGCTGCGGGTGGCGGCAGAGATGGGCTGCGTCCCCGTCGATGGCCTTGGCATGCTGATCCACCAGGCGGTGCCCGGGTTCGAGCGGTGGTTCGGGATGCGTCCCGTGGTGGACGCCGCCACGCGCGAGGCCCTGTCGTGAACCCTTTCCGGCTGGGACTCACGGGCTCCATCGGGATGGGCAAGACCGCGACGGCAAGGCTCTTCGCGGAAGAGGGCTGTGCCGTCTGGGACGCGGACGCAGCGGTGCATCGTGCCTATGGCCCCGGTGGCGCGGCCGTCGCGGCGCTGCAGCATGCCTTCCCAGAGGCGATCGAGGATGGCGCCGTGTCCCGCGACGCGCTGCGGCGGATCATCGCGTCCGACCCCGGCGCGCTTGCCCGGATCGAGGCCATCGTCCACCCACTGGTGGCGGAGGACCGCGCGCGCTTCGCCGAAGCGACAGGATCCGACATCGTCGTATTCGACATCCCGCTTCTCTTCGAGACCGGCGGAGACGCCGCGATGGATGCCGTCGCGGTCGTCACCGTGCCGGAAGCCGAACAGCGGCGCCGCGTTCTGGCGCGCGGCACGATGACCGAGGCGGATCTGGACCGTATCCTCGCCCGCCAGATGCCCAGCGCGGAAAAGGTCGCCCGCGCGGATTATGTCATCGTGACCGACACGCCAGAGCACGCCCGCGCGCAGGTGCGGGCCGTGGTCGACGACATCAGGAGGACGCGCGCCGATGCGTGAGATCGTGCTGGATACCGAGACCACGGGCCTCGACCCGTTCGACGGACATCGGATCGTCGAGATCGGCGCGGTGGAGCTTCATAACCATGTGCCCACCGGCCGGCATTTCCACGAATACATCGACCCCGAACGCCCGATGCCGGCAGAAGCCTTTGCCGTGCACGGGCTGGGCGACGACTTCCTGCGCGGCAAGCCGCTCTTTGCAGCCGTTTCGGGCGCCTTCGTCGATTTCATCGGGGATGCGAAGCTGGTCATCCACAATGCCGAGTTCGACATGCGCTTTCTGAACGCCGAGTTCGGCCGGTTGAAACTGCCGGAACTGCCAATGGCCCGCGCGGTGGACACCGTGGCGCTGGCCCGACGGCGCTTTCCCGGATCGCCCGCATCGCTCGATGCGCTGTGCCGCCGGTTCGGCATCGACAACTCGGCGCGCACGCTGCATGGCGCGCTGCTCGATGCGGAAATCCTGGCCGAGGTCTACCTGGAGCTGATCGGGGGCCGGCAACCCGGCCTTCTGCTGGGCGGAGGTCAGCGCGGCGCAACCGGCGCCGACAGCCCGCAACAGGAATGGCGGCCGGGTCCGCGACCGCGAAGGCTTGCGTCCCGCGTGACCGCCGAGGAAGCAGAGGCGCACGCAACCTTCGTCGCGCGCCTCGGGGACAAGTCGCTCTGGCCCGCGCCCTGAGTGGCGTCAGGCGGTGCCGCTGGGTCCCGTCGCCACCTTGCCCTGCGCCTGCTGTTCCGACTGACGCCGCACGATCTCGTTGCGGTAGATCTGAAGGAAATCGATGTTTTCCAGGTTCAGCGGCGGATAGCCGCCGTCGCGCGATACGTCGCTGACGATCCTCCGCAGGAAGGGGAACAGCATCCGCGGGCATTCGATCATCAGGTAGGGATGCAACTGGTTCTCCGGCACGTTCTCGATCTGGAAGACGCCCGCGTAGTCTATCTCGAGCAGGAAGAGCTGCGTGCCGCTTTCCTTCGACTTCGAATCGACGGTCAGCTTGATCGAGACTTCGTACTGGTTCTCGGCCTGCCTGCGCTTTGCGTCGAGGTTGACGCGCACCTGCACGTCGGGCTGACCCTGCGCCTGCCCGCCCTTCTGCACCAGGATGTTCTCGAAGCTCATGTCGCGGATGTACTGCGCGAGCACGTTCATGCGCGGCGTCTGCTGTGCCTGCTGCTGCGCGTCCGGCGTGCCCTGGCCCGTGGTTCCGGCTGCCGGGGTCCGGTCGGCGTTTCCGTTGCCGTTTTCGGTGTCACTCATCGGGCTCTCCGCTGCATTGATCTCGCGCGGGCTTTAGCAGTGCCCGCGGCAAGGCTCAATCCGGTGCGGCGCCGGGAACACCCGGTGCCGGGGACGCTCAGTGTCGTGTCCAGCCGGACCCCTGATGTGTTGGCCGCTTGGGAGGACGGGTCTCGTCGTCCGGCCGGGGCTTCGGCCCTGCGGGATCGACCTGCTGCCAGTCGCCTTCGATCACGTCGTCGGGCCGGCGGCGGGAAGGGTCCGGCCTGCGCGGGCCGCCGGGATGCTGACCCATCTCGAAGCGGCGCACCTCGACCCGCTTGCCCAGCCAGCGCATGACCGCGGTCCTGACGGCCGGAACCATCAGCAAAAGCCCGACCGTATCGGTGAAGAAGCCCGGCGTCAGCAGAAGGGCACCGGCGAAAAGGATCATCGCGCCATGCGCCAGCGGCTCCGTCGGGTCGGCCAGCGTGTCGAAGCGCCGCCGCAGATCCTCGACGGTCGCCCGTCCCTGGCTGCGCAGAGCCCAGGTGCCGGCAACGGCGGTGGCAATCACGATCGCAAGCGTTGGCCACAGCCCGATCAGCCCGCCCACCTGGATGAACAGGGCGATCTCGATCAACGGCACCGCGACGAAGGCTGCCAGTATCCACATGCGAGGCGTTCCTTTCGGTCTTGCGCTAGCGGTGGACTTAACCGCAAGCGACCCCTACATATGCACGGACGTCGAATGTTTCCATGCGCGCCCCGAGAGGTTCATATGAACTCCCCGCTCTTGCAGCTCCTGGTGCTGGCCGGCATCGCCGTGTTTCTCATTCTGCGCCTGCGCAGCGTGCTGGGCACCCGTGACGGCTTCGAGAAGCCGCCCGTCTCCGGTCCCGAGCAACAGACACGGGCAGCCCCCCGACGGCCCGAGTTCGAGGTGATCGAGGGCGGACCGGACGAGGATATCGTCGACCACGTCCCCCAAGGGTCCGATGCCGCCGAGGCGCTCGCAAGGATGAAGGCGGCGGATCGCGACTTCATGGTCGGCGATTTCCTGCAGGGTGCCCGCGGCGCCTACGAGATGATCCTGATGGCCTTCGAGAAGGGCAACATGGAAAGTGTGCGCGGCTTTTTGGCCGATGATGTCTATGAAAGTTTCGACGAGGTGATCCGCGAGCGCGAGGCGCAGGGCCTGACCATCGAGGCGGAATTCGTGGGCATCCGCGAGGTTTCGCTGGTGGATGCGACCTTCGACACCTCGAGCCACCTGGGCGAGGTGACGGTGCGTTTCGTGGGCGAACTGACCTCCGTCGTGAAGGACGCCAACGGCGAGATCGTCGAGGGCAGCCCGACCGAGGTGCGCCGGCAAAAGGACGTCTGGACCTTTGCGCGCGTCATGGGCTCCGACGATCCCAACTGGCAGCTGGTCGCCACGGGGGAGTGATGCGGCAGGCGCTGGGCGCGGCATTCGCCCTGGGCCTCTCGGTGGCGGGAGCAGCCGGCGGCGCCGAGACGTCGCGCAGCCTGCTGGAGTTTGGCGACCTGGACGGCTGGGCGGCGGACGACCATGCCGCCGCACTCGACACCTTCCTTGAGACCTGCACCGATCTGGATGCGCCCGACTGGTCCGCGCTCTGCGCCTTCGCGCAGACCGAGAGGCTCGAAGATCCGCGCCGCTTCTTCGAGCTGTTCTTCCGCCCCGTTCTGATCGAGGATGGCCGCCCGGCGCTTTTCACGGGCTATTTCGAACCGGAGTTGCAGGGCTCGCGCGTGCCAACCCCGCGCTTTCGCGTGCCGGTCTACCGGACCCCGCCCGAACTGACCCGAAACGCGCCCTGGCTGACACGGCAGGAAATTTCCACCTCCGGTGTGCTGGACGGCCGCGGCCTCGAGATTGCCTGGGTGGACGACCCGGTGGACCTGTTCTTTCTGCAGGTTCAGGGCTCGGGGCGTATCAGGCTGCGCGACGGCAGCGTGATTCGGGTGGGCTACGGTGGCTCGAACGGCCATTCGTATCGTTCCATCGGGCAGGAGCTGGTGCGGCGCGGCGTCTATGAGCCGCACCAGGTCTCGGCGCAGGTGATCCGCAACTGGGTGCGCCGCAACCCCGAAGCAGGCCGCGACCTTCTGTTCCACAACCCGTCCTACGTGTTTTTCCGGGAAGTGAACGAAGTCCCGGCAGAGCGCGGGCCACTGGGCGCGATGAACCGCTCCGTCACGCCGCTGCGCACCCTGGCGGTGGATCCCTCGCATGTGCCGCTGGGCGCGCCCGTCTGGGTCGAGAAGGACGGCGCCCAGCCGATGCGCCGTCTGATGATCGCGCAGGACACGGGCTCTGCCATCAAGGGCGCGCAGCGCGCCGACATCTTCTTCGGCACCGGCTCCGAGGCCGGGCGACGCGCGGGGAGCCTGCGCGATCCGGGCCGCATGGTCGTGCTGCTGCCGATCCAGCGTGCCTACGCGATGCTCCCGGAGGTGCTGAAATGAGCCGCCGTCGGCTGCGCCCCGAGGAACTGGCGCTGTGGCGCGAGGTGGCGAAGTCCGCGCGCCCGCTGGACCCCGAACGCCCCAGGACGCCCCCCGACCACCGGGTGCCCGAGACCACGCCAAAGCCGTCGCGGCGGCCCCGGCCGCTTGACGGAACCGCGCGGATCGACCCCTTCCGCGTGGGTCAGAAGGCGCAGGATCGCGCGGCGCATGATATCGCCCCCTCGCTGTCCGAAAAGGTCGCGGCCGATCCTCTGCGGATGGACCGCAAGACGCACCAGCGGATGAAGCGCGGGCGCCTCGAGCCCGAGGCGCGGATCGACCTGCACGGAATGCGCGTCGACGAGGCGCAGGCGGCGCTGCAGTCCTTCCTGCTGACGGCGCATGCCGAGGGGCGGCGGCTGGTGCTGGTCATCACCGGCAAGGGCCGGCGCGGCGAGGATGACGGGCCGATCCCGCGCCGCCCCGGTGTCCTGCGGCACCAACTGCCGCACTGGCTGTCGATGCCGCCACTGTCGCCCATCGTTCTGCAGCTGCGCGAGGCGCACCTGAAGCACGGCGGCGGAGGGGCCTTCTACGTCTATCTGCGGCGCCGGCGCTAGCTGCCGGCAAAGGGCGCGTCGTCGCCCCAGATCTCGCGCACCCGCTCGTCCCGCCCGCAGCGGTCGCGGTAGCGTTCGTAGGCCACCTTCTTCGGCACCGCGATGCCCACCGAGGAGACGGGCAGGCGCTCGTCACTCTTGTAGTAGTCCTGGTGATAATCCTCGGCCTCGTAGAACGGGCCAAGGTCGAGTATCGGCGTCACCACCTCGCGGCCCAGCTCTTCCTCGGCCCGGCGCCTGGCGGCATGCGCGTCGGCCTGGGCGCCCTCGCTCTCCGCGAAGATCGCGCTGCGGTAGCTGTCGCCCCGGTCGCAGAACTGCCCGCCTGCGTCGAAGGGGTCGATCGAGCGGAAGAACATGTCGTAAAGCTGCGGGCGGGTGATCTGCGCGGGATCGTAGTAGATGCGTGCGGCCTCGTAATGGCCGGTGCCGCCCCGCACGACCTCTTCATAGGTCGGATCGGCCACCGTGCCGCCAGTATAGCCGGAGACAACCTCCTGCACGCCGCGCACCTTCTCGAAATCGGCCTCGACGCACCAGAAACAGCCGCCGGCGACGGTGATGGTCTCGGTTTCCGCCGCGCGCGCGCCGGTGGCCTTCACGGTGAAGCCTACCGCGATCAACACAACGAGCAATGCGGGTTTGAGCGTCTTGAGAGGGATCATGGCTTTCGTCCTCCGGGATTTCGCGGCGACAGGGTCTTCTGCGGCAACGCGGAAGGACAAGCCACGAAGCCGTGCGTCACGCAGAGGTGAACGGACCGTCGCGAGAGAAATGACCCCGAGCGCCTGACGCCGGACTCGGGGTCTTGGGTATTTTTGGACCATTGAATGACCGGAGGTGCGGGCAGGGAACCGGCCGGCGCGAGGAGGCTACACCGTGGCACGGAGACTGGCCGAGGGGCGCACCGGTCGGAGGCGGCCAGGACCTGAGCGGAATGGCGCGTGTCAGCGACCCAGCGCCTCGCGCGTGTGCGGGCAACGCTCGCCGCCGCAGAGCCGGTCCAGCACCTCGGCGAAGACCAGCGGTGCGTCCGGGACGGCCTCGAAGAGGGTCATGGAGGAGCGCAGTTTCAGCGCGTCCACCTGGCCCAGGATGTCCTCTGGCGGGGTGCCTTCGTGCGCGAGCATCAGGCGCGCCGCCTCTTGCAGACGGGGTCCCAGCACCGGGTGCGCGAGATAAGCCGCGGCCTCGTCCAGGCCCGAGAGGCCGAAGTGCCGCGCGCGCTCCGACCGGCCGAGCGAGGCCAGTTGCGGAAAGACCCACCAGATCCAGTGGGTCTCTTTCCGGCCGGCGCGCAACTCGGCGCGGACCCGGTCCCAGACCGGATCCTGCGCCGCGACGAATTCGGAAAGCTCAGCCAAGCCGCCGCTTGCGCGCCGCCAGCAGCTTCAGCCGCAGCGCGTTGAGCTGGATGAAGCCCGCGGCATCCGTCTGGTCGTAGGCGCCGGCGTCGTCCTCGAAGGTGACATGCGCCTCGGAATAGAGCGAGTGGTCGGACCAGCGGCCCACCGTCCGCGCCAGCCCCTTGTAGAGCTTGAGCCGCACGGTGCCGGTGACATGTTCCTGGCTGCGGTCGATCAGCGCCTGCAGCATCTCGCGCTCGGGCGAGAACCAGAAACCGTTGTAGATGAGTTCGGCGTAGCGCGGCATCAGCTCGTCCTTGAGATGCGCCGCGCCGCGGTCGAGCGTGATCTGCTCGATCCCCCGGTGCGCCTCCAGCAGCAGCGTGCCGCCCGGCGTCTCGTAGATGCCGCGGGACTTCATGCCGACGAAGCGCCCCTCGACGAGATCGAGCCGCCCGCAGCCGTGCTTGCCGCCCAGCGCGTTGAGCCTTGTCAGCAGCGCCGCGGGAGAGAGGCGTTCGCCGTCGATGGAGACCGCATCGCCCTTCTCGAAGCCGATCTCGACGTATTCGGGCTGATCGGGCGCCGCCTCGGGATCGATAGTGCGCTGATAGACGTAATCGGGCGCCTCCTTTGCCGGGTCTTCCAGCACCTTGCCTTCGGAGGAGGTGTGCAGAAGGTTCGCGTCGACCGAGAACGGCGCCTCGCCGCGCTTGTCCTTGGCAATCGGGATCTGGTTCTTTTCCGCGAAGTCGATCAGCTTCGTGCGGCTGGTCAGGTCCCATTCGCGCCAGGGCGCGATCACCTTGATATCCGGATTGAGGGCGTAGGCCGCGAGTTCGAAGCGCACCTGGTCGTTGCCCTTGCCGGTCGCGCCGTGCGCCACGGCGTCGGCGCCTTCCGCGGCCGCGATTTCCACCAGCCGCTTGGAAATGAGCGGCCGCGCGATGGAGGTGCCGAGCAGGTAGAGCCCCTCGTAGACGGCGTTCGCGCGGAACATCGGGAAGACGAAGTCGCGCACGAATTCCTCGCGCAGATCCTCGATGTAGATGGCGGAGGCGCCCATCATCTCGGCCTTGGCGCGGGCGGGTTCGAGTTCCTCACCCTGCCCGAGGTCGGCGGTGAAGGTCACCACTTCGCAGCCGTATTCCGTCTGCAGCCACTTCAGGATGATCGATGTGTCGAGCCCGCCGGAATAGGCCAGCACGACTTTCTTGGGCGCATCCATCGTCATTCTCCCGCGGAAACCGTGGCGCGGATAGCGCCTTTGCCGCGGGCCCGCAAGGCGGCGGGGCTTGCGCGCCCGTGGCCGGCGCGGCAAGGGTGCCGGCATGACAGAGTTCCGCGATGCCGTCCGGGCCGCAGAGGCCGCCATGCGCGAGGTGTTCGAGCCCACGCCGCTCACGCTGAACGCGCATCTGTCGGAGCGTTTCGGCGCCGAGATCTGGCTCAAGCGCGAGGATCTGTCGCCGGTGCGTTCCTACAAGCTGCGCGGCGCCTTCAACGCGATGCGCAAGCGGATCGGGCGGGGGCGCCGTTTTGCCTGCGCGAGCGCGGGCAACCATGCGCAGGGCGTGGCCTACATGTGCCGGCATTTCGGGGTGGAGGGCGTGATCTTCATGCCCGTGACCACGCCGCAGCAGAAGATCCGCAAGACGCGGATGTTCGGCGGCGACGCGGTCGAGGTGCGGCTGGTTGGCGATTATGTCGATGACACGCTGCGCGCCGCGCAGGAGCACTGCCGCGAGACGGGGGCGCAGTTCCTGTCGCCGTTCGACGACCCCGACGTGATCGAGGGCCAGGCGACCGTCGCGCTGGAGATAGAGGCGCAACTGCCGGGGACGCCGGACCGCATCGTGCTGCCGGTGGGCGGCGGGGGGTTGTCGGCCGGCACGCGCGGCTGGTTCGGCGGGGAGGTGCCGATGACCTTCGTCGAACCGCAGGGCGCGCGCAGCCTCTTCGCCGCGCTTGCCGCGGAAGAGCCCGTGCGGCTGGAGCGGATCAACACCTTCGTCGACGGCGCGGCGGTGGCGATGGTGGGCGACCATCCCTTCGCGCAGCTGCGCGACGTTGACGCGGCCGACGTGCTGGGCGCGCCCGAGGACCGTATCTGCGGCACCATGCTGGAGATGCTGAACGTCGAAGGCATCGTGCTGGAGCCGGCTGGCGCCCTGGCAGTGGACATCCTCCCCGAGATCGCCGAGCGGATCCGGGGCCGCCGCGTCGTCTGCGTGACCTCGGGGGGCAACTTCGATTTCGAGCGCCTGCCGGAGGTGAAGGAACGCGCGCAGCGCTATTCCGGCGTGAAGAAGTATTTCATCCTGCGCCTGCCGCAGCGGCCGGGCGCGCTGCGCGATTTCCTCGACCTGCTGGGGCCCGACGACGATATCGCGCGCTTCGAGTATCTGAAGAAGTCCGCGCGCAACTTCGGCTCCGTCCTGATCGGGATCGAGACGACGGGACCGGCGCATTTCGACCGGCTGTTCGCCCGGATGGATGCGGCTGGCCTCGTCTATCAGGACATCACCGACGACGAGATCCTGGCGCAGTTCCTGATCTGAGCCGGCCCACATCCGAGCCGGGCCACCGCGCAGATCATGCCGCAAGCCGCTGTTGCAGTTGTGACAGGAAGCTTGCCTTCGATTCGGCGAAACAGGCCCGCAGCGCGGCCGTGTTCCCGGGCGGCGCGCATTGTTGCGCGAGCGCGGTGAAGCCGAGGTTGAGGGCGCTGCCCTTGAGGAAATGCAGATGCTCCGGAGAGGGATCATCGTGATCCAGGGCGTCCAGCGCGGCCTCGACCTCTTCCACGAAGAGCGTGACCACTTCCTCGAAATCCTCGGCACCGACTTCTCGGTGCAGTTCGGTAACGCGGGTCCAGTCGATCATCGGAACCTCTGATCTCGCAGCCCCCGCGACAGTCTTGAGCGTCCGGGCGTAAACAGGACGCTAACCGGCGCGCAGACCGCCGGCTCCCTTTGTTTGCATTCGATCCTTAACCCTCCCTTCAGACGCGTGGGGCAGGGTATTGCCGATCCCCGCGGGACTGCAGCGGCATCTGCTGCGCCACGACCGCTTCCCCCAGCCTTCCGCCCTGCGCGCGGGCGTCAAAGGATGTGCCAATGAACGCCACGCTTGCCCGGCGGGATGGACCCGCCAAGCTGCCCGCCCGCCCTGAAGCGGATGGCGCCTGTGTCCGGCATGTCCTGATTGTCGGTGACAGTCGCGTCCAGCGCAGGCTGCTGTCGATGATGCTGTCGCGTGCCGGCTACCGCGTGACGGAAGCCGCTTCCGCCGATGCGGCACTCGATCTCTGCCGCGAATCGCAGCCCGATCTTGTCGTCAGCGACTGGTTGATGCCCGGCATGAGCGGGCTTGACCTGTGCCGTGCCCTGCGTGCCCTGCCCCAACGTCACTACACCTATTTCATCCTGATGACGTCGCGCAACGAAAAGGCCGAAGTCGCGCAGGGTCTGGACTGCGGCGCCGACGATCTGCTCACCAAGCCGGTCGATGCCGGGGAGTTGCGCGCGCGGCTCGCCGCCGGAGAACGCATTCTCCGCATGGAACGCGAACTGAACGAGAAGAACCGGCTCGTGCGCGCGACTCTGGAGGAACTGCAAGCCGCCAAGGCGACGCTGGACGCGGACCTGGAACAGGCCCGCAAGATCCAGCAGTCGCTTGTGCCCGAGCGAACGCGGCGCTTCGGCCGGTCCGAGGTGAACCTGCTTTTCGAGCCGTGCGGGCAGGTCGGCGGCGACCTGGTGGGCGCGTTCAGTCCCGGTCACGGGACGCTGGGGCTTTATGCCATCGACGTGTCCGGCCACGGCATCACCTCTGCCCTGATGGCCGCGCGGTTGAGCGGCTATCTGTCGGCCGAGTTCCTGGACCAGAACCTCGCCGTGATCCGCCGATTCGAACAGTTCTACGCGCTGAGACCTCCGGCAGAGGTCGCGCGCCTGCTGAACGAACGCCTCGCGGCGGACAAGGGGGTCGAGGAATACTTCACGATGGCCTACGCAACGATCGACCTGCGCACCGGCCGCGTGCGCCTGGTGCAGGCCGGCCATCCGCACCCGCTGATCCTGCGGGCACGGGGCGATTGCGAGTTTCTGGGTCAGGGCGGTCTGCCGATCGGCCTGTTGCCCGATGCCTCCTTCGGCGAGGTCGTGACGCGGCTGTCGCCCGGGGACCGGCTGCTGCTGCATTCGGACGGGTTTGTCGAGGCGCCGCTGCCCGGCGGCGGCCAGCTGGGCGACAAGGGGCTGCGCGACCTGGCCGTCCGCGTTGCCCCTGCCGCCTCGGGGCGCGAGTTCCTGGATGATCTCTACTGGCACCTGAAGCAGGCCACCGGTTCGGGCACAGCCGCGGAAGACGACATATCCGCCGCCCTTCTCGACTATCGCGGCTGATTCGGCGCACCGAAACGTGGCAACGCGACTGTCGCTGCCGCTCTATCCGGCAGTCTCGTCCGACAGCCCCTTGAGCTCGTAGAGCACCTCGAGCGCCTCGCGCGGACTCAGGTCGTCGGGATGCAGGGCGGCGAGGCGCTCCATCAGCGGCGAGGGGCCGCGCGCTGCGGCGGGCGTGGGCGGTGGCGCGGCCGCGAAGAGCGGCAGATCGTCGATCAGTGCCCTGGGACGCGCGCCGGTGTCGCGCTCGCCCGCTTCCAGCGCCTCAAGCACGCCGCGCGCCCGCTCGACCACCGAGGCCGGCAGCCCGGCAAGCTGTGCGACCTGCACACCGTAGGAACGGTCCGCCGCACCGGGCCGGACTTCATGCAGGAAGATCACCTCGCCCTTCCATTCCTTCACCGCGACGGTGGCGTTCCGCACCCCGTCAAGCCGGGAAGCCAGCGCGGTCAGCTCGTGATAATGCGTGGCAAAGAGCGCCCGACAGCGGTTCACCTCGTGCAGATGCTCCATCACGGCCCAGGCGATCGAGAGGCCGTCATAGGTGGCCGTGCCGCGCCCGATCTCGTCCAGAATCACCAGTGCGCGGTCGTCGGCCTGATTGAGGATCGCCGCCGTCTCGACCATCTCGACCATGAAGGTGGAGCGCCCGCGCGCCAGATCGTCCGAGGCGCCCACGCGGCTGAAGAGCTGGCTGACAAGGCCGATGTGCGCGGACTCGGCCGGGACGAAGGCCCCGGTCTGCGCCAGCAGCGCGATCAGCGCGTTCTGCCGCAGCCATGTGGACTTGCCCGCCATGTTGGGGCCGGTGAGCAGCGTGATCGCCGCTGCGCCGCCCTCTGCCGTCAGGTCGCAGTCGTTGGCGACGAAGGGCGTGCCCTCGGCCCGAAGGGCTGCCTCCACCACCGGGTGGCGGCCGCCGGTCACGTCGAAGGCGCGGCTGTCGTCCACTTTCGGCCGCACCCAGTCCGCCCCGCGGGCGAGATCGGCAAAGGCAGCCGCGAGGTCGATCTCGGCCAGCGCCGCGGCCACCTGCCCCAGCGGGCCTGCCGCCTCCAGCACGGCCGCGCGCAGCCGGGCGAATATGGCCTTCTCCAGCTGCAGCGCGCGGCTGCCGGCGTTGTGGATCCGCGTTTCCAGCTCCGACAGCTCCACCGTGGTGAAGCGCAGCTGGTTCGCCGTGGTCTGCCGGTGGATGAAGGTCTGCGACAGCGGCGGGGCCATCATGCGCTCGGCGTGGGTTGCCGTCGTCTCGATGAAATAGCCCAGCACGTTGTTGTGTTTTATCTTCAGCGCGGCGATGCCCGTTTCCTCCACATAGCGGGCCTGCAGCCCGGCGATCACGCCGCGCCCCTCGTCGCGCAACGCGCGGGTCTCGTCGAGGTCGGCGTCGAAGCCTTCGGCCACGAAGCCGCCGTCGCGCGCCAGCAGCGGTGGCTCGGCCACCAGCGCGTCGGCCAGCAGGTCGCGCAACTCGTCGTGGCCGGTGAGCGCCGCGAGCGCCTCGCGCAGAAGCTGCGGCAGGTCGGCGCCGTCGCAGCGCCGCGCCAGCGCATCGGCCTGTTCCAGCGCGCCGCGCACGGCGGTCAGGTCGCGCGGCCCGCCCCGGTCGAGCGACAGGCGCGACAGCGCGCGGTCAAGGTCCGGCACCCGGCGCAGCACCTCGCGCAGATCGGCGGCGAGGGCGGCGTCCCCGACCAGCGCGGCGACGGCCGCCTGCCGCGCATGGATCGTGTCGAGCGAGAGCGAGGGCGCGCCGATCCGCGCCTCGAGCAGCCGGGCGCCGCCCGCGGTGGCGGTCCGGTCGATCGCGGCCAGAAGCGAGCCGGCACGCCCGCCGGAAAGCGACCGTGTTAGTTCCAGGTTGCGCCGGGTCGCGGCGTCGATCTGCATCGCCCGCGCCGCCGCTTCGCGCACCGGCGGGCGCAGGAGCGGCAGCCGCCCCCTTTGCGTGAGCTCGAGGTAATCCACCAGCCCGCCCATCGCGGCCAGTTCCGGCCGCGTGAAGGCGCCGAAGCCGTCCAGCGTCCCGACCCCGAAAAGCCGTGTCAGACGTGTCGTCGCTCCGGTGCTGTCGAAGACCGAGCGCGCGAGGGGGGTCATCGCGGCACCGGACTCGGTGACGATTGCGGCGCAATCGGCCTCGAGTGCTTCCGAGAGCAAGACCTCCGCCGGTGCCAGCCGCGCAAGCTCCGGCCCCAGCCGCACCCGCGATATCTCCATGACGTGGAACGCCCCGGTCGAGATGTCCGCCCAGGCCAGCGCCCCCTGCCCCTGCGCCTCGGCGTAAGCCGCGAGGTAGTTGTGCCGCCGCGCCTCGAGCAGCGAGTCCTCTGTCAGGGTGCCGGGGGTGACAAGGCGGATGACCTCGCGTTTCACAACCGCCTTGGCGCCGCGCTTCCTCGCCTCCTCCGGGCGTTCCATCTGTTCGCAGACCGCGACGCGAAAGCCCTTGCGGATGAGCGTGAGCAGGTAGCTCTCGGCCGAATGCACCGGCACGCCGCACATCGGGATGTCGTCGCCGCCGTGCTTGCCGCGTCTGGTGAGCGCGATGTCCAGCGCCTCGGCCGCCGCCACGGCGTCGTCGAAGAACATCTCGTAGAAGTCGCCCATCCGGTAGAACAGCAGCGCGTCCGGATGCTGCGCCTTGATCTCCAGATACTGCGCCATCATCGGTGTCGCGGCGGTCATGCGGTTCCCCTCTCGCAACCGGCGCCGCGCAGACTAGGCGCTGGTGCGGGCAGGCGAAAGGCGCAAGTGGCGCGCTGACCGCGCGGCCGGGCGCTGGGGAAGGCCGCGCGCGCGGCCTTCCCCCGCAGAGGGGTGTCCGATGCCGGCGCGCCGATAGAGCCGCGAAAGGTCCCATCCTTGCAACCCCGCGGGATGCCCTGTCCTGCCCGCCGCTGGACGCCCGTGTCCGGCTGTGGTCAACCGGTGCGGACTGCCATCCGCCCGCGGGGCG
>NZ_JBKHAQ010000134.1:0-6972 GCF_046542825.1 Rhodosalinus sp. | reverse complement strand
CGATGAACGGGATCAGCGCCGGGTTCGCCTCGAAACTGGTGACATGCGCGGCCGCCGTGCGCGTGGCGATCAGCGCGGACATGTAGCCGATGCCGGCGCCCAGTTCCAGCACGCGGTCGCCGGGGCGGACCACGCGCAGCACCGCGTCGCTTTCCTTCTTCTCGTAGGCGTCGCTGCGCAGGTTGCGGCGGGTCCGCCCGGTGACGAAGCGCGGATCCTTCGGGATGCGCAGCCCGCGCGAGCGCAGATAGCCGCGGTCCTCCTCTCCCGTGCCGTCCATCTCAGCTCTCCATGTCCAGCGCCAGCGCCCAGGCCACGCGCTCCGCCCCCGTCAGCCGGGTTTCGAGCGCCTGCGCGTAGAGCGCGGCGAATTCCGGGTTTGCGCGCAGCTCCGCCGCCTTCGCCCGGTGCCAGGCAAGGCCCGCTGCGTGCAGACGCCGAAGCTCTGGGTCGGCCAGCAGCCGGTCGTATTCCGCGCGCAGCCGGGGCAGGTTGCGCTGGATCGTGACGTCCTTCGCGTCGCTCCAGTCCATGCGGATCCAGTAGTTGAGCCCGATGGACCGGTCGACATGCAGCGCGCGGCCCCGCTGCCGCTTGATCAGGAAGCTTTCGGCAGAGCGCAGCGCGTAGTGGTTCAGTTGCAGCAGATCGTAGCCGATGGACTTCTGCGAACTGCGCCAGCCGTTCTTCGCAACCTCCGCGGTGATGTCCGCGCCCGATCCGTTGACCCAGCGCACGCGCCCCTCGTGCTCGGGCGACAGCTTGTTGGGGCGGTGACAGCTCAGTTTCGCATAGGCGCCGATGTTGCGGAACATCGTCTTGAAGCCCCAGACCGTGTGCGGCTTGGGGCAGAAGCGGGGCGCGCAGGCGGTGAACTGCTCGGTGACGAAGCGATCCTCCAGCCGTTCCACCCCGCCGTGCCCGAAGAGCCGCCAGGTCATCGCGACATTGGTCGCCCCGGGCACGCGGGCGAGGAAATCGTCGAGCGTGCCGTTGCCGCAGCGCACGTTCACGAATTCGTCCACGTCGATGTGCAGCAGCCATTCGGCATCGCGCACGATCGCTTCCTCCAGCGCGCGGTCGAGCGCGTGCTGCTGGGGCGAGGCGCCGGTCCAGTCGTCATTCGCGCGGTGCTGTGCGATCCCCAGCGCCTGAAGCCGGGAGAGGATCGCGTCGGTGCCGTCCTCGCAGCCGTTGGTGTAGATCAGGAAACCGTCGACCCCGATGGCGCGGTGATAGGCGATCCATTCGAGGATGTAGGGCGCCTCGTTCTTCATGCAGCCGACGATCACGCGCCCGGTGCTGCCCGGCGGCAGGCTGCGGGGCGGCGCGGGCGCGAAGGGCGCGGCCAGCTCCTCCTCGTTGACCCGGCCCAGGCGGTTGTGCGGGGCGAAGGGGCCGTTCGCGAGGCGCGCGAGATTGGCGCGCGCCAGCGGCGGCAGATGCGTGGCCTGCGGCACCGGCGCGGGGGCTTCGGTCTGCCGCGCCTCCTGCGTGGCGCGGTCGATGCGCGGGCGGAAGGCCAGCAGATACTGGCTGGCGCGAAAGCCCCGTTGCGGGTCGGCCTCGGCCCAGGGCGCGGCCTCGGCCGGCGGGGCGATGGCCTCTGCATCCAGGCCATGCGCGTCTGCAAGCCGCGCCATGTCTTCCGCGAAGCGGTGCGAGATCGCGGAAAGGCTGCCGGGGTCGATGGGCGGGCCGGCGATCTCGACCTCGCCCAGCATCCGCCGCCAGAGCGGGCGGGGGAGGGTCGCCTGCTTCCGCTCGATGTAGCGCAGGAAGACGGTATTGAGCGCGCGTGCGCGGGCGAGCCAGGCGGCCGAAGGCTCCGCCGGCCGCGCCTCCGCCTCGGCCTTGCCGGGCGGGGCCTCGAGTCCGAAGGTCGCCGCGATCTCCTGCGTTGCCATACGGTCCGACAGCGCCGCCGCGTCCACCGTCCGCAGCCGCACCGCGCCCGAGCCGAAGACCGCCTCCCACTCCGCGACGAAGCGGGCAAGGTCCAGCCAGTGCGGCGGCCCCTGCACCTCTGCGAAGATGGCCCGCTCCGGGTCCGGGGCCGGCTGCGCCGCAAGCGCGGCGTCCCACCAGCTGTCGCCCTCCAGCGCCAGGTCGCGCGACAAGGGCACCGCGCGCCCGTCGAGGACCTGCGCCGCGTAGGCCCGCGCCAGCATGTGCGCGGGCGCCTCGATGTGCGCGACCACCTCGATCCTCGCGCCAAGGGGCGCCAGCATCCCGCGCAGCCGCTCCAGCTCCGACCGGCGCGCAAGCCGCTGGCCCAGCTGCGGGGCAGAAAGCGCCACCACCTCCGGCCGCGCCTCCGCCACCTCGCGCGCGAGCCCCGCGGCGAGGTCCGCTTGCAACCGGTCCTGCGCCTCCGGCGCCGCGAAGCCGCGGCTGGCGCGCAGCAGGTCCACGCGATCCGCGTCGCTCACCGCCATGAAAAGCCGGGTGTGATTGCCTGTTCCCGGCGTGCGGGGCAGCAGCAGGCCACGCTTCGCCAGCCCCTGCCGCTTCTGCGCCATGATCCGGCGCAGCCGCTCGACCGCCCAGGTGTCGAGGCCCACATGCAGCACGAGTCGCATCAGCCCGCCGCCTCCCGCCGGGCATTGGCGCGGCCCCACCAGCCGATCTCCAGCCCCAGATGCGACGACAGCCGCGCCGCCGCGTCGGGCGCGCCCACGTCGAGCTCCAGATAGGCCTCCGAGCCGGCGAAGATCCGCGCCAGAAAGGCGTAATGCGCGTCGATCCAGCGCGCGCGCTCACCCTCTTCGCGCCCGTAGCCCCTTGGTAACCCGGGGATCGCGTAGGCGGGCAGCCGGTCGATCATGTTCGACCAGCCCGCCATCGAGGCGCAGATGTCCGCCGTGGGCCGCCGGGTGGCCACGAAGCGCAGGCCGGGGTGCAGCGTGCGCAGCGCCTCGATCAGCCCGAAATCCGTCTGCGGCCAGAAGTTCACGCCCTGCCGCATCACGCTGGTTTCCGAGATCGCGTCGAACCCCCCGAACAGCGCCAGCGGATCGCCCGAGCCGAAATAGCCACGATACATCAGGTCGCCCACGAAGAGCCCGTGCAGGCCGCGGTCCGTCGTCTGGCGCGGCCGGATGCGGTGATCGGCCACCACAAGCCCCGCCTCGGTCAGCGCCTTGTTGAAGGTCGTGGTGCCCGACTTCGGCAGGCCAAGGTTGACGACGCGCACCCGGCTCATACCTCTTCCAGTCCCAGCTCGTCGATCAGCGCCGCCTCGGCGGCGCAGATCGCGGGTGCGGCGCGCAGCCGGTCGCACAGGTCCCGATACTCCGGCCGCCCCAGCAATTCCGCCGCACGCGCCCGATGCCGCGCGACGGCTTCATCATGCAGCGCGCTCACGCCCGGGAGCGCCTTCAGCGCCGCCATCTCGCGCTCCAGCGCAGGCAGGTGACGCAGGATGCTCGTCTCCTCCCAGCCGCCATCGTTGCGCTCGCGCCAATAGGCGTCGTCGAAGGCGCGGTGTTCGCGGTTCACGTCGCCGCGGTCGTTCTTGACGAGGTAGCTTTCCAGCGAGCGCAGCGCGTAATGGTTGAGCGTGGCCAGATCGCGGGCGCCCCGCGCCGGGAACTTGCGGATGCGCCGCGAATTGGCGGCGACGAGAAAGCGGTGCTGCACGGGGCGGCCGGAGCCGTCAGTCCAGCGCGGCCGCGCCTCCGCCGGCAGCCCCTTGCGCAGAAAGGGCCGGTGCGCGCCGTAGTATTGCAGCGGAAAATCCCGCCGCACCAGCGTCTTGACCTCGATCGCCGTCTCGCCGCACCAGATGTCCGGATTGTGGGTGCGGGTGAACTGGGCGATGACGGGGCGGTCCTCGAACCGCTCCGTGCCGCCGTTGGCGAAGAACTGGAAGGTGACGGAAATCGCCTGCGGATCGCCGCAGGCCGCGATCAGCGCGGGGATCGTGCCGTCGCCCGCATGGATGTTGAGAAACTCGTCCACGTCGGCAATCCAGACCCAGTCCGCCGCCTGCACCACCGGATCCTGCGCCGCGGCCTTCAGCGCCTCCATCTGGTAGTTGCGCCCCTCTGCCGGGTTCGGCAGGTGGCGGACCACGCCATGCGCCGCCAGCCGGTCCAGCAGCGCATCGGTGCCGTCGGTGCAGTCGTTGGAGTAGATCAGGAAATCGGTGACCCCGATCAGCCGGTTCCACGCGATCCATTCGATCAGGAACGGCCCCTCGTTCTTGACGCAGGTCACCGCGGCCACGCGCAACGCGTGGCCCGCCGCCTCGCCCCCTGTCCGATCCGCCGCCACTGCCCGTGCCGCCCCGCTGCCTGCGCGCCCACCCTGGCGGGCAATCTGGTCCGAATCATGGCGAAGCCCCGGCGCCGGGTCAACGCGCGGCCACAAGGCGCGCCTTGACCCGCCGCCCGCCCCATGCCCTTCTTTGGCGCAGGAGAGGAGAGCGCATGTCCGCACCGGGTTCGATCGACGATGTGCAGGCGATGCTGGGCGCGCAGGGCTATGTCTGCGGCCGGGCGCTGGCCACCGTGACCTTCCTGTCGCTGCGGCTGGGCCGGCCGCTTTTCCTCGAGGGCGAGGCCGGCGTCGGCAAGACGGAAATCGCCAAGGCGCTGGCCGCCGCCCTGGGCCGCCGGCTGATCCGGCTGCAGTGCTACGAGGGGCTGGATGCCGCCTCGGCCGTCTGCGAATGGAACTTTCCCGCGCAGATGGTCGCGATCCGCACCGCCGAAGTGGTGGAGGGCACCGACCGCGAGGCGCTGACCGACGAACTCTTCTCCGAGCGTTTCCTGATCCGCCGCCCCCTGCTCGAGGCGATGTCGCCGCAGGACGGCGGTCCGCCCGTGCTGCTGATCGACGAGCTTGACCGCACCGACGCCCCCTTCGAGGCCTTCCTGCTCGAGGCGCTGTCGGACTTCCAGGTGACGATCCCCGAGATCGGCACCATCCGCGCGCCCGCACCGCCCATCGTCATCCTGACCTCCAACCGCACGCGCGAGGTGCACGACGCGCTCAAGCGCCGCTGCCTCTACCACTGGGTCGACTATCCGGACTTCGACCGCGAGATGGCGATTCTCCGGGCGCGCGTGCCCGAGGCCTCGGAGGCGCTCTCGCGCGAGGTGGTGGCCTTCGTCCAGCGCCTGCGCACGGAGGACCTCTTCAAGAAGCCGGGCGTCGCGGAAACCATCGACTGGGCGAAATGCCTGCTCGCGCTCGACATGGTCGAGCTTTCCCCGCAGGTGATCGCCGACACGCTGGGCGCGATCCTCAAGTACCAGGACGACATCGCCCGCCTGCAGGGCTCCGAAGCCGCGCGCCTGCTCGAAGAGGCCCGCGCGGAGATGGCCCCGGCATGAGCGCCGCCCCGGTCCTTCCTCTTGCCGGAAATACCCCGGGGGAGTCCGCCGCAGGCGGACGGGGGCAGCGCCCCCCTGCCGATCGCGCTGCCTGCGCCTGAGCCCGATGCCCGAACATCGCCCCCTCGACCTGCCCGAAAACCCCCGGCTTGTGCCCAACCTCGTCCATTTCGCACGCGCGCTGCGCAAGGCGGGCCTGCGGACGGGCACCGGGCGCGTGGCCGACGCGGTGCGCGCGGTCGAGGCCGCGGGCTTCACGGAGCGGGCGGATTTCTACCATGTGCTCGAGGCCTGCTTCGTCTCGCGCGCCGAAGAGCGGCGGGTCTTCGCGCAGGTCTTCCGACTGTTCTGGCGCGATCCGCGGTTCATGGAACACATGATGGCGATGATGCTCCCCGCGGTGCGCGGCGTGGCCGAGGACCGCACAGCCCAGGCGGCGGAAAAGCGCGCGGCCGAGGCGCTGCTCGACGGCGCCCGGATGCCCGAACGCGCGCGCCCGCCGGAGGAAGAGGGCGAGGAGAGCGAGATCGAGGTCGACGCCGCGTTCACCATGTCACGGGAGGAACGCCTGCGGACCCTGGATTTCGAGCAGATGAGCACCGAGGAGGTCGCCGCGGCCAGGCGCATGCTGGCCCGGCTGGCGTTTCCCGTGCGGCCCTTCCCCTCGCGCCGGGCCGAAGCCGCGCCGGCGGGGCGGCGCATCGACCGCCGCCGGTCGCTGCGCGCCGCGATGCGCACCGGGGGCGAGATGCAGGCCCTGCACCATGTCCGGCCGCGCCCGCGCTGGCCGGCGCTGGTCGCGCTCTGCGACATCTCGGGCTCGATGAGCCAATACAGCCGGATCCTGCTGCATTTCCTGCACGCGGTGTCGAACCGGAAGGGCGCGGGCTGGGCCGATGTGCATGCCTTCACCTTCGGCACCCGGCTGACCAACGTCACCCGCCACCTGCGCAGCCGCGACGTGGACGCGGCACTCGCCGCCGCGGGGGCCGAGGCGCAGGACTGGGAGGGCGGCACGCGGATCGGCGACTGCCTGCACGCCTTCAACCGCGACTGGTCGCGGCGCGTGATGGGGCAGGGGGCGGTGGTGCTGCTGATCACCGACGGGCTCGACCGGGGCGATCCCGACCGCCTCTCGAGCGAGATGGAGCGGCTGCACCTGACCGCCCGGCGGCTCGTGTGGATCAACCCGCTTCTGCGGTTCGGAGAGTTCGCGCCGCGCGCCACCGGCATCCGGGCGATGCTGCCACATGTCGACAGCTTCCGTGCCGGGCACTCGATCGAGACGATCGAGGCGCTGGCAGAGGCGATCTCGCGCCCGGACGACGTGGGCGAGAAGGCGCGCCTGATGGGGGCGCTGCGCGCAGGGTGATCGGACTCCAGGCGTCGGAAGGCCCCTCGCCTCCTGACGCAGTTGACGGCGCCGCGACCGCTCCCCGATCTTCACTCCGGCCGCCTCTGACGAAACATGTCACGCCCTGCAGCGTTGGTTCGCCGTCGAGATCAGCAAGGAGCGCGCCATGTCCCGCCCTGCACACCGCCCTGCGACCGCGATGGCCCTCGTCCTCGGCCTCTTCGCGCCGATGCCGGTCGTGGCGCAACAGTCGCTGCCCGCCTGCGGGCCCGGCAG
>NZ_JBKHAQ010000133.1:0-7049 GCF_046542825.1 Rhodosalinus sp. | reverse complement strand
CCCCGCCGTCGTCGACGACCTGGTCCAGAACAGGATGAACAGGGTGACCGCGTGAGCCGCACCCGTTAACGGTTTCGCAAGAGATGTGGGCGAGGATCGACAGGCGCGGCGGCGCCTGATGCGACGGACACCGCGCCATGAGCGTCCATGCCTTCCCGCCTGCCGGCGCGACGGCGCCAGCCGGGCTGTCCGTGCCCGCGCCGGTGCCCGCGCGCCGGTGCTCCTTTTGGCAGAGGTCGGTGCGTTTGCCCTGACCCACGACCTCTTGGGCGGGTCGCCGGCTGCGCGACCACTGCGCGCCCCCCGCGCCGATCCGTCTCGCCGCGCTCCTGCGCGCGCAGCAGCCCGCTGCCCCCGAGGCTTCTTCCGGCACCCATGCGGAAGCAGCGCGCTGGCGGCAATCGCCAGCCCGATACAGCCCGGTCGTCGACCCCTGCCCTGCTGGCATCTTCTTCGCCTGGCCCGGATCGCGGACCGGGCGACGCCACTCCGGGCGGAGGAGCGTGGGCATCGCGCCAAGCCGCCGCGGAAACCGGCGACACCTTCACCGCAAGGCCACGTCACGACCCCGCTTTCCTCACCCGGAGCCTTCGCCTATAGAGGGTCCGATCCGGGGCCAGGCGGGCCCCGGCGCCCGGCAACGGCTCGAGGATCCGATGACGACGACCCCGCATGACGACGACGTGGCCTTCATCCGCGCGCTGGCGGAGATCCTGCGCGAGAGCGACCTGACCGAACTGACGGTGGAGCGGCGGCGGGGGGAGGATGACCGGCTCGACGTCACGCTGAGCCGCGCGGCGCGCGGCGCCGCCCCCGCGCCGCAGGCTCTGCCACCCGCCGCCGCCACGCCGCCGGCCGAGACCGGCCTTGCAGAGACCGCGCGCGCCGAGACCCCCGCACCCGCCGAGGATCCTGCCGCCCATCCGGGCGCGGTGACCTCGCCCATGGTGGGCACGGTCTATCTGCAGCCCGAGCCGGGGGCCTCGCCCTTCGTCAGCGTCGGCGCGCAGGTCGCAGAGGGCGACACGCTGCTCATCGTGGAGGCGATGAAGACGATGAACCACATCCCCGCGCCCCGCACCGGCACGATCCGGCGCATCCTGGTCGAGGACGGCGCGGCGGTGGAATACGGCGCCCCCCTCGTCATCATCGAGTGAGGGGCGCGCGATGCTCAACAAGATCCTGATCGCCAACCGCGGCGAGATCGCCCTGCGCGTGGTGCGCGCCTGCCGCGAGATGGGCATCGCCAGCGTGGCCGTGCATTCCACCGCGGATGCGGACGCGATGCACGTCCGCATGGCCGACGAGAGCGTCTGCATCGGCCCGCCCTCGGCGGCGCTCAGCTATCTTTCCATGCCCGCCATCATCTCGGCCTGCGAGGTGACGGGGGCGCAGGCGATCCATCCGGGCTACGGCTTCCTTTCGGAGAACGCGCAGTTCGTGCAGATCGTCGAGGATCACGGGCTGACCTTCATCGGTCCCTCGGCCGAGCACATCCGGGTCATGGGCGACAAGATCGCGGCCAAGGAGACGATGAAGCAATTGGGCGTGCCCTGCGTCCCGGGCTCCGACGGCGGAGTGGCGTCGCTGGACGAGGCGCTGCGGCTGGGGGCCGAGATCGGCTATCCGGTGATCGTGAAGGCCACCGCCGGCGGCGGCGGGCGCGGCATGAAGGTGGCGCGGGACGCGGCCCAGATGGAGCGCGCCTTCCTGACCGCGCGCGCCGAGGCCAAGGCCGCCTTCGGCAACGACGAGGTCTATCTGGAGAAATACCTGGAGCGGCCGCGGCACATCGAGATCCAGGTCTTCGGCGACGGCCGTGGGCAGGCAGTGCATCTGGCGGAGCGGGACTGTTCGCTGCAGCGCCGCCACCAGAAGGTGCTGGAGGAGGCGCCGGGCCCCTCGATCACGTCCGAGGAGCGCGCGCGCATCGGCGCGATCTGCGCGGAAGCAATGGCCGAGCTGGGCTATTCCGGCGCGGGCACCATCGAGTTCCTCTACGAGGACGGCGCGTTCTACTTCATCGAGATGAACACCCGGCTTCAGGTCGAGCACCCGGTGACCGAGGCGATCTTTGGCGTCGATCTGGTGCGCGAACAGATCCGCGTGGCGGGCGGCCAGCCGCTGTCCTTCACGCAGGACGATCTGGTGATCAACGGCCACGCCATCGAGGTGCGGATCAACGCCGAGCGGCTGCCGGATTTCGCGCCCTCGCCGGGCCGCATCACCCAGTATCATGCGCCGGGGGGCCTTGGTGTGCGGATCGATTCGGCGCTTTACGATGGCTATGTGATCCCGCCCTACTACGACAGCCTGATCGGCAAGCTGATCGTGCACGGCCGCGACCGGGACGAGGCGCTGGCGCGGCTCAACCGGGCGCTGGGCGAGCTGATCGTGGACGGGGTGGACACCACCATCCCGCTTTTTCGCGCGCTGCTGCAGGAGCCTGCCGTGCGCAGCGGCGCCTACACGATCCACTGGCTGGAGCAATGGCTCGAGCGGCAGGCAGCCGCCTGAGCGCGGGCCGATGGGCGCGGCGACGGAGGACGGCGAGGGACTGACACCCGCACTCGTGCTGCGCGCCTATGCCGTGGGCCTCTTTCCGATGGCGGAGCGGCGCGAGGACGAAGAGATCTTCTGGGTCGATCCGCGCAGGCGCGGGGTGATCCCGCTGGACGGACTACGCATCTCGCGCTCGCTGGCCAAGCGGCTGCGGCGCGATGATTACAGCGTGACGGTGGACGCCGATTTCGAGGGCGTGATCGACGCCTGCGCCGACCGCGACGAGACGTGGATCAACGCGGAAATCCGCCGCCTCTACACGGCGCTGCACCGCCTGGGCCACGCCCATTCGCTGGAGGTCTGGATGGACGGCGAGCTTGCGGGCGGCATCTATGGTGTCACGCTGGGTGCGGCCTTCTTCGGCGAAAGCATGTTCTCACTCCGCCGCGACGGCTCGAAGATCGCGCTGGCCTGGCTGGTGGACCGGCTGCGGCAGGCGGGCTTCGTGCTGTTCGACACGCAGTTCCTGACGCCGCACCTGGCCTCGCTGGGCGGGGTCGAGATCAGCCGGACGGAATATCACCGCAAGCTGGCCGAGGCGCTGGCGCGGCACGCCGATTTCACCGCGCCGCCCCTGCCCGCTTCGGGTCAGCTCGTGGTGCAGCGCAACACCCAGACGTCGTAGCGCGCGTGATCGAGCGGGTTGAGCGCGGGCGAGGACGCGATCATCCAGCCGCGGAACACCGGATCGGGGCGCCCCTCCTCGGCGATTTCGAGAAAGGCCCAGGCATCGCCGGCGGGGTTACCGGCGGGATAGCGACACTCGGTCAGCCGGATCTGAAGGCGGCCGAGCGACACGCGCGCGCCGTTCAACAGCCGCACATCCTCGACCTCGCCGTTGATCTTGTCGAGACCGCGCAGCACGGCGCCGGTGCCACGCTCCGCGGGCTCCTGCGCCGCGGCAGGCGACAGGGCCAGCAGGAGCGCCAGGGTCAGAGAAGCCGCACGCCTCACCCGTCCTCCTCGCCCGTGACGAAGCGGATCAGCAGCGAGATCAGGCTGACGGAGCCCTGCGTGTCGATGACCTCGTCGCCCGGCGCGAAGTAGAACATCGATCCGCCGGGCGAGATTTCGAGGTAGTTGCCGCCAAGCAGCCCCTCGGACGCGATCACCGCCGCGCTGTCGTCGGGGATGCGCACCCCCTGATCGACGGTGAAGGTGGTGTCCGCGCGATATGTCTCGGGGTTCAGGTCGATGTCCGTGACAGTGCCGATCTTGACGCCTGCGAGCCGCACGTCGGTGCCGACCGACACGCCCTCGATCGACCGGAAACTCGCGGTCAGGGGGTAGCCGCCGCGCTCTGCGCCAAAGCCCGTCACCTGGCCGGCATAGACCACGAAGCCGGCCGCGACGACGATCACCGCGGCGCCCAGCACGATCTCGCCCGCGCTGTGGCTCATCGCGCGCTCACTCCGGCGTCCAGGGTTCGTAGTCGCGCTGCGGGGCCGGATTCACGCGCCGGATCGACCCCGGCGGCGCATAGGCCAAGGGCGTGCCGGTCAGGTTTTCCTGATGCGGCTTTTCCCACGGCTTGTGTGCCATCGGGCGCTCTGTCGGCGGCTCGTCCCAGGTATGGTGCAGCCAGCCGTGCCAGTCGGGGCTCACGCGGCTGGCCTCGGCCTCGCCGTTGAAGATCACCCAGCGCTTCGTGTCGTCGCGGTTGCGGTAGAAGGCGTTGCCGGCCTCGTCCTCGCCCACCTTGACCCCGTTGCGCCAGGTGAAGATCTGCGTGCCGATGGTCTGCCCGTTCCACCAGGTCGCGACGCGGTTGAGAAAGCTCAAGATACCCATGCGGCCCTCCGGCTGACGCCCCTCATATGGACCAGCACCGGCGCAAGGTCCAGAGCGCGCGGCCGGTGTGGCACGGGCGGCGCGGCGTGTCACGGGTGATGCAGGACGCCCTGTGCCGGGGGCTGCGAAGCCGCTACGTTCGGGGCGGGGGATTGCGGAGACATGGATGCAGGAGCAGGCAATCGCGACGGAGTGCATGGGCCTCAAGGTGCCCGCCTCTCCCTTTCTCACCGAGACGCGGATTCGCCGCATCGCAGCGGCGCGCTACGAGGGGGAAGAGATTCGCGCAGCCCTCGCGCTGATCGGCCGCGGTGACCGGGTGCTGGAACTGGGGGCCGGCCTGGGCATCGTGGGGGCGCTGACCGCGCTGCGCGCGCAGCCAGAGGCGGTCCTGTCCTACGAGGCGAACCCGGCGCTCGTGCCGCATATCCAGGCGCTCTACCGTGCCAACGGCCTCACCGACCGCATCGCGGTGCGCAACGCGGTGCTCTGGGCCGGACCGGGGCGGCCTGAGACCGTTACCTTCAATGTCCACAACTCCTACCTCGGCTCGTCGCTTGCAGGCGGCGCGCGCACGCAGCCGGTGGAGGTGGCGACCGAGGACTTTGCGGCGGTGCGGGCCGCTTTCCGGCCCACCGTGCTGGTGGCGGATATCGAGGGGGCGGAACTGGAGCTTCTCGAACACGCGGACCTTACGGGCCTCCGCACGGTGGTGATCGAATTCCACCCGAAAATCTACGGGCCAGAGGGCATGAGGCGCGCCAAGGACATCCTGCGCGCCCAGGGCTTCGCGCGGCGGCACGATGTCTCGACCCGCATGGTGTGGGGCGCGGAACGCGATGCAGCACGGGCCACGGCCGAGCCGGTGGGCGACCCGCCGCACCCGGACGGAGGCTGGTCCACCTCGCTGCAGACGGTCACTGGCGCGCGCGTCTATCCGCCCACCGGCCAGGGCCTCGTCACGCCCGCGGGCGTGCGCGACGCCGAGGGGCGGCTCGTCCCCGAGGCGGCGCTCTGGCGCAACCGGCGGCTGCTGACCGCGCCGCCGCCCGTCGCTCCGCCGGCGGCGCGGCTCTCGGGACGCTGGCTCTGGGGCGGGGTCTTCATGCGGACCTTCTCGCATTTCGTGGCGGAATCCCCTGCCCGGCTCTGGGCGCTCGACGCGGAGACCGGCCCGCTCGACGGGCTGCTGTTCATCGACCGGCGCGGGCGCGACGCGCCGATGTCGGCGTTTCATCGGGACTTCTTCGCGCTGATGGGCATCGACCTGCCCGTGCGGCTGCAGGCCGATCCCGCGCAGGTGCAGGAGCTGATCGTGCCCGGCCAGGGCTTCGGGCTGGGCGCGATCACGGCCGGGACGGCCGCCTTTCGCGCCACGATGCAAGCCCGCTTCGCCCGCGACGTTGCCCCCGAAGGTCCGGAACGGCTCTACATCAGCCGCAGCGCGCTGGGGCCCGGTCGCGGCGGGTTGATCGGGGAGGATCGGCTGGAGGCGGAACTGGCCGCGCAGGGCTACGAGATCTTCCACCCCGAGCGGCACGATCTTGCCACGCAGGCCGCCCGCTACAAGGCCGCGCGGCAGGTGGTGGCGGCGGAGGGGTCCGCGCTGCACCTTTTCGCCTTCCTCGCACGACCCGAACAGCAGGTTGCCGTGATCGTGCGCCGCCGCTCGGGCGCGACCGACCAGATCGCGGCGCATATCGCTGCCTTCGCCGGGAGGCCGCCGTTGCTGATCGAGACACTCTCGCGCGTCTGGCGGGACCGACAGGTGAACCGCAAGCGGCTGGACCTTGGCGAGCTGGACCTGCCGCGCGCGGGCGCGGCGCTGGCCGAGGCCGGATTCATCGGCAATGGCGACTGGCCTGCGCTGTGTCCCGAGGACATCCCGGACGCGGTGCACGACACCCACATGCCGCGCTGAAAACGAAAGCGACCAGCACCTTGGGTGCGGGCCGCGCTTTTCGAAATCGAAACCTGTCAGCCGGCCGAGGCGGGCTCTTTCTTCTGGTCGGCGTAGATCATCAGCGGCTTGGCATCGCCGGTCACGACCTCGTCGTTGACCACGACCTCGGTCACGCTTTCCATGCCGGGCAGTTCGAACATCGTGTCGAGCAGGATGTCCTCGAGGATCGAGCGCAGGCCCCGCGCGCCGGTCTTGCGCTTGATCGCGCGGCGGGCGATGGCGCGCAGCGCCTCGTCGGTGAAGGTAAGGGTGACGTCCTCAAGCTCGAAAAGACGCTGATACTGCTTCACCAGCGCGTTCTTCGGCGCGGTCAGGATCTCGACCAGCGCATCCTCGTCCAGATCCTCGAGCGTGGCGATCACCGGCAGGCGGCCGACGAATTCGGGGATCAGACCGAACTTGAGCAGGTCCTCGGGCTCCAGATCGGTGAACACCTCACCCACGGTGCGATCCTCCTGCGAGCGGACGTCGGCACCGAAGCCCATCGCGCTGCCCTTGTGGCGCTGCGCGATGATCCGGTCGAGCCCGGCGAAGGCGCCACCGCAGATGAAGAGGATGTTCGTGGTGTCCACCTGCAGGAATTCCTGCTGCGGATGCTTGCGCCCGCCCTGCGGCGGCACGGAGGCTACCGTGCCCTCCATCAGCTTCAGCAACGCCTGCTGCACCCCCTCGCCCGAGACGTCGCGGGTGATCGAGGGGTTTTCCGACTTGCGGGTGATCTTGTCGACCTCGT
>NZ_JBKHAQ010000022.1:0-32150 GCF_046542825.1 Rhodosalinus sp. | reverse complement strand
GCGCGCCATCCCCGCGCCCGACGGCGGGTCGCGCAAGTTCTGCGACCGGATGAACGCCTTTGCCCAGCAACAGGGGCTGCCGGGGATGGGCTACATCTTCTGGCGCGACGGCGAGAGCGGGGTCGAAGCCGCAGGCCCGCTGGCCAAGAACATCGGCCCCGAGCGGACCGAGGCGATCCGCAAGCAACTGGGCCTTGGCAAGGGCGACGCGGCCTTCTTCCTGGGTGGCCGGCCCAAGGACTTCATCGGCGTGGCGGCGCGGGCGCGCGACGTGATCGGGCGCGAACTGGGCCATCTGGACGAGGGGCGCTTCGCCTTCGCCTGGATCGTGGATTTCCCGATCTACGAGAAGGACGCCGAGACCGGCGCGATCGACTTCGAGCACAACCCCTTCTCGATGCCGCAGGGCGGGCTCGAGGCGCTGCAGGGCGACCCGCTGGAGGTGCTGGGCTACCAGTACGATCTCACCTGCAACGGCTACGAACTCGTCTCGGGCGCGATCCGCAACCACCGGCCGGAGGTGATGCTCCGGGCTTTCGAGATCGCGGGCTATTCCGAAGAGGAGGTGCGCCGCCGCTTTGGCGGGCTCTACACCGCCTTCCACTACGGCGCGCCGCCGCACGGCGGCTGCGCCGCGGGCATCGACCGGATCGTCATGCTGCTGGCGGACGAGATCAACATCCGCCAGGTCATCCCCTTCCCGATGAACCAGCGCGCCGAGGATCTGATGATGGGCGCCCCGTCGGACCCCACGGCCGAACAGCTCATGGAGCTTGGTCTGAGGCTCGCGCCGAAGGACTGAGCCCGGGCGGGCCGGGCCGTCGATTTCCCGCTGCCTTGCCCCGCCCGATGCAGCCAGACCGGGGCCTCGTCGCAAGATGCGCCGCCCGGCGGGAGTGTCGCCGCGGCGCCAGATGCCCCGGTGCAACGAAGCGCGCGGCTGCCGCGCCGCCGGTCCGTCGATCGCTCCTGCCGCGCGGGTCCTGTGCGCGCCACCGCGCCGCCGCGAAGACCGCGCCCGTTCAACACGCCCGCGCCAGACGCTCCTGCACAAGTCCGGCGACCTGGGCCAGATGCGTGCGCGGCGCCCGGCCCTTGCGGTGCGCTTCCGCCAGCGCGTCCGTCGCCTCGGACAGCGGCGCGTCGCCCGCACTGCGCGCGAGGCCGGACAGGAACTGCACCAGGTAGTCCAGCGAGGCATCCCCGAGTTCGCCGCCGATCATCCCCGCGGCATGGGCCAGATCGTCGCGGTAGAGTGCCGGGTCCGGCCGCAGCTCGGCCGCGGGCATCTCCGGGCAGCTGATGCGCGCACGCTCGGGCAGGTGCTCCAGCACCGCGGTCTGGAACCGCGCCAGACTCGCGATCGGCTTGGCCAGGAAGGCATCCGCCCCGGCGCCCAGCGCCTCGCCCTCCCGCGCGACATCGCCGCTCATGCCAAGGATCACCGGGATGCGCGGCTGGGCCGCCGCGGCCTCCGCGATCAGTCCCGCGCCGCTGCCGTCTGGCAGCCCCATGTCGATCAGCAGCGCGTTGGGACGGTAGACCGACAGGTGGCGCCGTGCCGTGCGCAGGCTGTCGGCGCGGCGGATTCGGGCGCCCGACTTGAGGCACAGCAGGCGCACAGCCTCCGAGGCGTAGCGGCTGTCCTCGACCACAAGGATGGTCAGCCCGAGTAACGGGCGCGCGGCGGTCAGGCGGGGCGTTGCGGCGAAGAGATCGGTATCGTCCATCTGCGGGCTCCTGTCGCTGAGTCCTTTGCGACTCTCCGCGCGGCAGAGTGAAGATGCGGTTAACCATGCCGGCCTCCCGCCCCTCGAGGCGCCGCGCCCCTTGCGGTGCCGGCGCGCCTGCGCGCATAAGCGGCGCCACAGCCGCCCGCAGCCAAGGAGAGCCTTCCCATGATCGGACGCCTGAACCATGTCGCCATCGCCGTGCCCGACCTGGAGGCCGCGGCAGAGCAGTATCGCGGCGCGCTTGGCGCGCAGGTCGGCGCGCCGCAGGACGAGCCCGACCACGGCGTCAGGGTGGTCTTCATCGAACTGCCCAACACCAAGATCGAGCTCCTCTACCCGCTGGGAGAGGACAGCCCGATCAGGGGGTTTCTCGACAAGAACCCGGCCGGCGGCATCCACCACGTCTGCTACGAGGTGGACGACATCCTTTCCGCTCGCGACAAGCTGCGCGAGAGCGGCGCGCGTGTTCTGGGGTCGGGCGAGCCGAAGATCGGCGCGCATGGCAAGCCGGTGCTCTTCCTGCATCCCAAGGATTTCAACGGCTGCCTGATCGAGCTGGAACAGGTCTGACGCCCCTGCGGCGCTGCGCCCCTTTGCACGGGCGGCGGCGCGTGCCACTGTGGTCGCATCCGCCACGGAGCCTCTGTCCCCATGTCAATCGCCTCGGCCCTCGTGCTCTATGCCGTGCTCTGGTTTCTCGTGTTCCTGATCGCGCTGCCCGTGCGCGTGCAGACGCAGGGCGATCTTGGCCAGATCGTCGCCGGCACGCATGCCGGCGCCCCCGAACACCATCACCTGAAGAAGAAGGCGTGGATCTCGACCTTCGTCGCCGCCCTGCTCTGGGCGGTGATCGCGGGCATCATCCTGAGCGGGGCGATCACCATGCGCGACATCGACATGTTCGACCGCATGGGCCCCGATTCGACGCTGGCGCAGTAGCGGTCAGCCCCGCCGCTCGAGCCGGTGGAAGATGTGGGTGAAGGTGGCCGCGCCCAGGATCGGCACCAGAAGGTTCAGGACCGGCACGGTCAGCGGCAGCGCCATCAACACGCCGGCGGCCCAGATCGTGGGCGTGTGCCGGCGGCGCAGGTCCGCCGCGCCCAGCCGTCCCACCCGGCGCATCGCCGCGACGGTGAAGTATTCCCGCCCCAGAAGCAGGCCGTTGACCGCGTAGAATACCGGCAGGCCCGCCGGCGGAAAGATCAGCGTCAGCGCCAGCGCGATCACGTTGGCCACGATCAAGAGGCCGATGGCCGCCGCCCCGTCGCGCAGGCCGTCGAGGATCGTCACTTCGCCTGCGGGCGCAAGCTCGGGGTAGTGCCGCGCCTCGACCGCATCGGCCACCTCGTCGAGAAAGACCGAGACGAAGCCCGCCGCCACCGGCACCATCAGGAACACCGACAGCACCAGCATCAGCGCAAGAAACGCCCAGGAGAGCACGTCGTCCACCCAGGCGACCTCGCCCAGAAGCGGCAGGGTCACCGTGTCGCCCACCAGCCAGCCGACGCCCCAGACCAGAGCCGCGGTCAGCGCCGCGAGCAGCCCCAGCGTCAGCGCCAGCCCGCGCAGCAGGACCGAGCGGAAGCGCGGATCGCCAAGCTGCCCCAGCGCCTTGAGAAAGGCGCCAAGGATCACTCCGACAGCCACGTCACCACCCGGTCGATATCCGGGCGCGGCCGCTCGGGCGGTGTGGCGCTTTCGGTCCCGATGTGGATGAAGCCCGCGATGCGCTCGTTATCGGCGAGCTTCAGCGCCGCCGAGGCGAAGGTGCGGTCATGCGCGATCCAGCCGGTCAGCCAGTTCGCGCCCCAGCCCGCGGCGAGTGCTGCGTTGAGCAGCGACAGACAGGCCGCCCCGGCGGAATAGGTCATCTCCAGCGCCGGGATCTTGTCGGAGGGTTTCGTCACCTCGATCACCGCCACCGAAAGCGGGCTTTCCTCGAACTGCTGCGCGGCCTTGGCGATGCCGGCGTCGTCGTGGCCCTCGGCCACCGCGCGTTCGCGCGCCAGATGCGCGAGCCGGGCCAGCGCCGCGGGTTCCAGCACGACAAAGCGCCAGGGCTCCAGCTTGCCGTGGTCGGGCACGCGCGCCGCTGCGGTCAGGATGGTGCGCAACTCTTCGGCCGTCGGGGCAGGGGCGCGCAGGGTCTTGGCGGGCCGCGAGCGGCGCGTCAGCAGGAAATCCAGCGCGGCGGGGTTCGGATCGGGCATTGGCGGCTCCGTGATGGCGTCACGCGCCTATCTCGGACCGCGCGGGGCAGGATGCAAGCCCCGCGCCGTTAACCCTGCGTTCACCCGAATCCGGTGAGGTGGGCGGCATGACCCGTTCCGCCTTTGCCGAGGCCCCGCTGCCGCTCTTCGACGCCGACGAGGCGGATCCGGTGCCGCCGCGCGGCGCGCGCCTGCCCAGCTATCTCAAGGATCACCGCGCGCGGCTGCGCGAACGCTTCCTTGCGGGCGGCGCCGCCGCGATGCCGGACTATGAATTGCTCGAGCTGGTGCTGTTCCGCGCGATCCCGCGACGGGACGTGAAGCCGCTGGCGCGGGCGCTGATCGACCGCTTCGGCGATTTCAACGCGGTGCTCTCCGCGCCGCCCGAACGGCTGGCCGAGACCGGGGGCGTGGGGCCCGCCGTGATCTGCGAGCTGAAGGTGGTGGAGGCGGCGGCGCACCGCCTGTCGCGCTCGCGCGTGCTGCGCCGGCAGGTGGTGTCGAGCTGGCAGGCGCTGATCGACTATTGCCACGCCACGATGGCGCACCGCGAGACCGAACAGTTCCGGGTGCTCTACCTCGACCGCAAGAACGTGCTGATCGCGGACGAGGAGCAGGGCAGGGGCACCGTCGACCATGTGCCCGTCTATCCCCGCGAGGTGGTCAAGCGCGCGCTGGAACTCAACGCCTCTGCGCTGATCCTTGTGCACAACCACCCCTCGGGCGACCCCACGCCGTCGCAGGCCGACATCGCCATGACCGAGCAGATCCGCCGCGCCGCCGAGGCGCTGTCGATCACTTTGCACGACCATCTCGTCATCGGCCGGGCGCGCGAGCTGAGTTTCCGGGCGGAGGGCCTGCTGTGAGGCGCTGGGCGGCCAGGGCGGGCCATGGTGCCTTCGGTCGCTCCCCGTTGCGGTGCACAGACGCTCAGCGAGACGCACCTGCAGGGCGCGGTGTGCGCCAGTGCGCGCCAGTGCGCGCCGGTGGCCAGGGAGGGGGGCCAGCCCCCCGTCCGGCTGCGCCGGACTCCCCCCGGGGTATTTCCCGCAAGAGGAAGGACCGGGCGAGGCGCAGGGCGCACCGGCGCGGGAGGCTCAGAGCCGTTCGAGCGCCAGCGCGATGCCCTGTCCGCCGCCGATGCACATGGTCACGAGCGCGTGGCGGCCGCCGATGCGCTCCAGTTCGTAGAGGGCCTTGACGGTGATGATCGCGCCGGTCGCGCCGACCGGGTGGCCCAGCGCGATGGCGCCGCCGTTGGGGTTCACCTTTTCGGGGTCCAGTCCCAGGTCGGCAGAGACCGCCAGCGCCTGCGCCGCGAAGGCCTCGTTCGATTCGATCACGTCGAAATCCGCGATCGAAAGCCCCGTCTTCTCCAGCAGCGACCGCACTGCCGGGACGGGGCCGATGCCCATCACCTCGGGGCGCACGCCGGCATGGGCGTATCCCAGCACGCGGGCGCGGGGCGTGAGCCCGGCGGATGCCGCGGCTTCGCCGCGGGCCAGCACCAGCGCCGCCGCGCCGTCGTTGATGCCGCTGGCGTTGCCCGCGGTCACGCTGCCGTCCTTCGCGAAGGCGGGCCGAAGTCCGGCCAGCCCCTCGGCGGTGGTCGAGGGCTTCGGGTGCTCGTCGGTGTCGAACAGGACGGTCTGGCGTTTCACCTGCACCTCGACCGGCACGATCTGTTCGGCAAACCGCCCTTCCTCGATGGCGCGGCCGGCGCGGCGCTGGCTCTCCAGCGCGAAGGCGTCCTGCGCCGCACGGCTGACCCCGTGCTCCTGCGCCACGTTCTCGGCCGTCACGCCCATGTGGCCGGTTCCGAAGGGGCAGTTGAGCGCACCCAGCATCATGTCGCGGGTGCGCACGTCGCCCATTTTCGCCCCCCAGCGCTGGTCGGGGATGATGAAGGGCGCGCGGCTCATGTTCTCGGCGCCGCCGGCAAGGCCGAAGTCCGCATCGCCCAGCATCAGCGACTGCACGACGGAGACGACGGCCTGTGCCCCCGAGCCGCACAGGCGGTTGACGTTCATCGCCGGAACCGTCTCGGGCACGCCCGCCTCCATCGCGGCGACACGGCTGAGATACATGTCGCGCGGCTCGGTGTTGATGACATGACCGAAGGCCACGTGGCCGATCTGCGCGCCCTCGACGCCGGCGCGCTCCAGCGCGGCCCTGGCCGCCGTGGCGCCCAGCGTGATCGGCGGCACCGCCGCGAGGCCGCCCCCGAAGGTGCCGATGGCGGTGCGTGCGCCGCTCAGGATGACGATGTCGGTCATGGCTGTTCCTTTTGCCCGAATCTTTCGGCGCGAGCCTAGCGGCATGGCGCCGTGCCGTCACCGTCCCGTGGCGGCAGCGTCTCAGCCGCGTCTCGCGGCCTCCTCCCTGATCGCCGGAAGCGAGCGTTCGCCCAGCCGTTCGAGCCGCGACAGCACCGCGGCGAGGGCCACATCGTCGCCGGTATCGACGCAGGCGGTGACATCGAGGGCCACGCGGGCCAGCGCCGCCATGCCCAGTTCGTCCGCGATCGCGGCCAGGCCGCGTGCGGTCTTGCGCAGATACGCCATATCGCCTTGCCGCCGCAGACGTCCGAGACGGGCGAGGCGCACCGCCAGTTCTTCAAGCGCGCGCGTCACCACCGCCCCGGCCGCCTCCGGCCCGAGCTCTGCGAAAAGCCGCGAGACGCGCGCATGATCCATCAGCGCGGGTTCCTCCCGCGACAGCACGATCGGGTCCGCCATGTTCCCAACCCCTTGTCCCGCCCCCGCGAGCGCCCACTCTGGCGCCTGCCGCTTGACGAATGGTTGCCCCCGGCCGGCTTTTCCGCTCGAATCCGCGGCGAATGCAGCGTATCGGCTGACCGGCTCGGCAGCGCGACCGGCTCCACAGCACTGCAGGTGCGCGCCGGACGGCATGATCGTCGCAAGCCCGCTGCTCGCCTGTCGGCAGGCTTCATATTCTTGATCCGGAGACGGGGCCGCCCGCTCTGCGCGGTCAGTTCAGGACTTCGCCCGCCGCGCCGGAGCCCGGCAGCGCCTTGACGCAGGGCCGGCCCAGACGGGCCGAGAGTGTCGCCAGCGGCGTGCCCAGCCAGCGCGCGGTGCAGAGCTGCGCGCCGCCCGAGGTCTCGATCACCGTCAGCCGCCCGCCCCGGATCGCCAGGTGCAGACCCTTGGTGGCCAGCCCCGCGCGCAACTCCTGCCAGCTTCGCGCCTGCGCGAAGAGCGGCGCAAGAGCCGCGCGCAGCTGCATCGCCGTCTCGCTGTCCATCTCCGGGCCGGTGCGCCACCGGGTGGCAAGTTCGCTGTCCCCCGCGCCGGCGGTGATGCGCTGGGTCATGTCGTCTGCTCTCGCCTCGTTGTCCCCGGCCATTCTCTCACCGGCCATTCTGGGGGCCTCCGCCGGTGGGTGATCCCGCCGACAATGGGGCAGCGTGGCACGTCAACGGGGCGAAAGACAGGACATCGCGCGGCGGGGGCCGCCCCGCCGCGCGATCGCTGCATTTCCGTGACGATTTCCGCGGCTCAGCCCTTTTTCAGGCAGCGTTGGCCCAGCACTTCTGCGATCTGCACGGCATTGAGCGCCGCGCCCTTGCGCAGGTTGTCCGAGACGACCCAGAGGTTCAGCCCGTTGTCGATGGTCGAATCCTGGCGGATGCGGCTGACGAAGGTGGCGAAATCGCCCACGCATTCGATCGGCGTGACGTAGCCGCCGTCCTCGCGCTTGTCGACGACCATGATGCCGGGCGCCTCGCGCAGGATGTCGCGCGCCTCGTCCTCGTCGAGATGGTCCTCGAACTCGAGGTTGATCGCCTCGGCGTGGCCGACGAAGACAGGCACGCGGACGCAGGTCGCCGTGACCTTGATCGAGGAATCGACGATCTTCTTCGTCTCCGCGACCATCTTCCACTCTTCCTTGGTGGAGCCGTCCTCCATGAAGACGTCGATGTGCGGGATGACGTTGAAGGCGATCTGCTTCTGGAACTTCTTCGGCGCGATCTCGTCGGTCGGGTTGTAGATCGCCTTGGTCTGGTCCCAGAGTTCGTCCATCCCCTCTTTCCCGGCGCCGGAGACGGACTGATAGGTGCTGACCACCACCCGCTTGATGCGCGCCCGGTCGTGCAGCGGCTTGAGAGCGACGACCATCTGCGCGGTGGAGCAGTTGGGGTTGGCGATGATGTTCTTCTTCGCATACCCCTCGACCGCCTCGGCGTTCACCTCCGGCACGACGAGCGGCACGTCCGGGTCGTAGCGGTAGAGGCTGGAGTTGTCGATCACCACGCAGCCGGCCCTCGCGGCCTTGGGCGCGTAGGTTTTCGTGGCGTCAGAGCCGATGGCAAAGAGCGCGATGTCCCAGCCGGCGAAGTCGAAGGCGTCGAGATCCCGGGTCTTGAGGGTCCGGTCGCCAAAGCTCACCTCTGTTCCCAGCGACCGGCGGCTGGCCAGCGCCGCGATCTCGTCCACGGGGAACGCGCGCTCGGCGAGGATGTTCAGCATTTCGCGGCCCACGTTGCCCGTGGCGCCCACGACGGCGACCTTGTAGCCCATGACTGGCTCCCTTTTTTGCCTGCGCTGCCCGACGCGGGCGCGCGGCGCGCAGGCCTCATACAGGAAGCCCAAGTGCGACGAAAGGGGGCGGTGCGCGGCGTTCCGGCGTCAGTCCAGCCTGTCGCGGACGAAGAGATAGGGCAGAAGCCCCGCGATCAGCAGCGCCCCGAAGAGCGCGAAGAGCGCGGTATAGGGCGCCACGGCGCTGTCCGTGCCGGCGGCGACCGCGGTGTGCACCCGTCCCGTCACCATCTGGAACAGGCCCACGCCGCCGATGCTGAACAGGTTCATCAGCGTCACGCCCCGCCCCGCCAGGTGCATGGGCACGAAGGCCCGCGCATGGGCCATCATCAGCGGATAGGCCATGCCGAAGAAGCCCACGACCGAAAACAGCGCGACGGCGGTCCAGAAATCGGCCCGCGGCGCGGCCCAGAGTGCAAGGCAGCCCGCCGCGCCCATCACGGTGCCGCCGACCACCACCCATTTCCGCGTGCCCAGCCAGCGGTCCAGCGGACCGTAGGCGAAGGTGCCGGCGATCATGGCCAGCCCCATGACCAGCGTCGCGATGCCCGCGGTCATGCCCTGCACATCGGCCATGTAGGGGCCGATCCAGAGCCCGCGCAGCCCCGCCGCGGGCGCATAATTCACCAGCATCAGCGGCATGATGAGCCAGAGCGCCGGAATGCGCAGCAGGTCCAGCAGGCCGCCTTTGGCTTCGGTGTCGAGTTTCGGCGGGTCCTGCACGAAGACGAACATCGCCAGCGCAAGCACGGCGGTCACGCCGGCAAGGGCCGCCAGCGTTGCGCGCCAGCCCACCGCCTCGACCAGCATCTCCAGCGGCACGGTCCCGGCAAGGTTTCCGACCGAGCCCACGCCGATCATCAGCGCGCCAAGCGTGGCGAAGGCCGCGGGCGGGAAGCTGCGCGCGAAGATGTAGTAGCTGCCCATCAGCACCGGCGAGCATCCCACGCCGATCAGCGCCATCGCCATGGACACCTGCGCGGGCGACTGCGCCACGGCGAAGAGCGCCGCGCCCCCCGCGCCGCCCAGCAGGAACAGCACCGACGAGGTCAGCCGCGGCCCCAGCCGGTCCAGCGCCCAGCCCACCGGCACCTGCATCGCCGCGAAGGTCAGGAACCACAGGCCGGAGGCGCGGGCAAGATCGTCCGGCGTGGCGCCAAGGTCGCGCGCCAGCGGCTCGGCCAGCACGGCAAGGAAGGCGCGAAAGAACTGGCTGAAGACATAGGCCAATGCCAGTAGTGCCAGACCCAGCCGCATGTCGTCCCCTCCGCCCTGTGCCGGCGTTCGTTGGCACGCGCGGGCGGCGGCCGCAAGCGATTGACCGGCGGCGATGGCTCAGGGAGATGTTCGTCTCGAGCGGCGGGAACGTCTGGCCCGGCGAGATCGAGCGCGGGCTCTGCGGCCACCCGGCTGTGGCCGAGGCCGCGGTGATCCCCGTGCCCGACGACCGCCGGGGCGGGGTGGGCCACGCCTTGGTCGAGCCGCGCGCGGGGCATTGCATCGAGGGCGGTTCGCTCGCACAGTGGTGCCGGGCGCGGCTTGCCGGATACATGGTGCCGCGGGGCTTCACCGTTCTGGAGGAGTGTCCGCGCACGGCCTCCGGCAAGGTCCGCGAGCCCGCCCTGAAGGACCGGTTGGGGAGCGGCCTGCAATGACGCTGAACCTCGTCTCGCACTGGACGCCGAGCCACGCGGAATTCGCCGAATTCGCGCGGATCAGCGGCGACGACAATCCGATCCATCTGGACGACGGGGTCTATGCGATCGGCGGCTTTCCCCGGCCCGTGGCGCACGGGATGCTGATCTATGCCCGGCTCTGGGCGATGCTGCGCGAGGAACGGCCGATGGCGCGGCCCGAGCTGCACATGCTGGTCTTTCCCAATCCCTGCTACGCGGGGGAGGAGGTGCTGCTGCAGGTGACCCAGGAGGAAGAGGGCGCGCCGATCCTGCTGCGCGCGATCCGGCGGATCGACGACAGCGAGCTGCTGATCGGCGAGCTGGAGGTGCAGTGATGGAGATTGGCGCGAGCGCCGAACTCACGCGCATCTTCTCGCGCGCGGATGTCGAGGCGCTGTCGCATCTCGCCGGGACCGGCGTGCGCGAGAACGTGCCAGAGCCGCTGATCGGCGGGCTGATCTCCTGCCTGCTGGGGACGCGGCTGCCGGGGCATGGCACCAACTGGCTGAAGCAGGATCTGCAGTTCCTGGAGCCCGTCCCGATCGGCAAGGCGCTGACCGCGCGGGTCGAGGTGACGCGCGTGCGGCCCGAAAAGGCGCTGGTCGATCTCTGGGCCAGCGTCCGCATGGACGGCGGCACCCTGGTCTGCGAGGGCCGCGCGCTGGTGCTGGCCCGCGGGCGGTGATGGCGCGCGGCGGTGGAGGAGCTGCCCGAGCGCGCCGGAGGGGCCGACAGGTTGCGGGTCGGGCGCAGCGGGCTGCAGGAAGGCCCGACCGGGATCTGCAGATGGGCTCGGCTGACGCCTCGCCCCGCGCCGCGGCGGGGGCTCGCTGACGCTCGCGGGTGCCGTTGCCGGGTTGGGAACCGCGTCCGGCGGTCCGGGCGCCGGCCTGACGGAAGGCCCGCAGGGCTCGACTGCCGCCGCGCCATGACCGGGCAGATCGGGGGCAGGACGGCGAAGCCGCGCGCTCAGAAAGGCGAAGACCGCAGCCATGGCAGCGCCCGGCAGCGTCCCCGCCATCTGAACCAGAATTCATGTTCGGTCGGGGCCGGAGTCGCGGCAGGGCTGGCCCCGCGCCCTCCGCACCCTTAAGGAGGGGCGCATGGCCGCGAAGGATCAGCCTGTCTTCACCCTGCTCGTCGAGGCGGGCCGCAAGCCCGGCGACGGGCTGCCCGAGGGTGCCACCGGCGCGGCGCTTCTGTGCTACGCCGGTGGCGTGGCCGAGGCAGAGGCCGTGCGCGAAACCGTGGCGATCCTGAAACAGGCGGGGCTCTCGGTGCTCGATGTCACAGGCTACGGCACCGCCGAGGAACGGCGCGCGCAGGGGCACGAGATCGATGCCGAAGAAGCCGCGCTGATGGCCCGCGCGGCGGCCGAGAACGCGGTGATCGTCGCGCAGGTGACGCCCTTCTTCGACGGGGACGCGTCCGGTTGAGAGGCCGGGGTTTGCGCCCGTCTGCCGGTCGGGCTACTCCGCCGCGCAAGGAGTGCCCCTCATGCCCACCGATCCCATAGCGCTGACTGCCGATCTGATCCGCTGCCCCTCCGTCACGCCCGAGGAGGGCGGCGCGCTCACCCTGCTGGCCGAACGGCTCTCGACCGCGGGCTTCGAGTGTCACCGCGCCGACCGTGGCGACGTGGCCAATCTCTTCGCCCGCTGGGGGCCAAAGAACGCGGCGCGCCGATTCGGCTTCAACGGCCATACCGACGTGGTGCCGGTGGGTGACGCGGAAGCCTGGAGCGTGCCGCCCTTCGGCGCCCAGCGGCGCGACGGCCAGCTCTGGGGCCGGGGCGCGACAGACATGAAGTCGGGCGTCGCGGCCTTCGCCGCGGCTGCCATAGACTTCGTGACCGAGACGCCTCCCGAGGACGGCGCGGTGATCCTCGCCATCACCGGCGACGAGGAGGGGCCGGCCCTGGACGGCACGAAGGCGCTGCTGGACTGGATGGAGGCGCAGGGCGAATCGATGTCGGTCTGCCTGGTGGGCGAGCCCACCAGCCGCGAGCGACTGGGCGACACGGTGAAGATCGGCCGGCGCGGCTCGCTCTCTGCGTTCTTCACCGTGACGGGGGTCCAGGGGCATTCGGCCTATCCGCACCGCGCGCGGAATCCTCTGCCCGCGATGGCGCGGCTGATGGACCGCCTCGCCTCGGCCACGCTGGACGGGGGAACGGAGCATTTCGATCCCTCGACGCTGGCGGTGGTCACCATCGACACGGGCAATCCGGCGACCAACGTGATCCCGGCAAGCTGCCGGGGCACGGTCAACATCCGCTTCAACGACGCCCACAGCGGAGCGAGCCTCACCCGCTGGCTGGAGGCGCAGGCGGCGGAAGTGGCCGCGGCGTTCGACGTCGGGATCGAGACGAAGATCAAGCTCTCCGGGGAGGCGTTCCTCACGCCGCCGGGGTCGCTGTCCGACCTTGTGGTGGCGGCGGTGGCGGCGGAGACGGGCGTGCGGCCGGAGCTGTCCACCTCCGGGGGCACGTCGGACGCGCGCTTCGTCAAGGATCACTGCCCGGTGGTCGAGTTCGGTCTGACCGGGCGAACCATGCACCAGGTGGACGAACACGTGCCCGAGGCCGAGGTGGTCGCGCTCAAGGCGATCTACGCGCGTATCCTGCGCGACTATTTCGCCTGACGCGGCCGAAGATTTTTCGATCGAAAAATCTTCTGTCTGATCGTGATGATGCGCCCGCGAATTTTCGATCGAAAATTCGCGGGCGGACGCGTTGCGCGCTTTTCGCGATGACGCCGCCTGCGCCGCGTGGTAGGCGGCGCGCATGGCCACATTGCCCTCCAAGGACGACATCCTGCGCTGGGTCGAGGACAACCCGACCCTGACCTCGAAACGCGACATCGCCAAGGCTTTCGGGCTCAAGGGCGCCGAGCGCATCGAGCTCAAGCGCCTGCTCAAGGAACTCGAGGACGAGGGACATCTCGAGAAGCGCAAGAAGGGCTACCGCGACCCCGACCGCCTGCCGCCGGTGACTGTGCTGGAAGTGGCGGAGCCGGATGCCGAAGGCGACCTTTTCGCGCGCCCGCTGGAATGGCACGGCGAGGGCGTGGAGCCGCGGGTGCTGGTGGTCCCGCGCGAGACGGACCCGGCGCTGGGTGCGGGCGACCGCATCCTTGCCAAGCTCACGCCGGTGAAGGCCGAGGGCCACAATTACGAGGCGCGGCTGATCCGCCGCATCGGCGCCACGCCGCGCCGTGTCCTCGGCATCTTCCGCAAGGGGCCCGAGGGCGGCCGGATCCTGCCCATCGACAAGGGCGACGGCAAGGAATGGACCGTCGCGCCCGATGCCACCCACGGCGCGAAGGACGGCGAACTGGTCGAGGCCGAGCACGCAGGTTCCCGCGGACGCATGGGCCTGCCGCGGGCGCGGATCGTGGCACGGCTGGGCGATCCTTCGGGGCCGAAGGCCGTCTCGCTCATCGCGATCCACCAGCACGGCATCCCGCACGAGTTCCCCGAGGAGGTGCTGGCCGAGGCGGACCGGATCAAGCCCGCGGGGCTTTCGGGCCGCGAGGACCTGCGCGACCTGCCGCTCGTCACCATCGACCCCGAGGATGCGCGCGACCACGACGACGCGGTCTGGGCCCATGCCGACGACGACCCGAAGAACGAGGGCGGGCATGTGATCTGGGTCGCGATTGCCGATGTCGCGCAATACGTCCGGCCCGGCAGCGCGATCGACCGCGAGGCGCGCAAGCGCGGCAACTCCAGCTACTTCCCCGACCGCGTGGTGCCCATGCTGCCCGAACGGCTGTCGGCCGACCTGTGCTCGCTGCACGAAGGCGTGCCGCGGGCCGTGATCGCCGTGCGTATGCAGATCGACGGCCACGGCCGCAAGATCGGGCACCGTTTCGTGCGCGGCCTGATGCGCTCGGCCGCCAGCCTGAATTACCGGCAGGTGCAGGCAGCCGAGGACGGCGCGCCCGACGAGGCGACAGGGCCGCTGCTGGACGAGGTGATCCACCCTCTTTTCGCGGCCTACCGGGCGCTGGTGCGGGCACGCGAGACGCGCCAGCCCCTCGACCTGGACCTGCCGGAGCGCCGGGTGGTGCTGTCGGACGAGGGCAAGGTGGTCTCGGTCAGCTTCCGCGACCGGCTGGATGCGCACCGGCTGATCGAGGAGTTCATGGTGCTGGCCAACGTCGCCGCCGCCGAGACGCTGATCGCGAAGAAATCACCCTTGCTCTTCCGCGTGCACGAGGAGCCCGATCCGCTGAAGCTGGACGCGCTGCGCGAGACGGCGCAGGCCGCCGGATTCACACTGGCCAAGGGGCAGGTGCTGCGCACCGAGCATCTGAACCGCCTGCTCGATCAGGCGGCCGGCTCGGACGAAGCGGAACTGATCAACATGGCCACCCTGCGTTCGATGACGCAGGCCTATTACTCGCCCGCCAACTTCGGCCACTTCGGCCTTGCGCTGCAGGCCTACGCGCATTTCACCTCGCCGATCCGGCGCTACGCGGATCTGATCGTGCATCGCGCGCTGATCACCGCGCACGGCTGGGGCGACGACGGCCTCTCGAAGGACGAGATCGAGGTGATGGAGGGGACCGCCACGCATATCTCGGAAACCGAGCGCCGCTCGATGGCGGCCGAGCGGGACACCACGGACCGCTACCTTGCCGCCTATCTCTCGGACCGCGTGGGCGCGGAATTCACCGGGCGGATCAGCGGCGTGGCGCGCTTCGGCGCCTTCGTGAAGCTCGACGAGACGGGCGCCGACGGGCTGATCCCGATGCGCAACCTTGGCCGCGAATATTTCGTCTACGACAAGAAGAGCGACTCGCTGATGGGGGCCGACACCGGCACCGTGATCAAGCCGGGCCAGCGCGTGACCGTGCGGCTGGCCGAGGCGGCTCCGGTGACAGGCGGACTCGCGCTTGAGCTGCTGGAGCTGGAGGACGAGCCGATGCCCGGACCGCGCGACAGGCCTGGCCGTTCGCCGCGCCGCAAGCCCGCACAGGCCAAGCGCAAGGCGGCAGCAGGCGCGGCCAGGGGCGAACGCGTGCGCAAGGCGGCAAAGAGCGCCCGAAAGGTCACCCGCAAGCGGCATTGACCCGCCGCTGCGCGGGCTGGCTGCGGTCCAGGGTTTCGCGATCCGGGCAGAGCGGATAGACTGCGTGAAAACGTCGCTACCGACCGAGCAGGCAAAGACATGACCCGACGTTCCCGCTTCGCCGGCGCAGCCGCGCTCCTGTCCATCATCGCGATCCCCATGCTGCCCCAGGCGGCAAGCGCGCTGGAGCGCTCTCCGCGCCCCGAGCTTCGGCCCGTCGAACTCGGGCCTGGCGGCGCGCCGGAGGTCGCGCGGCAGGCGGTCTACGTCCTGCCCGGGCGTTCGCTGCGGCCTGCCGCACGGCCCGACGCGCTGCTGCACCGCACCCGCGCCGCCGCGCCCGAGACCGCGCCCGAGACGGAGGCGCCGATGCCCGTGTCCAACCGTCAGGCTCCGTTCGAAGCGTGGCTTGCCGATTTCCGTGGCCGCGCGCGCGCCGCCGGTATTTCGCAGGCGGTGCTCGACCGCGCCCTGCACGGCTTGCGCTACGATGCGTCAGTCGTGGAGCGTGATCGCAACCAGGCCGAATTCACCCGAACGCTTTGGGACTATCTGGACACTGCCGTGTCGGACACGCGCATCGCCAACGGCCGCGCAGCGCTGCGCGACCACGGCGCGGTGCTGGAGCGGATCGAGGCGCGCTACGGCGTCGAAAAGGAGGTGGTCACGGCGATCTGGGGGCTCGAGTCGGCCTATGGCGCCTTCCGCGGCGAGACGAAGGTGATCGAGGCGATGGCAACGCTCGCCTTCGACGGTCGGCGCGGCGCCTTCTTCGAGCAACAGCTCGTCGCGGCGCTGAAGATCCTGCAGGCGGGCGACACGACGCCCGAGCGCATGACAGGAAGCTGGGCGGGCGCGATGGGCCACACGCAGTTCATGCCGACATCGTACCTGGAGCATGCGCAGGACTTCACCGGCGACGGGCGGCGCGACATCTGGGGCGGCGACCCGGCCGATGCGCTGGCCTCCGCCGCGGCTTACCTGGCGCACCACGGCTGGGAAAAGGGGCAGCCCTGGGGCGTGGAAGTGCGGGTGCCGGAGGGCTTCGACTACAGCCTTTCCGATCGGGAAATCACGAAACTGCCCTCGGACTGGGCCGCTCTGGGCGTGGTGGACATGGCCGGACGCCCGGTGCCCGATCACGGGCAGGCTTCCGTGCTCCTGCCTGCGGGATCGCAGGGCGCGGCTTTCCTGATCTTCGACAATTTCGCGGTGCTCGAGCGCTACAACACCGCCGACGCCTACGTTATCGCGGTCGGCCACCTGTCCGACCGTCTGGCCGGTGGGCCGCCGATCCGCGGCGGCTGGCCGCACGGCGACCGGGCGCTCACATACGACGAGCGCAAGGAGATGCAGCGCCGCCTGACGGCGGCGGGCTTCGACACGCGCGGCATCGACGGCAAGGTGGGTCCGCTCACCATAGCTGCCGTGCGCGCGTGGCAAACGGCGCAGGGACTGACGCCGGACGGCTACGCCTCGCCCGCCTTGCTCGACCGGCTGCGCTAGAGTGGCGCCTGTCACGCAGCCCTACCGCCCGGGAAGCAAGGCATGTCCGGCAAGCGCTGAGGTTGCGCCGCGCGCCGGGGAAACCCCTTGAAAAGGGGTTTGCAAGGGCCTTGGAAGGCCCTTGCCCCCGAATGCTGCGCGGGCGCTTCTTGTCAAGGCCGCAGGTGCATGCGACCGTTGCGCGGTCATCCGGGAGGTGAGGCATGAGCACGACGGCAGGCCACAAGGCCGTGCAGCTGCCGCAGGCCGTGGGTGCGCGCAACGCGGGCATGCCCCTCGACCTCGATTGGCTGCGCGGCGTGCAGGCGAACCGCTCGGCGATCGAACGGCGCTGCGCGAGCCTGCCGGGTCGGCGGTCCGTCAAGAAGGCGCATCAGGCCGCCTGGCTCTGCAAGGCTGTCAGCCTGATCGACCTGACCACCCTGTCGGGCGACGACACCGCGGGGCGCGTCGCGCGTCTCTGCGCGAAGGCGCGCCGCCCGGTGCGGGCCGATCTGCTGGAGGCGCTGGGCATGGAGGGGCTGACTGTCGGCGCGGTCTGCGTCTACCACGAGATGGTAGCGCCGGCGGTTGCGGCGCTGAAGGGCTCGGGCCTGCCGGTCGCGGCGGTTTCCACCGGCTTTCCGGCGGGGTTGTCGCCCTTCCGCCTGCGGGTGGCCGAGATCGGCGAGAGCGTGGCGGCGGGCGCACGGGAGATCGACGTCGTGATCTCGCGCCGCCATGTGCTGACCGGCGACTGGGAGGCGCTCTACGACGAGATGGCCGAATTCCGCGCGGCCTGCGGCACGGCGCACGTCAAGGCGATCCTCGCCACCGGCGAGCTGGGGTCGTTGCGCAACGTGGCCCGCGCGAGCCTCGTCTGCATGATGGCCGGGGCGGATTTCATCAAGACCTCCACCGGCAAGGAGAGCGTGAACGCCACGCTGCCCGTGGGGCTGACGATGATGCGCGCGATCCGCGACTACCACGCGCGCACCGGCGCGAAGGTGGGCTTCAAGCCGGCGGGCGGCATCTCGGCCGCCAAGGACGCGCTGACCTGGCTCGCGCTGGTCAAGGAGGAGCTTGGCCGCGACTGGCTCGATCCCGCGCTCTTCCGCTTCGGGGCCTCCTCGCTGCTGGGCGACATCGAGCGGCAGCTGGAACACCATGTGACGGGCGCCTATTCGGCCGGTTGGCGGCACGCTCCGGCCTGAGCGCGCGCGGCGCGGCCGCATGGGTATTTGAGGACCATTGAAAGATGCAGGTGCGCGGGATTTTCGAGACGATGGAGTGGGGTCCGGCGCCCGAGAGCGCGGCGGAGGCGCTGGACTGGATCGCGCGGCACGGCGGGCGCTTCGGGCATTTCATCGGCGGGCGGTTCACCGAGCCGGGCGAGACCTTCGCGACGAAGAGCCCCGCCACCGGCGATGTGCTGGCGGAGGTGACGCAGGCGAGCGCGGCGGAGGTGGACGCGGCGATGGCGGCGGCAAAGGCGGCGCAGCCCGGCTGGGCGGCGCTGTCGGGGCACGAGCGCGCGCGGCATCTCTACGCGTTGGCACGCGGGGTGCAGCGACAGGCGCGCCTCTTCGCGGTGCTTGAAACTCTCGACACCGGCAAGCCGATCCGCGAGAGCCGGGACATCGACGTGCCGCTGGTGGCGCGGCATTTCTCCTACCACGCCGGGATGGCGCAGCTGATGGCCTCCGGGATGCCGGGGCGCGTGGCGCTGGGCGTCTGCGGGCAGATCGTGCCGTGGAACTTCCCGCTGCTGATGCTGGCGTGGAAGATCGCGCCGGCGCTGGCCGCGGGCAACACGGTGGTGCTGAAGCCCGCGGAGTGGACGCCGCTGACCGCGCTGCGCTTCGCCGAACTCTGCCGGCAGGTCGGGCTGCCCGAGGGCGTGGTGAACATCGTCACCGGCGACGGGGCGGTGGGCGAGGCGATCGTGGCCCATGCCGGCGTGGACAAGATCGCCTTCACCGGCTCGACCGAGGTTGGGCGCCGCATCCGCCGTGCGACGGCCGGCACGGGCAAGGCGCTGACGCTCGAGCTGGGCGGCAAGTCGCCCTACATCGTCTTCGACGACGCCGATCTCGACTCGGCGGTCGAGGGGCTGGTGGACGCGATCTGGTTCAACGCGGGGCAGGTGTGCTGCGCGGGCTCGCGGCTGCTGGTGCAGGAGGGGGTGGCAGAGCTCTTTCACGCGAAGCTGCGCGCCCGGATGGACCGCTTGCGCGTGGGCGATCCGCTGGACAAGGCCGTCGACGTGGGCGCGGTTGTGGACCCTGCACATCGCGCGCGCGTGGCCCGGATGGTCGCGCAGGAGAGCGAGGGAGAGGTCTGGCACGCGGCCTGCCCGATCCCCGAGACGGGCGCCTATTACCCGCCCACGCTGATCACCGGGCTCTCGCCCGCCTCGCCGCTGATGCAGGAGGAGATCTTCGGCCCTGTCCTGGTTTCGGGCACCTTCCGCACGCCTGAGGAGGCGGTGCAGCTTGCCAATGACACGCGCTACGGGCTCGCCGCCTCGGTCTGGTCGGAGACCCTGAACCTTGCCCTCGGTGTCGCGCCGCGGCTGGAGGCCGGGGTGATCTGGGTCAACGGCACCAACATGTTCGATGCCGCCGCGGGTTTCGGGGGCCTGCGCGAAAGCGGCTTCGACCGTGAAGGCGGCTGGGAGGGGATGCTGGCCTATACGAAGGACGGCGGTGAAACAAAGCCGCTCGTGCCCGTCGCGCCGATGACGGGCGAGGCAGGCCAGCAGGGCCTCGACCGGACCGCCAAGCTCTACATCGGGGGCAGGCAGGTGCGGCCCGACGGCGGGTATGCGCGCGATGTCTTCGGCGCCGGCGGCCGGCTGCTGGCGCAGGTGCCGGCGGCCGGCCGAAAGGACGTGCGCAACGCGGTGGAGGCGGCGCGCAAGGCCAACGGCTGGGCGCAGGCCACCGCCTACAACCGCGCGCAGGTGATCTATTACATGGCCGAGAACCTGTCTGCGCGGGCGGCCGAGATCGCGGACCGGCTCGACGCGATGACCGGCACGGGCGAGGGTGCCGCAGAGCTTGAGGCCTCGGTCGGGCGGCTGTTCCACTGGGCGGCCTGGGCCGACAAGTGGGAGGGCCGGACGAAGCCCGTGCCGCTGAGGGGCACGGCGCTGGCGATGCGCGCTCCGGTGGGGGTGATCGGGGTGTTCTGCCCGGACGAGTCGCCGTTGCTGGGCTTCGTCACCTGCCTGGGTGCGGCGATGGCGATGGGCAACCGGGTGGTGGCTATCGCATCCGAGCCCTTTCCGCTGGCAGCCACGGATTTCTGCCAGGTGCTCGAGACCTCGGACGTGCCGGCAGGGGTGGCGAACGTGCTGACCGGCACGCATGCGGACCTGGCGCCGGTGCTGGCGGCGCACATGGACGTCGAGGCGGTCTGGTCCTTCTCGTCGTCGGATGTCTCGGGCGCGATCGAGCGCGAGAGCGCGGGGAACCTGAAGCGTACCTGGGTGAACCACGGTCGCGCGCGGGACTGGGCCGGCGCTGCGGGCGAGAGCGTTGCGTTCCTTGAGGCCGCGACCGAGGTGAAGACGGTCTGGGTGCCCTGGGGCGAGTGAGCCCGGGGCGCGCGCTGCGGCGGCGGTGGCAAGGGGGGCTGTCTGCCCCCCTCGGCGGCTTTCGCCGCCTCACCCCCCGAGGGTATTTCCGGCAAGAGGAAGGACTAGGGTCGGGTGCCGGGCGGGCGGCGGCGCCGCGCAGGCTCATGGCCAGAGATCGGTGGAGAGATACTTGAGCCCGCTGTCGCAGATGATGACGGCGACGGTGCCGCCCGCTTCGGGGCCCGCGAGCAGGTCGAGCGCGGCGGCGACATTGGCGCCGGCCGAGAAGCCGGCGAAGATGCCCTCTTCGCGGGCGAGTGCGCGGGCGGTGGCGCGGGCCGCCTGTCCGCTGACAGTAAGGTAGCCGTCGACCGGCGCGCCCTGCAGCAGCGGCAGGTCGCGCATCGCGTAGCCGCCGCCCTGGATGGGGTGGCCCGGGCGGGTGACCTTGGCGCCGGAGAGGGCGGCCGCGCCCTCTGGCTCTACAAGGTAGCCGCGCAGGTCGGCTGCGTGGGCCTTGAGCGCGCGGATCGTGCCCGCATAGGTGCCGCCCGAACCCGCGAAATCGGCGAAGGCGGTCAGCGTGCCCCCCGCGTCGTCCCAGAGTTCCGGGCCCGTGGTGCGTTCGTGGGCGAGCGCGTTGCCGGGATGGCGGAACTGGTCGGCGCGGAAGGCGCCGCGCGCGGCTGTGAGGCGCCGGGTCTCTTCCTCCACCAGCGCGAGGTCGGCGCCGGAGACCTCGCCCGGCTGGGAGCCCTCGGCCTGATCGACGAGCACCACCTCGGCGCCCAGTGCGCGCATCATCCGTGCCCGCTCGGGCGAGTTGCCGCGGCTCATCACCGCGACGAAGGGGTGGCCGCGGGCGGCGCAGAGGATGGCGAGGCCGGTGCCCATGTTGCCGGAGGTGAGTTCGACCACAGGCTGCCCCTGCGTCAGTTCTCCGCGTTGCGCGGCAAGATCGAGGATGCCCCTGGCGGCGCGGTCCTTCTTGGAGAAACCGGGGTTCAGGTAATCGAGCTTGGCGAGGATGCGGCCCCGGAGGCCACGTGCGGCAACCATCCGGTCGAGCCAGACCGCGGGCGTGCGCCCGATCGCATCGCTGATTCCGTGGTGCGCTTGCATCGCGGTCCCTCCGCACGGCGAGGCTAGAGGGGTGGGCACGGGCGGACAAGCGGCTTGCGCCGGCCCCGTGGACCTTGCCCGCGCGCCGGCCTAGTCTGCGCCGCGAAACGTCCCGGAAAGGATCCGCCATGCCGCTTCGCTTCGCGCCCGACGACGCCAGCGCCCTGCCACTGACCCTGCTCGGCACCGATGCGCTGGGCGACTGGCTGGCGGGGCCGGGGGCCGCGCATCGCGCCTGGGTCGAGGCTCAGGGCTTCAGGGCCGGGTTGGGCGAGGTGGTTCTGCTGCCGGGCAAGGGCGGCCTGGCCGGTGCCGTCGCAGGCTATGGCGATGGGGCCGCGCGGGCACGGCAGCGGTTTCCGCTGGCGTCCGTGGCACAGGCCCTGCCGCCCGGCGACTGGCGGATCGCCGAGGGGCTGCCGGCGGAGGTGGCGGAGACCGAGGCGCTGGGCTGGCTGCTCACGGGCTATGCTTTCGCCCGCTACCGCGAGGGCCCCGAGCGCCCCGAGCGGCGGCTGGTCGCGCCCGCAGGCGTCGACCCCGACCGGATCGAGACGCTGGCCGAGGCAGAGGCGCTGACCCGCGATCTGGTGAACACGCCGGCCGCGGACATGGGACCCGCCGCGCTCGAGGCGGAGGCCGCGGCCCTGGCCGCGCGCTTCGGCGCGCGGATCGAGGTGACGCGCGGCGACGACCTGCTGTCCGGAAACCTGCCGCTGATCCACACGGTGGGCCGCGCGGCGGCCGAGGCGCCACGGCTGATCGATATCCGGCACGGCGATGTCGGCCCGCGGCTGACGCTTGTGGGCAAGGGCGTGTGCTTCGACACCGGAGGCCTGGACCTGAAGCCCGCGCAGGCGATGGGGCTGATGAAGAAGGACATGGGCGGCGCGGCGACCGTGCTGGGTCTTGCGCAGATGATCATGGCAGAGGACTGGCCGGTGCAGCTGCGCGTGCTGATCCCCGCGGTCGAGAACGCGGTGGCCGGCAACGCCTTTCGCCCCGGCGACATCCTGACCTCGCGCAAGGGGCTGACGGTCGAGGTCAACAACACCGACGCCGAGGGGCGGCTGGTGCTGGCCGACGCGCTGGCACTGGCCTGCGAGGAGGGACCCGATGCGCTGATCAGCATGGCGACGCTGACCGGCGCGGCGCGGGTGGCCGTGGGGCCGGACCTTGCCCCCTTCTTCACCGACGACGACGCGCTGGCGCAGGGGCTGGCGGAGGCGGGCGCGCGCTGGGCCGACCCGGTCTGGCGCCTGCCGTTCCACGCGCCCTACGAGGCGATGATCGAGCCCGGCATCGCCGATCTGGACAACGCGCCCTCGGGCGGGCTGGGCGGCGCGCTCACCGCCGCGCTCTTCCTGCGCCGCTTCGCGGAGGGCGCGGGCGCCTATGCGCATTTCGACATCTACGCCTGGCAGCCGCAGGCGGCGCCCGGACGCGCCAAGGGCGGGCTGATGCAGGGGGCACGGGCTCTGCGAGGGGCGTTGCCGGGGGCGCTCGGCCTGTGACCGACCGGCGGCTCACGCCCGCCAACGGGCGCGTCGCGGCCGCGCACCTGAAGGGCTGGGTCGCGGCAGAGCGATATGTCGAGGGGGAGGCTGCGACGGTCGCCGTGCCGGTGGCCGATCTGCTGGCGGCGCCGGACGGCGCCCGCGACCGCCAGCTTCTGCTGGGCGAGGCGGTCACGGTCTACGAGCGTCGCAACGGCTGGGCCTTCGTGCAGGCGGAAAAGGACGGCTACGTCGGCTATCTGGACGCGGCGGCGGTGAGGGGGGCGGGGACCCCGACACATCGTGTCGCGGCGCGGGCCACCCATGTCTATCCTGCCCCGGACATGAAGCGGCGCGAAGCCATGGCGCTGAGCCTTGGTTCGCGGCTCACTGTGACCGCGACCGAGGGCCGCTTTGCTGCGACGCCGCTGGGCTTCGTGCCGGTCGTGCATCTCGCACCGCTGGAGGTGCCGGAGACGGATCCGGTCGCGGTGGCCGAGCGGCTTCTGGGCACCCCCTACCTCTGGGGCGGCAACTCGGCCGACGGCATCGACTGTTCGGGACTGGTGCAGGCCGCGCTGCTCGCCTGCGGCATCGCCTGTCCGGGCGACAGCGACATGCAGGCGGCGCTGGGCGCCGAGGCCGAGGGGCCGCCGCGCCGCGGCGACCTGCTGTTCTGGAAGGGGCATGTGGCACTGGTGCGCGATGCCGGGACGCTGATCCATGCCAACGCGCACCATATGGCGGTGAGCGTGGAGCGGATAGAGGAGGCGACCGCGCGGATCGCGGCGCAGGGCGACGGACCGATCACCGCGCGCCGCCGGCTCCGGGCAGAGGGGCAAGGCGCTTGAAAAGCGCCTTGCAAGCGGTTTGCAAACCGCTTGCCCCCGCCCCCGGTCGTAGCGCTTCAGGCCGCGGAAAACCCCGCCTCCAGCGCCGAGAGGATCGTGTTCACCTCTGCCTCCGAAATCGTCAGCGGCGGCGACATCAGGATATTGTGCATCCCCAGCCGCACCATCGCGCCGGCCTCGTAAGTCGCCTGATGCACGCGCTTCATGGTGCCTGCGTCCATCGGTGTCTTCGCGGCCCGGTCAGAGACGATCTCGATTCCGGTCATCAGCCCATGCCCGCCGCGCACGTCGCCGATGATGTCGAACCGGCCCGCAAGCTCGCGGACGCCGTCGTGAAGCTGACGGCCCCGCGCCGCCGCGTTGCTCTTCGTGTCGAGGCGCAGGGTCTCCTCCAGGCAGGCCACAACGGCTGCTGCGCCCACCGGATGCGCCGAGTAGGTGTAGCCGTGATAGATCGCGCCCTCGGCCTCGGCTTTCTCGAAGACCTCGGCCACCTTCTCGTTCACCAGTGCGGCGCCCACCGGGAAATAGCCGCTGGTGATGCCCTTGGCGATGCTCATCATGTCGGGCTGCACGCCCCAGTGCCGCGCGCCCGACCAGTCGCCGGTCCGGCCGAAGCCGGTGATCACCTCGTCCGAGATCATCAGGATGCCGTGCCGGTCGCAGATCTCGCGCATGAGCTTCATGAAGCTTTCGTGCGGAACGATCACGCCGCCCGCGCCCTGGATCGGCTCCATGATGAAGGCCGCGATGGAGGAGGGATCCTGGAAGGCGATCTCGTCCTCCATCGCCGCCGCGATCCGCTGCGCCAGCCGCTCGGGATCGCTCTCGTCGAAGGGGTTGCGGTAGGTGTAGGGGCTGGGCAGGTGAAAACACCCCGGCAGCATCGGCTCGTAGGCGGTGCGGAAACGCGCGTTGCCGTTCACGCTCGCGCCGCCCCAGTGGGTGCCGTGATAGCCCTTCTTCAGCGACAGGAACTTGATGCGCCCGGGCTCGCCCCGCAGCTTGTGATACTGCCGCGCCAGCCGCAGGCAGGTGTCCACCGAATCGGAGCCGCCCGAGGTGAAGAACACCCGCGCCATGCCGTCCTCGGCGAAGAATTCGCGCACGGCCCAGCTCGCCTCGATCGCCGGCGGGTTCGTGGTGCCGGCGAAGGCGGAGTAATAGGGCAGCTCGTGGAGCTGGCGCGCGATGGCCTCCTTCACCTTGTCGTTGGAATAGCCCAGGTTCACGCACCAGAGGCCGCCCACCGCATCGACCGCGGAGTGCCCGTCGATGTCGGTGATGCGCACGCCCTCGGCGCTGCGGACGATTCTGGGCGCGTCGGTCTGCGCCGCGCCGGGATGGCCCATCGGGTGCCACAGATGGCGCGCGTTGTTCTCCCTGAGAAAATTGTCGTCCTTCATGGGCCTGGCTCCGAAAGCGGGATTTGATCAAATCCTACCACCGCCAGCGGCACCGTCCAGCAGCGCGCGCCCGCTTTTTCAATGGTCCGGAAATACCCATTCTCCCCGCTCGCACCGCGCAAGGCCGTTGGACAGCGCGCCCCGCAACGCTTACATGACGCGTTCATGGCCAGAAAGACCGACACCGCGAGCAGGAACTACAGGGTCGTGGCGGAGAACCGCCGCGCCCGCTTCGACTATGCCATCGAGGAGGACCTCGAGTGCGGGATCGTGCTGCAGGGCTCGGAGGTGAAGTCGCTGCGCCAGGGCGGCGCCAACATCGCCGAAAGCTACGCGACCGTGGACGACGGCGAACTGTGGCTCGTCAACAGCTATGTCGCGCCCTACGAGCAGGCGAAGACCTGGGGCCACGAAGAGCGCCGGCGGCGCAAGCTGCTGGTCAACCGGCGCGAGCTTGCACGGCTCTGGAACGAGACGCAGCGCAAGGGCATGACGCTGGTGCCCCTGGTGCTCTACTTCAACCACAAGGGCATCGCGAAGCTGAAGATCGGGATCGCCAAGGGCAAGAAGACGGTCGACAAGCGCGCGACCGAGGCCAAGCGCGACTGGCAACGCCAGAAGGCACGGCTGCTGAAGGAGCACGGCTGAGACGTTTGCCTGGCGGACGCGGCTGCGCCGCGACACCTTCACTGGGGCCGCCTGTCGGCGGCAATGCGATCTGCGAGGGGATATTTTCACCAAGAAGAAGGACCGGGGTGCTCATCGGGCTGCGCCCGGCAATGGAGTCGGATGGGTCCACCGCAGTGTGCGCATTGGCAGGTCCGGGCCGGACCCGGCGGCTGCGTGCCCTGGCGCCGGGCGGCGCCCTTGCCGTGCGACTGCCGCTGTCGTAGGCAGATGCCACGGTCCCGTGCAGAGGGAGGCGCAGGGTGACAGACGATCCGAAGGTGCTGGTCTCGACCGACTGGCTCGCCGCGCATCTGGACGACCCGGACCTGCGGGTGATCGACGGCTCCTGGTACCTGCCGGCCATGGGCCGCGACGCGCGCGCCGAATACGAGGCCTCGCATATTCCCGGCGCCCGGTATTTCGACATCGACGAGATCGCCGACGCGCGATCGGACCTGCCGCACATGGCGCCCCCTGTGGAGAAGTTCATGAGCCGCCTGCGCGCGATGGGCGTGGGCGACGGGCACCAAGTGGTGGTCTACGACGGTGCGGGCATCCTGTCGGCCCCGCGTGTCTGGTGGACCTTCAAGCTGATGGGCAAGGAGGATGTGGCCGTCCTCGACGGCGGCTTTCCCAAGTGGCAGGCGGAGGGTCGGCCGGTCGAGGACATGGAGCCGGTGATCCGCGACCGGCACATGACCGCGCGCCGGCAGAACCATCTCGTGCGCGACGTGACCCAGGTTTCTGCCGCCGCCAAGCTGGGCGACCACGAGATCCTGGACGCACGGTCGCCCGAACGGTTCCGCGGCGAGGCGCCCGAGCCGCGCGAGGGGCTGCGCGCGGGGCACATTCCCGGGTCGCGGAACCTGCCCTACGGCGATCTGTTGAACGAGGACGGCACGATGAAGGACGAGTCGGGGCTGCGCGCGGCCTTCGCCGCGGCCGGGGTCGACATGTCGAAGCCCGCGATCACCACCTGCGGCTCGGGGGTGACGGCGGCGATCATAAACCTGGCGCTGGCCCGGCTGGGCAAGGCCGACCATGCGCTTTACGACGGGTCCTGGGCCGAGTGGGGCCGCTTCCCGACCCTGCCCGTCGCGACCGGAGAGGCCTGATGTTCGAGACGCTGAGCACGCAACCGCCCGACAAGATCATCGAGTTGATGAAGTTCTATGCAGACGACCCGCGCGAGGGGAAGATCGACCTTGGCGTGGGCGTCTACAAGAACCCGGAAGGCGTGACGCCGGTGATGCGCGCGATCAAGGCCGCCGAGAAGCGCCTGTGGGAGGAGCAGACCACCAAGGCCTATGTCGGGCTGGTGGGCGATCCGGCCTTCAACGACGCGATGGTGGAACTGGTGCTTGGTGACGCGGTGACGCGGGCGCAGGTGGCCTCTGCCGCGACGCCGGGCGGCACGGGCGCGGTGCGGCAGGCCTTCGAACTGGCGCGGATGGCAAGGCCCGACCTGCGCGTCTTCGTCTCGGATCCGACCTGGCCCAACCACCTGTCGATCCTCAGGCACCTGAAGATCGAGACGGTGCCCTACCGCTATTTCGACAGCGCCACCTGCACGGTGGACTTCGAGGGGATGCGCGAGGATCTGGCGGCGGCCCGGCCGGGCGACATCGTCCTGCTGCACGGTTGCTGCCACAACCCGACGGGCGCCAACCTGACGCTGCCGCAATGGGGGCAGGTCGTGGCGCTTCTGGCAGAGACCTCGGCCACGCCGATGATCGACATCGCCTATCAGGGCTTCGGCGACGGGCTGGAGGCCGATGCGGCGCCCACGCGGCTGGTGGCCTCGTCCTGCCCCGAGACGCTGATCGCGGCCAGCTGCTCGAAGAACTTCGGCGTCTACCGCGAGCGCACCGGCGCGCTGATGGCGGTGGCGCAGGACACCGACCGCGTGGCCGCGCTGCAGGACAACCTCGCCTATCTCAATCGGCAGAACTATTCCTTTCCGCCCGACCACGGCGCGCGGGCGGTGACGATGGTGCTGACCGATCCCCGGCTGCGCGCCGACTGGGAGGCGGAGCTGGAGGAGATGCGCACCGGCATGTTGCGCCTGCGCGAACAGCTTGCCGCGGAACTCAGGGCGCGCTCCGGCTCGGACCGGTTCGGCTTCATTGCCGAGCACCGCGGCATGTTCTCGCGCCTGGGCGCCACGCCCGAGCAGGTGCAGCGACTGCGCGACGATCACGGTGTCTACATGGTGGGCGACAGCCGGATGAATATCGCGGGCCTCAACGAGAGGACCGTGCCGCAACTGGCCGAGGCGATCGTCAAGGCGGGCGTCTGAGCGGGCAGCCTCCTCGGGTCCGGATTGCCTCCGGGTGGCGCGGGCTTGCGCCCGCAGGCCGGGGCCGGCGGGCTGAACCTGCACACCCTCTTCCGGCGGATCGAGGCGGAGCGGGCGAGGTGGCCACCGGACGAGATGTACGCCTGCGCCGGACGAAACCTGCCTGTCGGCAAGCCGTCAGAAGGCGGTGCGGCCCGACGCCTCCAGCAGCCAGACATCGCCCTGCTCGAAGACCGCCGGCACCAGCGGGCGGCCATAGCCGGCGCCGCCGTCGAGGTTGATGCGGTTGGAGTGACGCGACGGGTAGTCGCCCGGCGTGTGCCCGTGCACGACGAGCCACGGGAAGGGCTCCGCGTGGCTGAGAAAGGGCTCGCGTATCCACAGGAAGTCCTCGGGATCCTGCTGCTCCCAGGGCACGCCGGGCCGGATGCCGGCATGCACGAAAAGCAGGTCGCCCGCGCGGTGATGCGTGGGCAGCGTCTGCAGGAAATGCAGGTGGCCGGCCGGAACCGCCTCGCGCGCGGCGGCAAGGATCGCCTCGGGCGTTTTCAGCGCGTCGATGTCCACGCCGTAGGAGATCAGCGTCGCGCGCCCGCCGAGACGGTCGGCGAACCAGTTCACGCGCGACAGGATACGGTGATGGTCGAGCGTGTTCATGGTCAGGAACCGCTCGAACATCTCGTCGTGGTTGCCCTTGACCACGGTCCAGGGGCGGCCCGCGTCGATCCCGCCGATCAGCCGCTCCAGCACGCCGCGGCTGTCTGGGCCGCGGTCCACCAGATCGCCAAGGAACACGATCGGCGCCCCGGCGCCGCCGTCCGCCTCGATCAGGGCAAGCGCGCGCTCGAGTTCGCCAAGCTGGCCGTGGATGTCGCCGACGGCGTAAAGAGGCTGGGGGGTCATGCGTCCTCAGGTGGGATGGGCGGCGCCTGCGATCAACGGGTCCGCTCGGTCGGCCCTTGCAGGCCTCCTCGCGCCGCCTGCGCGAAGAGGCCCGCAAGGCGCCGATGAGCGGTTCGCTCAGGCGACGTCGAACTCCAGCGGCTTGATCTGCCCGAAGAGCCCCGTGTCGTTGAGTGCCGCGATCGCCTTGTCCGGTACGGGCTCGTCCACGTAGAGCAGCGCGATGGCCTCGCCCTTGGCTTCCTTCCGGCCGAGGGTGAAGTTGGCGATGTTCACCCCGTTGCCGCCCAGCGTGTTGCCCAGCGCGCCGATGATGCCGGGGACGTCCTCGTTGGTTGTGTAGAGCATGTGCTGGCCGACCTCGGCGTCGATGGTGATGCCCTTGATCTGGATGAAGCGCGGCTTGCCGTCCGAGAACACGGTGCCGGCGATGGAGCGCTCGCGCTTCGCCGTCACCACCGTGACCTTCACATAGCCCTCGAAGACGCCGGACTTGGCCTGCTTGGTCATCGAGGTCCTGATGCCGCGCTCCTGCGCGACAACCGGGGCCGAGACCATGTTCACGTCCGGGTTGGCGCGTTTCAGGATCCCGGCGATCACCGCGCAGTTGAGCGCCTCCAGGTTCATCTCGGAGGCCACGCCGTCATAGAGGATGTTGATCGCCTGCATCGGTTCGTCCGTCATCTGTCCGATGAAGGCGCCCAGGTGCCCCGCAAGCTTGATCCACGGTCCCATCACCTTGGCTTCCTCGGCGGTGACGGAGGGCATGTTGAGCGCGTTCTGCACCGCGCCGGTGAGCAGGTAGTCCGACATCTGTTCTGCCACCTGCAGCGCCACGTTCTCCTGCGCCTCGGTCGTCGCGGCGCCAAGGTGCGGCGTGCAGACCACGTTGGGCAGGCCGAAGAGCGGGTTCTCGGTCGCGGGTTCGACCTCGAACACGTCGATGCCGGCGCCGCCGACGTGGCCCGATTTCAACAGGTCGGCCAGCGCCGCCTCGTCCACCAGCCCGCCGCGGGCGCAGTTGATGATCCGCACGCCCTTCTTCGTCTTTTCGAGGTTCTCGCGGCTCAGGATGTTGCGCGTCTGGTCGGTGAGCGGCACATGCAGCGTGATGAAGTCGGCCCGCTTGAGCAGGTCGTCGAGTTCGACCTTCTCCACGCCCATCTGGTCGGCGCGCTCCTGGCTCAGGAAGGGGTCGTAGGCCACGACCTTCATGCGCAGGCCGCGCGCCCGGTCGCAGACGATCGAGCCGATGTTGCCGGCGCCGATCACGCCCAGCGTCTTGGCCGTAAGTTCCACGCCCATGAAGCGCGACTTCTCCCACTTGCCCGCGTGGGTCGAGGCGCTGGCCTCGGGGATCTGGCGCGCGACGGCGAACATGAGCGCGATGGCGTGTTCGGCCGTGGTGATCGAGTTGCCGAAGGGCGTGTTCATGACGATCACGCCCTTCTTCGAGGCGGCCTCGCGGTCGACGTTGTCCACGCCGATGCCGGCGCGGCCGATGACCTTGAGATTGTCGGCGGCCTCCAGCAGTTTCGCCGTCACCTTGGTGGCCGAGCGGATGGCCAGGCCGTCGTACTGGCCGATGATATCCTGCAGCCGTTCCTTGTCCTTGCCCACGTCGGGCATGAAATCGACCTCGATCCCGCGGTCGCGGAAGATCTGCACGGCGGTGTCCGACAGCTTGTCGGAAACGAGAACCTTGGGAGCCATTGGGGTTTCCTTGAAGAGCGGTGCGTGCCGAGCACGCACCCTACGGTTGGGTTGCAAGGCAGGGCGCGTCGGCGGACGCGCCTCGCGGAAGATCGGGGGTAGGGTGCGTGCTCGGCACGCACCTCGGGATCACGCGGCCTGCGCCTGCGCCTCGATCTCGGCGTGGAAGGCCCAGTCGAGCCAGGGCAGCATCGCCTCGATATCGGCCAGCTCGACCGTCGCGCCGCACCAGATGCGCAGCCCCGGCGGCGCGTCGCGGTAGGCGCCCACGTCGAGCGCCGCGCCCTCGGCCTCCAGCCGCCTCGAGACGGCCTTGGCGAAGGCTGCGCCGTCCGTGATCCGCGAATCGGTGAACCTGAGGCAGACGCTGGTGTTCGAGCGCGTCGCCGGATCGGCGGCCAGGTTGTCGATCCAGTCGCGCGCGGCGCAGAAGTCCCAGACCGCCTGCGCATTGGCATCGGCGCGGGCCTTGAGCGCATCCAGTCCGCCGATCGAGCGCGCCCAGTCGAGCGCCAGAAGGTAGTCCTCGACGCAGAGCATCGAGGGCGTGTTGATCGTCTCGCCGCGGAAGATGCCCTCGTTGAGCTTGCCGCCCTTCGTCATGCGGAAGATCTTGGGCAGCGGCCAGGGCGGCGTGTAGCTTTCCAGCCGCTCGACGGCACGCGGGGACAGGATCAGCATCCCGTGCGCGGCCTCGCCGCCCATCACCTTCTGCCAGGAGAAGGTGACGACATCCAGCTTTTCCCACGGCAGGTCCTGCGCGAAGGCCGCGCTGGTCGCGTCGCAGATCGTCAGCCCGGCGCGGTCGGCAGGGATCGCATCGCCGTTCGGCACGCGCACACCGCTGGTCGTGCCGTTCCAGGTAAAGACCACGTCGGCGTCGAAATCGACCCGGGCGAGGTCCACGATCTCGCCGTAGTCGGCCTCGCGTACGGTGGCGTCGAGCTTGAGCTGCTTGACCGCATCCGTCACCCAGCCGGCGCCGAAGCTTTCCCAGGACAGCATCTCGACCCTGCGCGCGCCCAGCATCGACCACATCGCCATTTCCACGGCGCCCGTGTCCGAGGCGGGCACGATCCCGATGCGGTAGTCTTCGGGCACGCCCAGGATCTCGCGCGTGCCGTCGATGGCAGCCTTGAGCTTGTCCTTGCCCACGGCAGCGCGATGCGAGCGGCCGAGCGCCGCGTCGGAAAGCTTGTCGAGGCTGAAGACGGGGGGTTTGGCACAGGGGCCGGAGGAAAAGCGCGGATTTCCCGGCCGCGCGGCCGGTTTGGCGGGTCCAGTCATGGTATCCTTCCAGATATGCGCCCCTCGTTGGGGAGGGGTGTCCCGCCGCCGCGGATACGCCGCGGCCGCGGCTTT
>NZ_JBKHAQ010000021.1:0-32538 GCF_046542825.1 Rhodosalinus sp. | reverse complement strand
ACGTGCCATGACGCCGTGACGCGTCGGACCCGGCTGTCCGGCCGGATGCACGCGTCGCGGATGCCCGCCGGGACCAGGCGCGCCGCGACCCGGTTTGCCGAACGGACATCCTCCGGCGCTGTCCCGCGTCAGGGACAGGGCGGGCCGGCGGCCCCCTGCGGCCCCCCTTTCGGGAGTGTCAGCCGTAGTGCGCCACCGGCGTGCCGGCGATCGCGGCCATGTTGAGCAGCCCGCGCGCGGTGATCGAGGGTGTCACGATATGCGCGCGGTTGCCCATCCCCATCAGGATCGGCCCGACCTCCAGCCCGTCGGCCCGCATCTTGAGGATGTTGCGCACGCCCGAGGCCGCGTCGGCATGGGCGAAGACCAGCACGTTGGCCGCGCCCTGCATCCGGTTCTCGGGGAAGACCCGCGCGCGCAGCTCGGGGTCGAGGGCCGCGTCGATGTTCATCTCGCCCTCGTAGGCGAAATCGGCCTCCTGCGCGTCGAGCACGGCCAGCGCCTCGCGGATGCGCGCACCGGTCCCCTCGGCCATCGAGCCGAACTGCGACTGCGAGCAGAGCGCGATGTTGGGCGTCAGGCCGAAGCGGCGGACGTGCCGCGCCGCGCCCACCGCGACCTCCGCGATCTGCGCCGGGTCGGGTTCGGCGTGCACATGGGTGTCCGCGATGAAGAGCGGCCCGTCCTCGAGGATCATCAGAGACAGGGCGCCATGCGGCCGCAATCCGCCGCGGCCAAGCACTTGCGTGACATAGTTCAGGTGCCAGCGATATTCGCCGAAGGTGCCGCAGATCAGGCTGTCGGCCTCTTCCCGGTGCACCATCACCGCCCCGATCGCAGTGGTGTTGGTGCGCATGATCGCGCGCGCGAGATCGGGCGTCACGCCGCGCCGCGCCATCAACTCGTGGTAGGTCTGCCAGTAGTCGCGGTAGCGCGGGTCGTTCTCGGGGTTCACGATCTGCAGGTCGCGGCCCGGGCGGATGTCGAGGCCATAACGCTCCGCGCGCCGCTCGATCACCTCCGGCCGGCCGATCAGGATGGGGGTGTCGGTCGTTTCCTCCAGGATCGCCTGCGCCGCGCGCAGCACGCGCTCGTCCTCGCCCTCGGCAAAGACGATGCGGCGCCGGGCGGTGGCCGCCGCGTCGAACACGGGCCGCATCAGCAGCGCGGAGCGGAAGACGCTGGCCTCGAGCCGCCGCCTGTAGGCGTCGAGGTCGTCGATGGGCCGTGCCGCCACGCCGCTGTCCATCGCGGCCCTGGCGACGGCGGTCGCCACCACGGCCGAGAGCCGCGGGTCGAAGGGCTTGGGGATCAGGTAGTCGCGCCCGAAGGTCAGCGCCTCGCCGCGGTAGGCGGCGGCGGTTTCCGCGCTGGTGGTCTGGCGCGCGATCTCCGCGATGCCCTCGATACAGGCGATCTGCATGGCGTCGTTGATCTCGGTCGCGCCGGCGTCGAGCGCGCCGCGGAAGATGAAGGGAAAACACAGGACGTTGTTGACCTGGTTGGGGTAGTCGCTGCGCCCGGTGGCGATGATCGCGTCGGGGGCCACGGCGCGCGCCGCTTCCGGCATGATCTCGGGCTCGGGGTTGGCCAGCGCGAAGATGATCGGCGGATCGGCCATCTGCGCCACGTCTTCGGGCGCCAGGGCTCCGGGCCCCGACAGCCCCAGGAAGAGGTCCGCGCCCTCGATCACCTCCGGAAGCGTGCGCTTGTCGCTGGCCTGCGCGAAGGCGGCCTTTTCGGGGTTCATGTCCACCTCCCGCCCCTCGTGGACAAGCCCGTGGATGTCGCAGAGCCAGATGTTCTCGCGCCGCACGCCCAGCTTGAGCAGCATGTTGAGACAGGCGATGCCCGCCGCGCCGCCGCCTGTCGAGACAACCTTGATGTCCTCGAACCGCTTGCCGGCCACGCGCAGCGCGTTGGTGGCCGCGGCGCCCACGACGATGGCGGTGCCGTGCTGGTCGTCGTGGAAGACGGGGATGTTCATCCGCTCGCGGCAGAGCCGTTCGACGATGAAGCAGTCGGGCGCCTTGATGTCCTCCAGGTTGATCGCCCCGAAGGTGGGCTCCAGCGCGCAGACGATCTCGGCCAGCCGCGCGGGGTCGGATTCGTTCACCTCGATGTCGAAGCAGTCGATGCCGGCGAACTTCTTGAAGAGCACCGCCTTGCCCTCCATCACCGGCTTGGAGGCCAGCGCCCCGATGTTGCCCAGCCCGAGCACCGCAGAGCCGTTGGTGACGACGGCCACGAGGTTGCCGCGCGTGGTGTAGCGCGCCGCCGCCGTCGCGTCCGCCGCGATCTCGAGACAGGCCTCGGCCACGCCGGGCGAATAGGCGCGCGCGAGGTCGCGGCCGTTGGCCAGCGGCTTGGTCGCCCGGATCTCGAGCTTTCCCGGCTTCGGCTCGGCGTGATAGGCCAGCGCCGCGGCGCGCAGCGCCTCGCGCGTGCTGTCGGTCATGGGCGGGCTCCTCCCGGTTTGCCGCGCGCACTGTCCTTCAGTTCGGCGGGGGGCGCAACGGGCGCGGCGCCTGCGTCCGGCGCGGCGGAACAGTCCGGAAACGACGCTTCATGCCGCGAATCCGTCGTGCGCGCTCTTGCGTGCGGGGCGGCAGCCCTTACCCTAGAAGACACGAACAGCCCCAGCCCCATATCGCCGCCCGATCCGGCCGGACGCCCGCGCCCGGCCCCGCGGCGGTTTGCGGGGCGCAGCGAGAGAGCGGAGCGATGTGCGGTTTTGTATGCCTGTGGAATATCGGTGACGAGGATCTGGCCCAGAAGATGGTGACGAAGATCGCGCACCGCGGGCCCGATGCCGTCGAGGTGGTGCGCGGGCAGGGCGCACCGGTGGTGATGGCGCACTGCCGCCTGTCGATCATCGGGCCGGAGGACGGGCGCCAGCCTATCTGGGACAAGGGCGATCTGCTGGTCGCCAACGGCGAGATCTACAACCACGCCGACCTGCGCGCGATCCTGGGCGAATCGGCCTTCGAGACCGAAAGCGACAGCGAGTCGATCCTGCATCTCTTCCGCACGGGCGAGTTGCGCTGGATCGCGAAGCTCGACGGCATGTTCGCCTTCGTGCTGGCGACGAAGACCCGGATCATCGCGGCGCGCGACCCGCTGGGCATCAAGCCGCTCTACATGGCGCGGATCGGCGAGGGCCTGGCCTTCGCCAGCGAACTGAAGGCCTTCGACGGGATCGAGGTGGATCACGTCGAATCGATCCCGCCGGGGATGCTCTACGACAGCCACGACGGGATGCGGCAGTGGTACCGCACGCCGCACGGCGCGGCCGAGGAGGAACCGGGCCTCGACATCGAGGCGGTCGCGGGCGAATTGCGCCTGGTGCTGGAAGAGGCGGTGGCGAAGTGGATGGTCGCCGACGTGGAGGTGGGCAGCTTCCTGTCCGGCGGGCTCGACAGCTCGATCATCGCGGCGCTGGCCGCGCGCCTCGCGCCCTACCGGCTCAAGACCTTCGCGGTGGGCACCGCGGGCAGCGACGACCTGCGCGCCGCCCGCGAGGTGGCCGCGCACATCGGCTCGGACCATTACGAGGATGTGTTCACGGCCGCGGACGTGGCCCGCGTGCTGCCGCATGTGATCTACCACCTGGAAAGCGCCGACGTGGACCTGGTGCGCTCGGCGATCCCGACGCATTTCGCGGCGCGCCTCGCGGCGCGCCACGTCAAGGCGGTGCTGACGGGGGAGGGGGCTGACGAACTCTTTGCCGGCTACACCTACCACCACGGCTACGCCGACCACCCGCAGGAACTGGCGCAGGAACTGACCCGCTCGCTCAACGCGATGCACAACATCAACCTGCAGCGGGTGGACCGGGTGACCATGGCCGAGAGCCTGGAGGCACGCACGCCGTTCCTGGACCGCGACCTGATCGACTTCGCGCAGTCGATCCCGGCAACGCTCAAGATGCGGCGCACCGACCCGGAGGCGGTGGAAAGCACCGGCGAGACGACGGAGAAATGGATCCTGCGCAAGGCGGTCGCGGACCTGCTGCCGGAGGCGCTCGTCTGGCGGAAGAAGGCTCAGTTCGACGAGGGCTCGGGCACGGTGGCCGCGCTGGAGGAGGCGCTTATGATCGTCTCCGGCGCCGAGGCGCCGCTCGACCGCGCGGCCGAGGCTGCGCTCTACGAGCGGCTGCTGCGCGCGGCCTTCGAGACGCCCGAGCGTATCCTGCAGAACGCGGGCACATGGGAGAGCGCATCGCGCGTCACCGCGGCGTGAGCCGGGCGGCGCGGCCTTGCGGCCGCACGGCGTCTGGCACTTCGTGCGGAGGGGGCGCTGCCCCCGTCGCGCGGGACGCGCGACTCCCCCGGGGTATTTCGGGCAAGAGGAAGGACCGGGAGCGGCGCGGCCCTTGACCGACCGGGGCGCGCCGAGCCCTTGCAACGGGATCGCGCCCGCCCCAAGACTGGGGTCCGGTTTCTGGACGGGAGATGGCCATGGATCTGCGCGAGGCGGCGCTGGCGGTGCGCGGGCGGGCGCATGCGCCCTATTCGGGGTTCGCCGTGGGGGCCGCGCTGCGCGGCGCAGGTGGCGGCCTGCATGTGGGCTGCAACGTCGAGAACGTCTCCTACCCGGAGGGCACCTGTGCCGAGGCGGGGGCGATCGCCGCGATGGTGGCGGCGGGGGAGACGCGCATCGCGGAGGTCTATGTGGTGGCGGATGCGCCCGTGCCGGTCAGCCCCTGCGGCGGTTGCCGGCAGCGGTTGGCCGAGTTCGCGCCGCCGGAGGTGGTGGTGGTGATGGCGACCGTGGCGGGCGCGGAGCGTCGGATGACGCTGGGTGAGCTGCTGCCGGGCGCCTTCGGGCCGGATCACATGGCCGCCGGCTGAATGGAGGCACGGGGGCTCCTTGCGGCGCTGCGCCGGGGCGAGGCGCCGTCGGAAGCGGCGCTGGCCTGGGCCGCGGCGGCGCTGGCGGACGGGCGGATGTCGGATGCGCAGGCGGGGGCCTTCGCGATGGGGGTCTGTCGCGCGCCGCTCACGCCCGAGGGGCGCAGGGTTCTGACGCTGGCGATGCGCGACAGCGGGCGGGTGCTGCGCTGGGACGCGGGTGCGCCGGTTGTGGACAAGCATTCCACGGGCGGCGTGGGCGACTGCGTGAGCCTGGTGCTGGCGCCCGCGCTCGCCGCCTGCGGCGCCCTCGTGCCGATGATCTCCGGCCGGGGGCTGGGGCATACCGGCGGCACGCTCGACAAGATGGAGGCGATCCCGGGGCTGCGCGTGGACCTGGAGGAGCGCCAGCTTCGGCAGGTGGTTGCGCGCGCGGGCTGTGCGATCGCGGCGGCCACGGCAGAGATCGCGCCCGCGGACCGGCGGCTTTACGCGGTGCGCGACGTGACCGGCACGGTCGAGAGCCTGGACCTGATCACCGCCTCGATCCTGTCGAAGAAACTGGCCGCGGGGCTTCAGGCGCTGGTGCTCGACGTCAAGCTGGGCGCGGGCGCCTTCATGAAGACGCGCGACGAGGCCCAAGCGCTGGCGGCGGCGCTGGTTGAGACGGCGAACGCGGCTGGCTGCCGGACCTCGGCGCTGATCACCGACATGAGCCAGCCCGTCGCGCCGGCGCTGGGCAATGCGCTGGAGGTGGCAGAGGCGCTGCGGGTGCTGGCCGGGGGGGCGCGCGGGCGGCTTTTCGAGGTCAGCGCGGCGCTGGGCGGCGAGGCGCTGGCGCTTGCGGGGCTCGCTGCGGACGCGGAGGCTGGGGCGGGCCGGATTGCCGAGGCGATCCGCAGCGGCGCGGCGGCGGATCGTTTCGGGCGGATGGTGGCGGCGATGGGCGGGCCGGTGGCCTTCGTCGAGGACTGGGCGCGCTTTCTGCCGGAGGCGCCTGTGATCCGCGAGATCACGGCCACGGAGGCCGGCCATGTGGCCGCCATCGACGGCGAGGCGCTGGGGCTTGCCGTCGTGGACCTGGGCGGCGGGCGCAGGGTGGAGCGCGACCGGGTCGATCCGGCGGTGGGGCTGTCGGAGGTGGTCGAGCTTGGCGCGCGGGTCGAGCGCGGCCAGGCACTGGCCCGCGTCCACGCCGCGCGGGAGGCGCAGGCGGAAGCGGCGGTGCAGGCCGTGCGTGCGGCGATCCGGCTGGGTGCGGCGCCCGAGGCGCCGCCGATGGTGCATGCGCGGGTGGGGCCGTGACGCGGGCGTTCCTGATCGTGATGGACAGCGTGGGCATCGGCGGCGCGCCGGATGCTGCGGCATTCTTCAGCGGGGGCGTGCCGGATACCGGCGCGAACACCCTGGGCCATATCGCCGAGGCCTGCGCGCGGGGAGAGGCCGAGGCGGGGCGCAGCGGCCCGCTGCACGTGCCCGTGCTGGACCGGCTGGGGCTGGGGGCGGCGGTGCGGCTGGCGAGCGGTCGGGCGGCGCCGGGGCTTGACGCGGCACCCGAGGGGCTCTGGGCCGCGGCGACGGAGGCGAGCCCGGGGAAGGACACGCCGTCGGGGCACTGGGAGCTAGCCGGCCTGCCAGTGCCCTGGGAGTGGACCTATTTCCCCGACACGCAGCCGGCCTTTCCCGCCGGTCTGGTGGCCGATGTGTGCCGGCTGGCCGGGACCGGGGGGATCCTCGGCAACTGCCACGCGTCGGGGACGGAGATCGTCGAACGGCTGGGGGCGGAGCATCTGCGCAGCGGCTGGCCCATCTGCTACACCTCTGCCGACAGCGTGTTCCAGATCGCCGCGCATGAAGAGGCGTTCGGGCTCGACCGGCTGCTGGCGCTCTGCGCGGGGCTTGCGCCGCGCCTGCATGCCATGCGGGTGGGGCGGGTCATCGCGCGGCCCTTCGTCGGCGACCCGGAGACCGGGTTCACGCGGACGGGCAACCGGCGCGATTATGCCATCGCCCCGCCCGAGCCGGTGCTGACCGATTGGGTGCAGGACGCGGGCGGCCGGGTGATCGCGCTGGGCAAGATCGGAGACATCCTTTCGATGGCGGGCATCGACGAGGTGCGCAAGGGCACGGATGCGGAACTGATGGCGCATCTGGCCGACTGCATCGAGGGTGCGCCGGAGGGCAGCCTGACCTTCGCCAATTTCGTCGAGTTCGACAGCCTCTGGGGGCATCGCCGCAACGTCGCCGGCTATGCCCGCGCGCTGGAATGGTTCGACGCCGGGATCGGGCGGCTGCTGCCGCGGCTGCGCGAGGATGATCTCTTGATCCTGACCGCCGATCACGGCAACGACCCCACCTGGGCCGGCACCGATCACACCCGCGAGCGGGTGCCGGTGCTCTGCGCCGGGGCGGGGCAGGGCAGCGCGGGACTGATCGCTTTCGCCGACGTGGCGGCAAGCGTGGCCGCGCATCTGGGCGTGCCCGCGCGAGGACCGGGAAGGAGCTTTCTGTGACGCTGGCGGACGTGCCGAAGATCGAACTGCACCTGCATCTGGAGGGCGCCGCGCCCCCCGGTTTCGTGCGCCGGCTGGCGGCCGAGAAGCATCTCGACCTGTCGGGCATCTTCCGCCCGGACGGCTCCTATGCCTTCCGCGACTTCCCGCATTTCCTGCAGGTCTACGAGGCCGCGACCAGCGTTCTGACCTCGCCCGCGGACTACGCGCGCCTCGTCGCGGCGGTGCTGGAGCGCAGCGCGGCGGCGGGCGTGATCCACACGGAGGCCTTTCTCAGCCCCGATTTCTGCGGCGGCGGCGACGTGGCCGCCTGGCGGGACTATCTCGCCGCGATGCAGGAGGCGGCGGCAGAGGCCCAGCGCGCGCACGGCATCACGATGCGCGGCGTGGTGACCTGCATCCGGCATTTCGGGCCGGAGCGGGCGAAGCCCGTTGCGATCTGTGCCGCGGAGACGGCGGGGGATTTCATCACCGGCTTCGGCATGGGCGGCGACGAGGGCGTGGGCCGGCAGGGCGACTATGCCTGGGCATTCGACTGCGCGCGCGAGGCGGGGCTGGGGCTGACCACCCACGCGGGCGAATGGGCCGGGCCGCAGTCGGTCGCCGAGGCGCTGGAGCTTGGCGTCACGCGCATCGGCCATGGCGTCCGTGCGATCGAGGACCCGGCGCTCGTCGCCCGTCTGGCCGAGCGGGGCACGGTGCTGGAGGTCTGCCCGGGCTCCAACCTCGCCCTGGGGCTTTACCCCTCGGCGCGCGCCCACCCCATCGCACAGCTGCGCGATGCGGGTGTGCCGGTGACGGTCTCGACCGACGATCCGCCCTTCTTTCACACCGACATGCCGCGCGAATACGAGGTGCTGCACGATGCCTTCGGCTGGGACGAGGCCGACTTCGCCGAGATCAACCGCACGGCGGCGCGCGCGGCCTTCTGCGACGAGGGGCTGCGCGACGGGCTGCTTGCGCGTCTCGGCTGACAGGCGCGAGCGCCTGCCGACGCCCCGGTCCGTCGCCGCGCCGCTGTGCCAGGCGGGTTGCGCCGCCGCGCACCGGGCTTACGAAAGAGGGCGCATCGCAGAAGGAATCACGCCCCCATGACCGACCGGAGCATTCCAGAACAACTCACCATCGTCAGCCACCCGCTGGTGCAGCACAAACTGACCCACATGCGGGACAGGACGACCTCGACGGCAGGCTTCAGGCAGCTGTTGCGCGAGATCAGCCAGCTTCTGGCCTACGAGGTGACGCGCGAACTGCGCCTCACGACGAGCCTGATCGAAACCCCGCTGTCCGAGATGGAGGCGCCCGTGCTTGCGGGCAAGAAACTGGCGCTGATCTCGATCCTGCGGGCGGGCAACGGCCTGCTCGACGGCGTGCTGGAGCTGATTCCCTCGGCGCGGGTTGGCTTCGTGGGCCTTTACCGCGACGAGGAGACGCTGCAGCCGGTGCAGTACTATTTCAAGGTGCCCGAGGGGCTCGGGGGGCGGCTGGTGATCGTTCTGGATCCGATGCTCGCGACCGGAAATTCCTCCGTCAAGGCCATCGATCTGCTGAAGGAGCGCGGCGCAAGCGACATCCGCTTTCTCTGTCTTCTCGCAGCGCCGGAGGGGGTCGCGCGAATGGCCCAGGCGCACCCGGACGTGCCCATCGTCACGGCCGCGCTCGACGAGCGCCTGAACGAGAAGGGCTACATCGTGCCCGGCCTTGGCGACGCCGGCGATCGCATGTTCGGGACAAAATGAGAGATCGCAACACTTTACTCGCGGGCGCGGCTGCGGCATCCTGACCGGACATCTGTGGGGGATGACATGACGCCGAAGACACCGCTTGCACGTTCGGCCCTGGCCGCGTGCCTGATCGCGCTTGCCGCGCCCGTTGCTGCGCAACCGCTGCGCACCGCCGGGCCACCGGCCGATTTTCCGCCCGACGGCTACGAAGACCGGCAGTTCGTGGACAGTCGCGGCTGTGTCTATATCCGGGCCGGTGTGGACGGAAACGTCACCTGGATTCCGCGTGTGAACCGGGACCGTGAGCAGCTGTGCGGCTTCCAGCCCACCTTCGCCGATGCGCCCGCGCCCCGGCTGGAGCCGCAACCCCAGCCCGAAGCGCGTGACGAGACGGAGGTGGTCGAGGCCCCCGCGCCGGAGGAGGCTGCGCCCGAGGCAGCACCGGCACCGCGCGCGGAGACCCGGGCGGCCGAGGCGGCGCCGGCACCGCGCGAGGAGACACGGGCGGCCGAGGCGGCGCCACGCCCGGCGCCCCGGCAGCAGGCGCAGCCGCGGTCCCGTCCGGACCCCGAGCAGATGCGCATCGAAGTGCCGCGCCGCGACCGCCCCGCCGCGCCGAGGGCCAGCGGCGATCCGATCCGCACCGTCGCCGGCGCCCGGGCGCCGCGGCAGAGCGGTCAGGCGGCTCCCCCTGCATCGCGGCCGGACGCCGGGCGCGCGCCCGCCGCGGTCGCCGGCGCGCGCTGCCCGGGGGGCACACCGGTGTCCCGGCGCTACCTCGCCGGGCGTGAGGGCGAGCGGCTGCGCTGCGGCCCGCAGGCCAAGCCGCCTTACAGCTTCCGCATCCCGTCCGCCGCAGAGGCCGAGGCCCTGCCGGAGGGCGCGCGCATCCACCGCCATGCTGCGGCAGACGCCGATGACGGGGCGAAGGTGTATCGCAGTGTCTCGGGGCGCGCGGTGTCGGGCGAGGCGCGGGTGCTGCCGCGTCACCTCTGGCAGCCGCCGCAGCCCGAGGAGGCCCGCGTCGAGGTGCCGGACGGCTACGAGCCTGCCTGGGATGACGGGCGCCTCAACCCGCGCCGTGCGGAGCAGACGCTGAACGGCCGCGAACGCATGCTTCTGGTCTGGACCAACACCACGCCCCGCCGCCTCATCGATCGTGCAAGTGGCGAGGACGTGACAGCCCGCCACCCGCGGCTCTTCTACCCTTTCACCGACCTTGCCACGCAGAACGCCTATCTTTCGGCCAAAGACGAGCTCGAGGTGCGTGTCGCGCCGGACGGGCGGGTGCGGCTGGTGCAGAAAACCGACGGTCAGGCAGATGTCGCCACGCGCTCCGCGCCCGTTCAGCCGGCGGCCCCGCGCGCGCAGCCGGTGCGCGAGGCTCCACCCGCCGCGCCCGAACCGCGCGCGGCGGCGCCGCATCGTTTCGTTCAGGTGGGCACATTCGGCGAGCCGGCCAATGCGCAGCGCACTGCCGCCCGGCTGCAGGCGATGGGCCTGCCCGTGCGCCTCAGCCGAATGAGCCGGGGCGGGAAAAGCTACCGGATCGTTCTGGCGGGGCCATTCACGAGCGAGGCACGATTGCGGGACGCACTGGGCACCGCGCGCCGGGCGGGCTTCGCCGACGCCTTCCCGCGCAACTGACGGATCGCCTGCGCAAGCCGCGAGTGCCTGCCCATTGCAGAGCGGTCCCTCCCGGCCGCGCCCTTGCGTGCCATTCGTCCCGAGGGCAGGTGGCCGCGCCTGTGCAGCGCATCAGGCACCGCAGATGCCCTGCAGGCGTAGCCAGTCGCTGTCCGTCAAGGCCGGGCGGGGTTTCGTCCGGGCGAAGGGCGCGGCCTCGATCAGCCCCAGCACGCTTTCTCCGGTGACATCGCGCGCCAGGGCATAGGGCCGGGGGCTGATCGCTGCGTCCTCGAAGGCCTGCAGGAGCGCCAGGTCGGCAACCGTCGCAGGCCGTGCGGTCAGCAGCCGCTGCGCATGGGCCCGCAGCAGAGCCGGCGGCAGCGTGCCCGAGGTCAGCAGACCGAAGCTCGCGCTCACGCCGCCCTCCCGCACCAGTGTCTCCAGCGGATCCTGCGCCGCCTGTCGCAGCCCCTCGGCCAGAACGAAACCTGCCGGCACGTCCGGCTCGGCCGGATCCTCGATCAGCGCGCGCGCCATCAGGATGCGTCCGTCGGGCAGGCTGGCCGTGGCGACCGGACCGTCGCGCAACACCACGAGCCTGCCCTCGCCCCCGGACCCGAGCACGCGCTGCGCGAGCGCATCGAGCGCCGGCATCCCGTCTTCGGTGCGGCATGGACGGCCGGACAGTGCGATGATTTCCGCCATCAGCGCCTGCGAGATCTCGGTCCGCTTGGCCGGCGGCAACACGCGCAGCGCATGGTCGCGCATCGCGCCGGGCAACCAGAGCACGGCGATGACCGCAACAAGCAGCAGCATCGCCGCGATGCCGGCAAGGCGCAGCCGACCCGGCCGCGGGCGGCGACGGTCCACCGCGCGGCGCACCCGCTCGATGGCGTCGATCATGTCCTCCGAGCCCGTGCCCAGTTCCAGCTGTTCGCCGGGATCGCCGTCGGGGTGGTAGAGGGCAGGGCTCTCACCCGGGTTCGCGCGCGCCACGGCGGCGAGCGACCAGTGCGCCAGCGCGCGGTCCTGAAGGTCGGTGATCGTCAGGCTTGCCTCGCCCAGCGATACGATCACGTCCCGCCGCTGCGCACCGGGCGATGCGCGCCAGAGGCCCGCGGCCTCCAGCCGGGCATACTGTTCCAGGGCCGTCATGGGCGGGCTCTGCTCTGCCTCTTTCCAGTTGGGCAGAAGCTATCACGGCGGTCGCGCCACGGGCAATCGCGTAGACTGCACGCGAAGAGGCCCGCCAGGGTCGATGAGCGCCCGCCTTGCCTAGAGCGCGCGCGCGATGGCCCTCAGCTCGAACTTCTGGATCTTGCCGGTCGAGGTCTTGGGCAATTCCTGGAACACCACCGTCTTGGGCGTCTTGAAGCCCGCGAGGCGCTCGCGCGCATGGGCGATCAGCGTGGCCTCGTCGGCCTCGGCGCCGTCCTTGAGTTCGACGAAGGCGCAGGGCACCTCGCCCCATTTCTCGTCCGGTTTCGCCACCACCGCGCAGAGCAGGACGGCCGGATGCGCCATCAGCACGCCTTCGACCTCGACGGAACTGATGTTCTCGCCGCCGGAGATGATGATGTCCTTCGCGCGGTCCTGGATTCTCAGGTAGGTATCGGGGTCCTGCACGGCGATGTCGCCGGAGTGATAGACGCCGCCCCTGAAGGCCTCTGCCGTCGCCTCGGGGTTCCTGAAATAGCCTTTCATCACCCCGTTGCCGCGGAACACGATCTCTCCTTGCGTCTGGCCGTCCATCGGCACCGGCGCGCCGCTTTCGTCGACGACATGGACGTCTTCCATGAAGGGCATCGCGATGCCCTGCCGCGCCTTCCTCGCCGCGCGGTCGTCGCCTGCCAGCCCCTCCCACTGGTCGCCCCAGCAGCATTCGGTGGCGGGCCCGTAGGTCTCGGTCAGCCCGTAGACATGGGTGATGTTGAAGCCCATCGGCTCGATCGCGGCCAGCGTTGCGGGCGCGGGCGGCGCGCCGGCGGTGAAGACCTCGACCACATGGTCGAACTCCCGCCGCTCTTCGGGTTTGGCGTTGATCAGCGTGTTGAGCACGATGGGCGCGCCGCCGAAATGGGTCACCTTTTCGTCGGCGATGGCGTCGAAGATCGGCTTGGCCGCGATGTCGCGGCAGCAGACGACCGTGCCCGCGACGGCCGGCATCATCCAGGTGTGGCACCAGCCATTGCAGTGAAAGAGCGGCACGATGGTGAGATAGCGGGGATAGAGCACCATCCGCCACGACAGCACCTGTCCCATGGCATTCAGATAGGCGCCGCGGTGGTGATAGACGACGCCCTTGGGCCGCCCCGTCGTGCCCGAGGTGTAATTGAGCGCGATGCTCTCCCACTCGTCTTCCGGCATGTGCCATGCGAAACCGGGATCGCCCGCGGCCAGCAGATCCTCGTATTCGGGGTATTCGCCCAGGTGATGGACGCCCGCGTGATCGTCGGCCACCTCGACCACCGCCGGCGCCGGCCCCTCCATCCGCTCGATCGCCTCCGCCGCCAGCGGCACGAACTGCGGATCGACCAGCAGCACCCGCGCCTGCCCGTGGTCGAGGATGTAGGCCACCGTGTCGGGGTCGAGCCGCACGTTGATCGTGTTGAGCACCGCGCCGCAGGCGGGCACGCCGAAATGCGCCTCTGCCTGCGCGGGGACGTTGGGCATCAGCGTCGCCACCACGTCACCGGGTTTCACCCCGATGCCCGCGAGCGCAGAGGCCAGGCGGCTCACCCGCTCGGAATACTCGCGATAGGTCCGGCGGATCGGCCCGTAGACCACCGCCTCGCGCTCGGGAAAGGCCGAGGCCGCGCGCCGCAGGAACGACAGCGGCGTGAGCGGCACGAAGTTGGCCGCGTTCTTCTCCAGTCCCGTTTCGTCCGCGAGCCAGCCCATCGCCGCGCGCCTCCCCTTTTCCCTGTCGGGCGGAGCGTATAGGGAAAGAATATTGCGCCGCAAGACGGGGTTGCGCCATGAGTGTTGCCGATACCGCCCGGGGCGGCTCCGCCGCGGGCGCGCTTTCGATGCTCGGCGCGATGGCGATCATCGGGCTGATCGACAACGCGGTGGCGCTGATCTCGCGCGATATCGGGCTGTGGCAGTTCCAGTTGATGCGCGGGATCCTCTGCCTGCCGATGCTCTGGGCCGCCTCGCTCGCGATGCGCCAGCCGATCCGCGCGGTTTCGCTGCGCGCGGTGACGTTTCGCAGCGTGGCGGTGACCATCGCCATGTCGCTCTATTTCGGCGCGCTGGCCTTCCTGCCGATCGAGCAGGCGCTGGCGGGGCTTTTCACCTCGCCCATCTGGATCCTCGTGCTGACCGCGGTGGCGCTGCGCCGGCCGGTGGGCCGCGTGAGGATCGCCGCGGTGGCGGTGGGATTCGCGGGCCTGATCGTGGTGCTGGAGCCTGACCCGGCAACGCTCTCGCCCGTGATCCTGATGCCGGCGCTGGGCGGCGTCTTCTATGCCATCGGCATGATCGCCACCAACACGATCTGCGCGCGCGAGACCGCGCTCACGCTGCTGACGGGCATCATCCTCTGCCAGATCGTGGTCAGCCTGGCCGCGCTCGCCCTGCTGGGTTGGGTCCTGCCGGCGGGCGAGGGCTTCCTGCTGCGCGGCTGGACGTGGGAGCTGGGCGAGGCGGGCCTGTGGCTCGTGATACAGGCGGTGGGATCGCTCATCGGCGTGGGGCTTATCATCCGCGCCTACCAGCTGGGCGAGCCCAGCTATATCGCGCCCTTCGAATACGCCGCCTTCATTTCCGGGCCCTTTTTCGCATGGTTGCTCTTCGGCCATCTGCCGGGCCTGCAGCAACTGCTGGGAATCGCGCTGATTGCCGCGGCGGGCAGCCTCGTCGCGCTGCGGATGCGCGAGGCGCGATGATCGTCTCCCGCGGGCGGCGCTACATCTTCGTGCACATCCCCAAGACGGGGGGCACGGCGCTGGCGCTGGCGCTGGAGGCGCGGGCGATGGCCGACGACCTGCTGATCGGCGACACGCCGAAGGCACGGCGGCGGCGCGGGCGGCTCAGGGGGCTTCACCCGCGCGGGCGGCTCTGGAAACATTCCACGCTGGCCGACATCGAAGGCGTCGTCGATGCGGCAGAGCTTGACGGCTTCTTCACCGTCACGCTGGTGCGCAACCCCTGGGACCGGCTGGTGAGCTACTGGCACTGGCTGCGGATGCAGCGTTTCGACCATCCGGTGGTGGCGCTGGCAAAAGCGAAGGACTTCGGGGGCTTTATCGCCGATCCCGACATTGGAGCCAGCCTGCGCGCGCACCCCTATGCCGCCTACATGACCGACGCCGAGGGCCGCGAGCGCGCCTCGCTCTACGTCCGGCTGGAGCACTTCGAGGCGGACGCGGAGCCCTTCTTCGCGCATCTGGGGTTTCGCGTGGCGCTGCCGCGCGCCAATGCATCTGCCCGCGACCGCGACTGGCGCCGCTATTACGACGACGAGACGGCGGCGCGGGTCGCCGACCTGTGCGCCGAGGACATCGCGCGCTTCGGTTATGCGTTCTGAACGGTCTCGCCGCAGGCGATCCGCTGCCGGGCCTCGGCCGGCATGGCGTGCTCCGCGGCCGGCTGCGCCGCGATCCCCCAGGGGATCGGGCGCGGCTCGACCGTCATGTCAGGCGGCCTGCGCGGCGGGGCCGAAGCGGCCGTAGAAACTCTGCCCCCCGGCCGCCATCTCGCGCAGGAGCGCGGGGCAGGTGAAGCGCGCGCCATGCGCCGCCGAGAGCTCGTCGCAGAGTTCCGCCGCGCGGGTGGCACCCAGCATGTCGAGCCAGCTGAATGGCCCGCCCGACCAAGGCGCGAAGCCCCAGCCCAGGATGGCGCCCACGTCGCCCTCGCGGATGTCCTCGAGCACGCCGGCTTCCAGCGCGCGCACTGCCTCCAGCACCTGCGCGAACATCAGGCGATGCTGCACCCGGCTGAGCGTCGGCTGTTCCTCGGCCAGCGGATACTTGTCGCCAAGCCCCTCCCACAGGCCGGTGCGCTTGCCGCTCTCGTCGTAGGTGTAGAAGCCGGCGTTCGCCTTGCGGCCCAGCCGCCCCTGATCGGCCATCCAGAACACCACCTCGTCCACCGCGTCGTCGGGATAGGCATCGCCCATGGCGGCCTTTGTCGCCTTGGCGATCTTGACGCCAAGGTCGATCGAGGTCTCGTCCACCAGCTGCAGCGGCCCCACGGGAAAGCCCAGCTGCCGCGCGGCATTCTCGATCAGCGCGGGCGCCACGCCCTCGCCCACCATGCGGATGCCCTCGTTGATGTAGGGGATGATGCAGCGGTTGGCGTAGAAGAAGCGCGCGTCGTTCACCACGATGGGCGTCTTGCGGATCTGGCGCACGTAGTCGAGCGCCTTGGCCACCGCGCGGTCGCCCGTCTCGCGGCCCTTGATGATCTCCACCAGCAGCATCTTCTCGACCGGCGAGAAGAAGTGGATGCCGATGAACTGCTCCGGCCGGGCACTCGCCTTGGCCAGATCGCCGATCGGCAGGGTCGAGGTGTTGGTGGCAAAGATCGCGTCCCTGGGCAGATGCGCCTCGGCCTGTTTCGTGACCTCGGCCTTGATCGCGGGGTCCTCGAACACCGCCTCGATCACCAGATCGCAGCCCTCAAGCGCGGCGTAATCCGTGGTGGGCGTGATCCGCGCCAGCGTCTCGGCGGCCTTCTCGGGCGTGGTCTTGCCGCGCTTCCGGCCCTTTTCCAGGTAGCTTGCGGTATAGGCCTTGCCCTTCTCGGCGGCCTCCTGGCTTTGATCGATCAGCACCACCTCGATGCCGGCCTGCGCGGAGACGAGCGCGATGCCCGCCCCCATCATGCCCGCGCCCAGAACGCCCAGCTTCTGCACCCGCTGGTCCGGCGCCTCCGGGCGGTTCGCGCCCTTCTCCAGCGCCTCCTTGTTGACAAAGAGCGAGCGGATCATCGCCGCCGAGGAGGGATTCAACAGGACATGCGTGAACCAGCGCGCCTCGACCTTCAGCGCGGTGTCGAAGGGCACCAGCGCGCCTTCATAGACCGCGCTCAGCAACGCCCTGGCCGCCGGAAAGGCCCCGTAGGTCTGCGCGTTCACCATGGCCGAGGCGCCGACGAAGGTCATGAAGCCCGCCGGGTGATAGGGCGTGCCGCCCGGCATCTTGTAGCCCTTCGCGTCCCAGGGCTTGACGATGTCGGCGTCCTTGGCGTTCAGCACCCAGTCCTTCGCCGCGGCGACCGGATCCTCGGCCACCTCGTCGATGATGCCCGCGCCCTTCGCCTTCTTCGGATCCAGCAGCTTGCCCTCCAGCAGGTAGGGCGCCGCCGCCATGGCGCCCAGCTTGCGCACCAGCCGCGTGGTCCCGCCCGCGCCCGGGAAGATGCCCACCATGATCTCCGGCAGGCCGATCTTGGCCTTAGGGTTGTCGGCGGCGAAGATGCGGTGGGTGGCAAGCGGGATCTCCAACCCGATACCCACCGCCGTGCCCGGCAGGGCAGAGGCGATGGGCTTGCCGCCCTTCAGCGTCTTGGGGTCCATGCCCGCGCGCTCGATCTTGCGCAGCACGCCATGCATCCGCATGATGCCGTCGAAGAGCCCCTTCGCCGGGTCGTCGCCGGCCTCGTCCCGCATCCGGGCGAGGATGTTGAGGTCCATGCCCCCGGCGAAGTCCTTCTTGGCCGAGGTGATGACCACGCCCTTCACCGCGTCGTCGCCCAGTGCCGCGTCGACCAGCGCGTCAAGCTCCTCCAGCGCGGTCAGGCTGAGCACGTTCATCGAGCGCCCCGGCACGTCCCAGGTGATCACCGCGACGCCGTCGGCGCCTGTCTCCATCGTGAATTCGGTCATCTCTCTCCCCCTCACACGCGTTCCAGGATCGTTGCCGCGCCCATCCCTGAGCCGATGCAGAGCGTGGCGAGCCCGGTCTCCCGGTCCGTGCGCTCCATCTCGTCGAGCAGCGTGCCCAGGATCATCGCGCCGGTGGCGCCCAGCGGGTGGCCCATGGCGATCGCGCCGCCGTTCACGTTGACCCGCTCGGGGTCCACCTCGAAGGCCTGCATGAAGCGCAGCACCACCGCCGCGAAGGCCTCGTTCACCTCGAAAAGGTCGATGTCGCCAATCTGCATCCCGCTCTCGCGCAGGATCTTCTGCGTCACCGGCACGGGGCCCGTCAGCATGATGGTGGGGTCAGTGCCGATCTTGGCGGTCGCCCGGATGCGCGCGCGCGGCGTGAGCCCCCGCGCCTCGCCCCATTCCTTCGAGCCGATCAGCACGGCCGAGGCCCCATCGACGATGCCGGAGGAATTGCCGGCATGGTGAATGTGCTCGATCCGCTCCAGATGCGGATACTTCAGCATCGCCACCTTGTCGAAGCCCGGCATCACCTCGCCCTGCTCCTTGAACGAGGGCTTGAGCGCGCCCAGGCTCTGCATGTCGGTCTCTGGCCGCATGTGCTCGTCCCGGTCGAGGATCGTGAGGCCGTTGACGTCGCGCACCGGCACCACGGACTTCGCGAAGCGCCGGTCGTCCCAGGCCGCCTTTGCGCGGCGCTGCGACTCGACCGCCAGCGCGTCCGCCTGATCGCGGGTGAAGCCGTATTGCGTGGCGATGATGTCGGCCCCGATACCCTGGGGGACGAAATACATCTCCATCGCCACGGAGGGGTCCGCCGCGATGGCGCCGCCGTCCGAGCCCATGGGCACGCGGCTCATGCTCTCGACGCCGCCGGCGATATAGGCGCCGCCCGCGCCGCCGCGCACCTGGTTGGCGGCCATGTTCACGGCCTCGAGCCCCGAGGCGCAGAAGCGGTTGATCGAGACGCCGGGGATCGATTCGTCCAGATCCGAGGCCAGCACCGCGGTGCGCGCCAGACAAGCGCCCTGCTCGCCCACCTGCGTGACATTGCCCCAGATCACGTCCTCCACGGCGTGACCCTCGAGCCCGTTGCGGTCCTTGAGCGCATTGAGCGCGGTGGTCGAGAGCCGCAGCGCGGTCACCTCGTGCAGGCTGCCGTCCTTGCGTCCCTTGCCCCGCGGCGTGCGCACGGCGTCGTAGATGTAGGCGTCGGTCATCATCTGCCTCCGTTCAGGCCCGGTCCGAGGGGCGGCCGGGCATCAGGTCATAAGGGTGTTTCCAGCCCGGCAGCGCCGCGATGCGGGCGAGCCAGGCGTCTATGGCGGGCCATTCGGCCCGGTCGAACCCGAAGGGCTCGGGATAGAAGAGATAGCCGCAGCAGGAGAAATCGGCGTTGGTGGGGCCGTCCCCCACCAGCCAGTCGCGCCCGTCGAGATGCCCTTCGAGCACCGCGTAGGCTGCCTTCAGCCGGCCCTGCAGGAAGCCGATCACCTCTGCCGGGCGCTTCTCCTCGGGCAGGAAGTTCATCAGGAACCGCGTCATGCCGGCCTGGCTTGAGAGCTTGTGATTGTCCCATAGCACCCAGCGCAGGATCTCGCGCCGCTCGCGCGCGTCGCCTCCGCCGAACCGGCCGGACTTCTCCGAGACGTAGTCCTGGATCGCGCCGGACTGGGTGAGGGTGTAGTCCCCGTGCACCATCACCGGCACCTCTCCCATGGGATTGAGCGCGCGATAGTCGTCGGAGCGCGTGGCGCCCGCGAAGAAATCCACCTTCACCGGTTCCCAGTCGAGGCCCGAAAGCTCGAGGGGCAGGGCGGCCTTGTAGGAATTGCCGCTCTCTCCGAAGCAGTAGAGCCGGATCGTCATGGCGCGCTCCTTGCCGGTCTGGGAGACGCGGGGGTTTCACACCCCCGCACCCCCGTGGGGTATTTTGAGCAAGAGGAAGACATGGACCTGTTCACCTCTCCTTAACCCTGTCGAGTGTAGACGAGTCCCGTGGCACAGGCTGGGGAGCCGATGGCCATGCAAGGGGAAGCCCCGCTGTCATGCAGGCGTCATGCGTGACCGTCGGCATGGCGGCGGGGTGGACCGGGTGCTGCCCGCCTGCCTCCGAGGGTTCGATGAACGGTCCTTCCTCTTGCAAGAAATACCCCGCGGGGGTGTGGGGGCGCGAAGCCCCCACCCGCGGCGGCTCAGGCAACGCAGGCGTCGGGGTCATTTCCCCCCCGCGAAGCTGCGCGCGATGAGTTCCTTCATGATCTCGTTGGTGCCGCCGTATATCCGCTGCACACGGGCGTCGGTCCACATCTCGGCCACGGCATATTCCTGCATGAAGCCGTAACCGCCGTGGAGCTGGAGGCATTCGTCGAGCACTTCTCCCTGCGTATCCGTCAGCCAGTATTTCGCCATCGCGGCCTTCTCCACCGTCAGTTCGCCGCGCAGGTGGTCGGCGATACACTCGTCGAGGAAGGCGCGCGCGACCTTCGTCCTGGTCAGGCATTCGGCGAGCTTGAAACGGGTGTTCTGGAACTGCATGATCGGGCCGCCGAAGGCCTGCCGCTCGTGGCAGTAACGGATGGTGCGCTCGACCGCGCCCTCCATGGCCCCGACCGCGCCGCAGCCGATGATGAGGCGCTCCTGCGGCAGTTGCTGCATCATCTGGTAGAAGCCGCGCCCCTCCTCGGTCCCGAGGATGTTCTCCGGCGGCACGGGCACCTCGTCGAAGAAGAGTTCCGAGGTGTCGGCGGCATGCGCGCCGATCTTCTCGAGGTTGCGGCCGCGCTGGAAGCCCTCGGCGCCGTCGGTCTCGATCACCACGAGCGAGGTGCCCTTCGCGCGCGCCGCGGGGTCGGTCTTGGCCGCGACGATGATGAGATTGGCGTGCTGGCCGTTGGTGATGAAGGTCTTCTGCCCGGTCACGCGGTAGACGTTGCCGTCGCGGATGGCGCGGGTCCGGATGTTCTGCACGTCGGAGCCGCCGGAGGGTTCGGTCATGGCGAGCGCGCCCACCATCTCGCCGCTGACCATCTTCGGCAGCCAGCGCAGCTTCTGCTCCTCGGTCCCGTAGGCGAGGATGTAGTGCGCGACGATGCCGGAGTGGATGCCGTGGCCCCAGGAGGCGAGGTTGGCGCGCGAGCCTTCCATCAGGATGACCGCCTCGTGGCCGAAATCGCCGCCCGCGCCGCCGTATTCCTCGGGGATGGAGGGGCAGAGCAGGCCGAGTTCCCCGGCTTGTTGCCAGGTCTCCCGGTCCATCTCGCCCTGCTTGCGCCAGCGGTCGTAGTGCCGGACCCAGTTCTCCTCGATGAAGCGCCGGGTCATCTCGGCGAGCATCTGGTGCTCTTCGGTCATCCATGCGGATGGCATCGCGGGTCTCCTCCCCCTTGACTGCTCTATCTCCTGCGCGCGTCGAGCTCCGAGTTGAAGAGCCTCAGCCTGTGCGTGAGGGTGTCCTCGTCGGTGACGCTGTCGAAATGTTCGAAGAGAAAGGACAGCGCCTCGCCCTCGTCCAGCCCCGCCTCGGTCGCGAACTTGCGGAGCCGGCGGTAGCCGTCCTCCGTCATCGCGACCTGGAAGCGCCGGGTGGTGCGGAAGCGTTTCGGCATCTCTCCTCCCTCTTCGCGGGCGTAGGGTGCGTGCTCGGCACGCACCGCCCCCCGTCAGAAACTCGCCGCATCCAGCGTCATCACCGGCTCCGCGCCGCTCTCGATGCGCTTGAGGTGCATCGCCGTGGCGGGCAGCTGGCGCGCCATGTAGTAGCGCCCGGTGGCGAGCTTGGCCTCCAGGAACTCGGCATCGCCCCGGCCCTCGGCCAGCGCCGCCCTGGCGGCGAGCCCCATCTTCGCCCACATGAGCCCGAGGCAGACGTGGCCGAAGAGGTGCATGAAGTCGTAGGAGCCGGAGAGCGCCGCCTGCGGGTTCTTCATGCCCTGTTGCATGAAGAACATGCCCGCCGCCTGCAGGTCCTTGGAGGCCTGCTTGAGCGGGTCGAGGAAATCGCGATCGAAGGCCTCGTCCTGCCCGGCGTGTTCCTTGGCGAAGCCTTTCACCATCTCGAAGAAGGCCATGATCGTCTTGCCGCCGTTCTGGCCCAGCTTGCGGCCCACGAGGTCGAGCGACTGGATGCCGTTCGTGCCTTCGTAGATCATGGTGATCCGGGCGTCGCGCACGAACTGCTCGAGCCCCCATTCGCGGGTGAAGCCCGAGCCGCCCAGCGTCTGCTGCGCGAGCACGGTCGTCTCGAAGCCCTTGTCGGTAAGGAAGCCCTTGATGACCGGGGTGAGCAGCGAGATCATCGCCTCCGCCTCGGCGTCCTGGTTGCGGTGGGCGCGGTCGATCATCTGCGCGCCCCAGAAGGTGAAGGCGCGCGCGCCCTCGACGAAGCTCTTCTGATGCAGGAGGTTCCGCCGCACGTCGGGGTGCACGATGATCGGGTCGGCGGGGCCTTCGGGGTTCGCGGGGCCGGTCACGTCGCGGCCCTGCAGCCGGTCGCGGGCGAAGGCCAGCGCGTTCTGATAGGCAACCACGCCCTGCGCGTAGCCCTGCAGGCCCACGCCGATGCGCGCCTCGTTCATCATGGTGAACATCGCGCGCATGCCCTTGTGCAGCTCGCCCACGAGGTAGCCGGTCGCGCCGTCGTAGTTCATCACGCAGGTGGCGTTGCCGTGGATGCCCATCTTCTTTTCCAGCCCGCCGCAGGACACCGCGTTGCGTGCGCCGAGCGAGCCGTCCTCGTTCACCATGAACTTCGGCACGATGAAGAGCGAGATGCCCCTGGTGCCCTCGCCGCCGCCAGGGGCCTTGGCAAGAACGAGGTGGATGATGTTCTCGGAAAGGTCGTGCTCGCCGGCAGAGATCCAGATCTTCTGGCCGGTGATGCGCCAGGTGCCGTCGTCCTGCGGCTCGGCCTTCGTGCGGATCAGACCAAGGTCCGTGCCGCAGTGCGGCTCGGTCAGGTTCATGGTGCCCGACCAGATGCCGTCCACCATCTTCGGCAGGTAGGTGCGCTTCTGCGCGTCGCTGCCGTGGGTGTGGATCGCGGAATAGGCGCCGTGGGTCAGGCCCTGATACATGTTGAAGGCCATGTTGGCCGAGACGAACATCTCGCCCACCGCCGAGCCGATCAGGTAGGGCATCCCCTGGCCGCCGTATTCCGGGTCGGCGTCGAGGCCCATCCAGCCGCCCGCGCGCATCTGCTCATAGGCGTCCCTGAAACCCTCGGGCGTGCGCACGACGCCGTTTTCCAGCGTGCAGCCCTGTTCGTCGCCCACCGTGTTCAGCGGCGCCAGCACATTCTCGGAAAGCTTGCCGGCCTCCTCGAGGATCGCCGCCGTGGTCTCGCGGTCCAGTTCCTCGTACCCGGGGATGTCGGCCTCGGCGACCTTGAGCAGGTCATGCAGGACGAACTGCATGTCACGGGTGGGGGCTTCGTAGATCGGCATGCGTCACTCCCTACTGCAGTCGGGCCGCGGCGGTCACTCCGCCGCGGTCTTCTTGTTCAGCGAATCGAGCATCTGTTCGCCCCAGGCAAGCTGTTCCTTCAGCTCCTCGATCGCCTCGGTCAGCTCGTCGCGCTGGCGCTCCATGCCGGCCAGCCGCTCCTTCGCGATCTCGTAGGTCTTGAGAAGCTGCGTGCGCTGCTGGTCGTCCTCGTGGTAGAGGTCCAGCAGCTGGCGGATCTCTTCCAGGCTGAAGCCGAAGCGCTTGCCGCGCAGGATGAGCTTCAGCCGCGCGCGGTCGCGGCGGGTGAAGAGCCGCTTCTGCCCCTCGCGGATCGGGAACAGCAGTTCCTTCGATTCGTAGAATCGCAGCGTCCGGGGCGTGACGCCGAAGGCGTCGCACATCTGCCGGATCGTCATGGTTTCGTCAGTGTCGGCGGTTTGGCCGACGGGCGTCGAAGTCATGGGTGATGTCCTTGTGAGTCCTTGGGTGACGCCGGCGAGATGCTGATTTCTCCGCATGGTTACAACACCGGGCGATGTTGACGTAACCGGGACGCTGCGTCATTTTCGGGTCCGTGTCATTTTCCGTCGCTGCGCAGCTGCGGGACGCAAGGATGTTTCCCGCCGATCAAGGTGAAGATCATCCGCGAAGCTGATGGAATCGCTATCCCCTTGCCCTTTGGGTCTGCGTTTCGAGAGTGCTGCGGGTCTCGTCGCGCATCCGGCGAAGCTCGTCAATTGCCTCTTCGAGCTGTGCCTTCTGCCGGGCAAGTTCCTCAAGCTGCGCGTCCGCAGCCTCGACGAAGGTGCGCATCTGCGCCTCGGTGCCCTCGTTCTCGTAGATCAGCAGCCACTGGCGGATATCCTCCAGCTGAAAGCCGTAGCGCCGGCCGCGCAGGATCAGCGTCATCCGCGCCAGTTCGCGCGGCCCGTAGAACCGCTGTCGCCCGATGCGCTCGGGCTGCAGAAGCTCGATATACTCGTAGTATCGCAGCGTGCGCGGCGTGACGTCGAACCGTGCGCACATCTCCTTGAACGAGAGGCGTGTTTCGGACATTCGCGGACCCCCTCGCGCAGAGGTAGGTGCTCGGTTCCACTGCGGCAACCGCAGCGGCATGCGGCCTTGCGCTCGCGGTGCGCAGGCGCGAAGAGTGGGGCGCGACCGTCAGGAAAGATCCGCGCATGACGCCCGACAAGGCAAAGATGGCCCGCCAGTTCACAGAGAAGATCCCGCACGTCAAGGCGCTGGGGATGACCTTCACCGCGCTGGGCAGGGGCGAGGCCAGCATGTCGATGCCCTGGGACGCGCGGTTCGTGGGTGACCCGGAGACGGGGGTGATTCACGGCGGCGCGGTCTCTGCGCTGATGGACACCTGTTGCGGGGCAGCGGTGATGAGCCACCCCGCCGCGCCCGGCACAACGGCCACGCTGGACCTGCGCATCGACTACATGCGCCCGGCGACGCCGGGGCAGACGATCCGCACCACCGCGCAATGCTACCGCCTGACGCGCTCGGTGGCCTTCGTGCGCGCCACCGCCTGGGACGACGACGACGAGCGGCCCGTCGCCACCGCAACGGGCGCCTTCACCGTCGAGGGGGTCAAATGAGCAAGCGGCGGCCCGAACCCGTGCAGGTGGTCAAGCAGCGGCGGGACGCGGCACTGGCCGCGCTGGTGCACGGCGTGCCCTACATCAAGTATCTGGGCATCGAGTTCGAGCGCCGCGGCGACGAGCTGACCGCGGTGCTGCCCTTCGACGAGAAGCTGATCGGCAACCCGCTGCTGCCCGCCATCCACGGCGGCGTCACGGCGGCCTTCCTGGAAACCGCCTCGATCATCGAACTGAGCTGGCAGATGCTCTGGCCCGAGATCGAGGCCGGCACGCTCGACCCCGACAAGCTTGCCGCCGGAGAGTTGCCGCGCCTGCCCAAGACCATCGACTTCACCGTGGACTACCTGCGCTCCGGCCTGCCGCGCGACGCCTACGCGCGGGCGCGGGTCAACCGCTCGGGCCGGCGCTATGCCTCCGTTCACGTCGAGGCGTGGCAGGACAACCGCGCGCGGCTTTTCGCGCAGGCCACGGGTCATTTCCTGATGCCGCCGCGCGGCGATGGCGGCTGAGGCCGCCCCGCGCAGCCCGCGCGCCGTCACCCACGCCCGCGTCCTGAAGATCGCCGTCCCCATCGTGATCTCGAACGCCACCGTGCCGCTTCTGGGCGCGGTCGATACCGGCGTGGTGGGCCAGATGGGAGAGGCCGCGCCGATCGGCGCCGTCGGCATCGGCGCCATCATCATCACCGCGATCTACTGGGTCTTCGGCTTCCTGCGCATGGGCACCACGGGCCTTGTCGCGCAGGCCGAGGGGGCGGGCGACGGGGCGGAGGTCGCGGCCCTGCTGACCCGCGTGCTGCTGATCGGCTTCGCTGCCGGCGCGGGGCTGATCGTGCTGCAATGGCCGCTCTTCGCGGGCGCCTTCCTGCTCGCGCCGGCGAGCGAGGAGGTCGAGGGGCTGGCGCAGGGCTATCTCGCCATCCGGGTCTGGAGCGCGCCGGCCGCCATCGCGATCTACGGGCTGACCGGCTGGATGATCGCGCTGGAGCGCACGCGCGCGGTGCTGGTGCTGCAGGTCTGGATGAACGGGGTCAACATCCTGCTGGACCTGTGGTTCGTGCTTGGCCTCGGCTGGGGGGTGGAGGGCGTGGCCTTTGCCACCTTCCTTGCCGAATGGTCGGCGCTGGCGCTGGGCCTCTGGCTCTGCCGCGACGCGTTCTTCCGGCCCGAATGGCGCGACTGGGCGCGGGTGCTGGACGGTGAGCGGCTGCGCCACATGGCCGTGGTCAACACCGACATCCTCATCCGTTCGCTTCTGCTGCAGGCGGTCTTCGTGTCGTTCCTGTTCGTGGGCGCGGACTTCGGCGACGTGACGCTGGCCGCAAATCAGGTGCTGATGCAGTTCCTGCAGATCACCGCCTATGCGCTCGACGGCTTCGCCTTCGCGGCCGAAGCCATCGTGGGACAGGCGATGGGCGCGAAAAGCCGCGCCACCCTGCGCCGGGGGGCTGCGGTGACGAGCCTGTGGGGCGGGGTATCCTCGTTCGGCATGGCGGCGGCCTTTGCCCTTGCCGGGCCTTCGATCGTCGACCTGATGGCCACCGCGCCCGAGGTCCGGGCAGAAGCGCGGGTGTTTTTGCCGTGGATGGTCGCTGCGCCGATCCTGGGGCTGGCGAGCTGGATGCTCGACGGCATCTTCATAGGCGCCACGCGCACGGCCGACATGCGCAACATGATGGCGGCGAGCTTCGCGGTCTACGTCGCGGCCGCCCTCGCCTTGGTCCCTGCTTTCGGAAACCACGGCCTCTGGGCCGCGCTGCTGATCTCCTTCGTGGCGCGCGGCGTGACGCTGGGCCTGCGCTACCCGGCGCTGGAACGCGCGGCGGGCTAGACCAGATCCAGCACCTTGTCGGGCGGGCGGCCGATCACCGCGCGGTCGCCCCGCAGCGCCACGGGCCGCTCGATCAGGATCGGATGCGCGACCATCGCCCCGATCAGCCGGTCCTCGGGGTCGTCGGCGGACAGCCCCGCCTCGCGAAAGCGTGCCTCCTTCGTGCGCATCAGGTCCCGGGCCCCGATCCCGAGGGTGCGCAGAAGCTGGCGCAGCTCTTCCTCGGTGGGCGGCTCGTCCAGATAACGGCGCAGGCGCACCTGCGCGCCCCGGTCCTCGAGCAGCCTCAGTGCCTCGCGCGACTTGGCACAGCGCGGATTGTGCCAGAGCGTGATCATTCCCACTCTCCTCTCGCGGTTCCGACGGCCTCTGCCACGCTTGCGAAGCCGTCCCGCGCAAGCAACGCATCCAGCCCTTCCGTGATCCGGGCGCCCAGCGAAAGACCCTCGTAGACCAGCCCGGTGTAAAGCTGCACGGCGCTCGCGCCGGCGCGGATCTTGGCATAGGCGTCCTCTGCGCTGCCGATGCCGCCGACGCCGATCAGCGGCATCGCGCCTGCGGTGAGGCGATGAAGGCGCGCAAGAACCTGTGTCGAGCGGCGAAAGAGCGGCTTGCCCGACAGCCCGCCCGCCTCTGCCGCATGAGCCGAGCGCAGCCCGTCGCGCGCGAGCGTGGTGTTGGTGGCGACGATGCCGTCGATCCCGGCCTCGCGCGCGACGGCGGCGATGTCGGCCAGTTCCGCATCCGTGAGGTCCGGCGCGATCTTGAGGAAGAGGGGCAGGGGGCGCCCGAGTTCCGCGCGCGCGTCGATGACGCGGTCGAGCAGTGCCGCCAGCGCCTCGGCCCCCTGCAGGTCGCGCAGCCGCTCGGTATTGGGCGAGCTTACGTTGACGGTGGCGAAGTCCAGCCACGGCCCGCAGCGCACCAGCACCGCGGCGAAATCGCCCGCGCGGTCGGCGCTGTCCTTGTTGGCGCCCAGGTTCAGGCCCAGAACCATGTCGCGCGGTCGCCGCTCCAGCCGCGCGGCCACGGTCTCCATCCCCTCGTTGTTGAAGCCGAAGCGGTTGATGACGGCCGCGTCCTGCGGCAGGCGGAAGAGCCGCGGGCGCGGGTTGCCGGGCTGCGGGCGGGGCGTCACCGCGCCCACCTCGACAAAGCCGAAGCCCGCGCGCGAGAGCGGATGCAGCGCGACCGCGTTCTTGTCGAAGCCGGCGGCCAGCCCGACCGGATTGGCAAGGCGCAGCCCCGCAAGCTCACAGCGCAGCCGGTCGGAGGTCACGAGGCCGGGCAGGGGGGCCGCGCCCGCCTGAAGCGCGCGCAGCGCCAGGCCATGCGCGGTCTCGGGGTCGATCCGGCGCAGCAGAGCGAGCCCCGCGCGTTCGGTCAGGCTCACGCCATGCCCTCTGGAAAGACATGCCGCCCGTCGGGCCCCAGCGGCAGGTCGCGCAACCAGACTGCGTCCGCCAGCCTGAGCGGCGCGTGGAGATGCGGGAAGAGCGCGCCACCGCGCGAGGGCTCCCATTTCAGGGCAGGGCCGAGCGTGGCGGTTTCGAAGGCCAGCAGCTTGAGCCCCTCCTCGCCGGCGAAATGCCGCGCGGCCGTCTCTTCCAGCTGCTCGGCGGTGGAGAAATGCACGTAGCCGTCCGCCACGTCGATGGGTGCGCCGGCGGTCTCGCCTGCGGCTTCAAGGTCCGCCCATTCGTCCGCGCGAAGGATCTTGTAGATCAGCATGGCGGCTCTCCTGCCGCGACCGCGCCCCGGGGTCAAGCGCGCAGCCTTGTCACACGGCTGTCGCGGGGCTTTGGCAAGGCTTTGACGTTGCCGGAAGCCTCGCCGCGCGGCAGGCTCTGGCCCATGTCTCCACAGCGAGTGTCCCGAGATGTTTACCAGACTGTTCTGCAGCGCAGCGGCGCTGGCGCTGATCCCCGCGATGGCGGCGGCCGACTACACGCTGCACATCCTGCACATCAACGACCTGCACAGCCGGATCGAGCCGATCAGCCGCTTCGATTCCACCTGCCCGCCCGAGGACGATGCCGCGGGCGAGTGCTTTGGCGGCGTGGCTCGGCTCAAGACGCTGATCGACCAGAAGCGCGCCGAGCTTGCGGGCGAGAACGTGATCGTCCTCGACGCGGGCGACCAGTTCCAGGGCTCGCTCTTCTTCACCACCTACCAGGGCCAGGCGGCGGCCGAGTTCATGGCGATGATCGGCTTCGACGCGATGACGCTGGGCAACCACGAGTTCAACCTCGGCCCCGCGAAACTGGCCGAGTTCGTGGACGCGCTGCCCTTCCCCGTGATCTCCGGCAGCCTCGACCTGTCGCGGTCCGGGGAACTGGGCGGCAAGGTGGGCCGCACGCTGGTGCTCGAGGTCGGGGGCGAGCGGATCGGCCTCGTCTCCGCCGTGGCAGCCGACACGCAGGAGCTGTCCTCGCCCGGTCCCGACATCGTCTTCATGGACGAGATCGACTCGATCGCGGCCCAGGTCGAGGAGCTGGAGGCCGAGGGCGTGGACAAGATCGTCGCGCTTACCCATGTGGGCCTGCCTCACGACATACGGATCGCCGAGGCGGTAGAGGGGATCGACGCCATCGTGGGCGGGCATTCGCACAGCTATCTCTCGGCCTCCGACCCCGACCGCGCGGGCGCCTATCCGACCTATGCCACCGCGCCTGACGGCACGATGGTGCCCATCGTGCAGGCCTATGCCTATTCCAAATACCTGGGCCACCTGACGCTGACCTTCGACGACGACGGAAAGGTCACGCTGGCCAAGGGCGACACCATCCTCGTGGGCCCCGACATCGCCAAGGACGAAGCGGTGGCCGAGCGGGTGGCCGCGCTTGCCGAACCGATCCGCGAAAGGATGCAGGAGGTTGTGGCAGAGACCACGGCGGCCATCGACGGCGCGCGCGAAAGCTGCCGCGCGCGCGAATGCGAGATGGGCACCCTCGTGGCCGATGCCATGCTCGACCGGGTGCGCGACCAGGGCATCCAGATCGCGATCCAGAACGGCGGGGGCCTGCGCGCCTCGATCGACGCGGGCGAGGTCTCGATGGGCGAGGTGCTGACGGTGCTGCCCTTCCAGAACACGCTCGCCACCTTCCAGTTGCGGGGCGAAGACGTTCTGGCCGCGCTCGAGAACGGCGTCAGCCAGATCGAGGAGGGGGCGGGGCGCTTCCCGCAGGTGGCGGGGCTGACCTTCGCCTTCGACGCCGCGGCAGAGCCCGGCGCGCGCGTGAGCGACGTGATGGTGATGACAGAGGGCGACTGGCAGCTGCTGGATCCCGCGGCGACCTATGGCGTGGTGTCCAACAACTTCATGCGCCGGGGCGGCGACGGCTATTCGATGTTCGCTGCCGACGCGATGAACGCCTACGATTTCGGCCCGGGACTGGAGCAGGTGGTGGCCGACTACATGGCCGAAAACTCGCCCTATACCCCCTACACCGACGGGCGCATCACCGCGAAGTGACGAAGCGCGCCGGTCCCCTGCCCGGGGCCGGCGCCGCTGCTTTCAATTGTTGGCAAATACGCCCGGTGCGGCGACCTTCAGCCTGCGTCCAGCTCTGGCCAGAGCGCGGGGTCGAGCGCCGCGATGAAGGGGGCCAGCGCCTCCCGATGCTGCCGCCATGCCCCGACCGAGCGGGAATGGACCCCCTGCCGCACCTGGTTGACGCTGGCCGTGCGCACGGCCGCCGGGTTCCGTTCCGGCGCGGCCATCTCGGGCACCCAGTCCAGCCCGCAATGATCGGCAATCCGCCGGCTCCACCCCTCGATGTCCTGCACCAGGTCCGCATAGGGCACGTCTAGGATGCGCTGGGGAAAGAGCGCGCGCCAGTGTGCCATGTAGCGGCGGTAGAGGTTCGCCATCTGCGCGATGGCCTCCAGATCGGCGGTGAAGGTCATCGCCGCCGCGGGGAAATGCGTGCGCCAGATCGACAGCGCCACATCGCGCGGGTCGCGCACCAGGTGGACGAAGCGCGCCTCCGGCAGGGCGCTCGCCAGATAGCCGATCAGGCGGTAGTTGGCCGGCATCTTGTCGACGAAGGCGCGGGTGCCTTCGGGCATGTCGGGCAGCGCGGCGCGGTAGCCGCGCGCCAGCGCCGCGGCCTCCTCGGCGCCGAAGCCCGCCTCGCCCTTGACCTGCGGCATGGTCAGGCGCGCGGCGGCAGCGAGTTCGCCCGCGCCGAAGACCGCCGGATGGGCCGAGATCATCTGTTCGGTCAGCGTGGTGCCCGAGCGCATCATGCCGAGGACGAAGATCGGCAGCGGACCGCCGCTCCCGGTCCCGCCGGTGACCTCCAGCAGCGGTGTGCCTTCCGGGAAATGGCTCAGGATCCGCTCGCACTGTGCCTGGGCCCCGGCGAAGTCGTGCGGACGCTGGCGGGCGTCGGCGGCATTGGCGGCGGCGATGTGGCGCGCCTCTGCCTTCCGGTTGCCCGACTGGCCATGAATCCGCGCCGCCGCGAACTCCAGCAGCACGCGGTCCCGGTCGGAGCGGGTCTTGCGCAACGCCGCCTCGACCTCTGGCAGGACCGTCCGATTCTCTTCGGCCGATTGCAGCCGGGCGAGTTCGTACAGCCCGTCCGGATTGTGCGGCACGAGCGTCAGAAGCCGCCCCAGCACCGCCTTCGCCTCGGACACGCGGCCAGCCTCGTTGAGCAGGGTTGCGTGGCGCAGCAGCACCTCGGGGTCCGTGGGCGCCAGATTCGCGGCGCGCTCGATCGCTTGCAGGGCTTCAGCATCGCGGCGCAGCGCACCAAGCGCATGGGAGAGCCGCAGCGCGACCTCGCCATCCTGCGGGGCCAGTTTCTCGGCCTCGCGACAGTCCGCGAGCGCGCCGCGGAAGTCGCCCCGGTCCATGCGAAGCGAACCGCGCAGCAACCAGACCTTGACCGTGGCAGGCGCGAGCGCAAGCGCGTGGCTGGCGGCTGCCTCTGCCTCGTCGGAGAGTCCGGCGCGCATGTGGCACAGCGCCTGCTGGTACCAGAGTTCGGGGTCGCGCGGGCGCTGCGCGAGCAGCTTGTCGAGCAGGGCCTGCGCAGTCTCCACACGGTCGAGCGAGACGAGCGCCTGGATCAGGTTCTGCGCGGGCTCGGGGAAGGCGGGGTTCAGCTCCATCGCCTTGCGGAAATAGCCCACCGCCTGCCGGCTGTCGCCGTCGTGGACCAGCGCGAGGCCCGCGAGATTGGCGAAGAAGGCCTCGCGCGGCCAGCGTTTCATCGCGGTGCGCGCCGCCTTGAAGGCAGGCCGCAGCTTGCCCGCCTGCAGAAGCCCCGCGATCTTCTGCGCCTCCATCCGCGGATCGGCTGCCATGCGCGTCCCCCTTGCCTTGGCCCTTCTGCTAGCGGGCAGGCGGGACGCGCGCAACTCTGGCGGCCGCGCGGCCGGCAGGCTAGGCTTGGGCCCATGTGCGGACGCTTCGCCGTGACCCTGCCCCCCGACGCCATGGCGCAGCTCTTCGCGGCCGTGCCCGCGAACGACCTGCCGCCGGTGCCCAACTACAATGTCTGCCCGACCAACGCGGTGCATGCGGTCTGGCACCAGGGCGAGGGGCGCAGGCTGGGCGCGATGCGCTGGGGCTTCCTGCCGCACTGGTACAAGTCGCCCACGGACGGCCCCCTGCTGATCAACGCGCGGGCCGAGACGCTGGCGGAGAAGGCCGCCTTTCGCACCGCCGCGCGCGAACGCCGCTGCCTGATCCCTGCCTCGGGCTTCTACGAATGGACCAGGGACGCCGAGGGCACGCGCCATCCGTGGTACTTCCGCCGCGCGGACGGCGAACCGATGGCCTTCGCCGGCATCTGGCAGGACTGGGAGCGTGGAGGCGAGGCCCATCGCACCTGCGCCATCGTGACCTGCGCGGCCAGCCGCGATCTTGCCGCCGTCCACCACCGGATGCCCGTGGTGCTGGAACCCGAGCACTGGGCGCTCTGGCTGGGCGAGGCGGGGCACGGCGCGGCCGCCGTCATGCAGGCCCCGCCCGAAGGCACGCTGGAGTTCTTCCGCGTGGGCCGGGCGGTCAACTCCAACCGCGCCTCCGGGCCGGAGCTGATCGAGCCGGTCGAGGCGTGATCCGGCCGCGCGCGATCG
>NZ_JBKHAQ010000132.1:0-7208 GCF_046542825.1 Rhodosalinus sp. | reverse complement strand
CAACGTCGAGGCGGCGCGTTCGGGCATCATGGACGCGGACTTCGCCAAGGAATCGACCGACCTCGCGCGCGGGCAGATTCTCTCGCAGGCGGCCACCTCGATGCTGGCGCAGGCGAACTCCTCGCAGCAGAACGTCCTCAGCCTGCTGCGCTGACGGAAAACCGTCACCGACGCCAACCCCCCCGGCGCTCTGGCGCCGGGGTTTTTCTTTTTGGGCATATAGTTGTGAGCCATGACTAACGTGACGGAAGACCGTCGCACGACCGTCAAACGGAAGATTGGGAGAACCGCACAACCGAAGGTTATGGTCATTCAAAACCGGAGGGGTGACCATGGAACTGCGAACGATTCAGACGGTAAGCCAGCGACAATCTCTGGTTGTTAACACCCAGCTGCAGCAGGCGATCTACATGCTGCAGATGTCCAACCAGGAGCTGCATTCGTATCTCGACGATCAGGCGACCGAGAACCCGTTTCTCGAGGTGGCACCCGCGCAGACGGAAGCGCAGGTTGCCCCGCCGCGCAGCGAACCGGGTCTGCCGCAGAGCCGGGCAGGCGGGGGCTCGGAGGATGACTTCGACTATGTGCAGGTACGCGCAGAGGCCCGCCCCAAGTCGCTTTATGGCCACCTGCGCGAGCAGTTCGAACTGATCTTCGACGATCCGGGCGACCGCGCCGCCGCGGAAGTCTTTCTGGAGGCGCTGGAGCCGAGCGGCTGGCTCGGCGAGGATCTTGATCAGCTCGCGGCGCGGGCCGGCGTGCCGGGCAACGGCGCGGAAGGGTTCCTCGCCCGGCTGCAACAGGTCGAACCGGCGGGCCTCTTCGCCCGCAATCTGGCCGAATGCCTGCGGCTTCAGGCCGAGGACCGGCGCTTTCTGTCGGAGCCCTTCGAGCGCCTGCTGGAAAACCTGCCGCTGGTCGCTAAGGCCGACATCGCGGGGCTGTGCCGTGTCTGCGGCTGCGACGAGCCCGAGGTGCGGCGCCAGCTTGCCCTTCTGCGCTGCCTCGATCCCAAGCCGGGCGCCCACTTCAACGCCGAGGACCATTCGGAGCGACCGCCCGACCTGATCGCGCGGCAGGACGGCGACGGCTGGGCCGTCGAACTGAACCGCGCGACCGTTCCGGCCGTGCATGTGAATGCGGAACTGGGCGCGCGGGTCGCCCGCTGCGAGGAAACCCGCGCCTATGTCGGCGGCCGCCTGTCGCATGCGCGCTGGATGCGTCGCGCGGTCGAACACCGCAACCGCACGACCCTGGCGGTGGGCGCAGAGATCGTGCGGCGTCAGACCGCGTTTCTCGAAGACGGGCCCGCCCGCATTCGTCCGATGACGCTGCGCGACGTGGCCGAGGCGGTGGGGGTGCACGAAAGCACGGTGAGCCGCGTGACCACCGGCATGATGATCGACACGCCGCAGGGCGCGCTTCCGCTGAAGGCGTTCTTTTCCACGGGGCTGTCGGGTGCCGGAGCTGGGGGCGAGGATCAGTCTGCCGCTGCCATCCGGCACCAGATTCAGAAGCTTGTGCGCGAGGAAGACCCGCGCAAGCCGCTGTCCGATGACGCGATCGCCCAGCTGGTGAATTCCGGCGGCGTCACGCTCGCGCGGCGTACGGTTGCGAAATACCGCGAGGCGCTGGGCATCCCCTCGTCGTTCCAGCGCCGGCGCGCGGCGCGACTGACAGGCGCCTGACCCCGGCCGCCACCGCCGCCGCCAACGGGCGGCGGCGTGTCCAGCCGGCAAACCGCGCGAAGCGCGGCCTGCCAGCGATGTGTCAGGGTAGCGCGGCCGGCGCCGCGGGCCTAGCGGCCGATCGCGGCAGGCTCCGCCGGCGCGGGCGAGGCATCCACATGACGCAGGTCCGGGGCCAGGGTCGCACAGAGCGCGTGCGCCTCCCGTGCCGCGCTTGCCGCCACCAGTGCGAAAGGCTGCATCCCCTCGGATTGCCGGGCGACCCGGAAGAGCATCCGTGCCGCGCGCCAGACGTATACGGAGCCCAGCGCATAGACCGCGCAGGCCGGAAGCACCCCGACCGGCAGGGCGCTGACCGTCGCGGAGAGATGCACGGCCAGCGGGGTCCAGAGCCGGTTGTGGGCCAGCCACAGCGGCGTCGCCACGAGCGCCCAGAGCGAGGGGGTCAGCGGCTGCAGGTCGTAGCGGCCGCGCGCGTCGCGGAAGAGCTCCCAGTTGCACAGCGTGTCGGGATCGAGTGCCCGCGGCTGCAGGCCCTCGGGGGCCGGAATCGCAACCCAGCGCCCCAGGTCGCTCGTGTCGGCAAGGACGGGAAAGGTGGCATCGCCGCGCCGCACGCCAAGTGCGCGCGGGCCTCGGCCCGGTGCAAGGTCCGCCGTCAGCTCGGCGGTGCCGCCGGTCAGCGGGGTGCCGTCGATCGCGACGACCTGATCGCCCGCCCGGAGCCCGAGCGCCGCGCCCCTTTCGTTGGTGGCGCGCAGTTCCAGCGCCGTGCCGCGGGCACCGGCACCCTTGTCCGCATCGCTCTCCTGCATTCGGTCAGGTCTCCTCTGGCAGATCAGGGGTAGGTGAAGGGATTGACGCTGTCGGTGCCGTCGGCGCCCGCGCCACCGCCGGCCTTAGCGCCGCCGGCGCGCGCCTCGTCCCGGCCTGCTCCCGCCGGCCGGGCGGGTGGGCGCGGCGCCGCCTCGATTGCGCGTTCTGGGGCGGGACGGACGTTGAGGAGCGCGTCCGTCTGAGCCGAAAGCATCTCTGTAAAGGAGAGCTCCAGATCGCGGGCGCGCTGCAGCACGCCGTCCTGAAGCCGCGCCTCGGTCGCGCCGATTTCCTCGATGATCGCCCGTGCGAGTTGCGGGCCGAGGTTGGCGGAGTCCTCGACGGCCTCGACCACGCGCGCGGCGATCACCGTTTCGAGATCGTCGAGGCGCGCGGTCAGGGCGGCGATCGAGGATTGTTCGTCCGCCGCATCAGAGAGCACAGCTCCACCGGTTTCGACCGCTGTCTTCAGGGCATCCACGCTCTCGGCGAACATCGCGAGGCCCTCGATCAGGGTCTCGTTGGTGTGCGTCATGTCCGTCTGGGCGCGATGGAATGCCATGCCGCCAAGGATGCAGGCGACAAGGGCGAGCCCGGCAGCTCCGCCGCCGGCGAGGGTCGCGCGGCGCGTCGTCCGCTCCATCTGCCGCGCGGCTTTCTCGACGGCGGCCGCAGCAGCTTCGTTGTCTGCGGCGACCGAATTCGCGGCCTCTGCGGCCTCGAGGGCGAGCTTTACGCTTTCCTCGAGGGTCGTTTTTTTGCTCATGGGGCACTCCCGTCGGGATGTCGACTGCTGTTCTTGCAGCAATCGTGCCAGTTGCGGGCCGCGCGGAAATCTCTGCCGGGGCCCTAAGCGGCGGCGCGGCGGCGCCGTTCCCCTCAACAGGATCCGAAACGACAGGAGGCCAGGGCGTCATGCGCGACGAAGCGATCGAAGAGCAGACTTGTCGTCCGGCCCCCGCAGGACCGGGCGCCCCCTTCGCGCGGCTGGTTGTCGCCGAGAGCGCGTTCGAGATCGCTGAAACTGGTGTCGAGGGGCGTCTTGTCTTCCGCCCCGCCGCGAGCGACGACCCGTGGGAGCGGCTTGATGCCGGGCGAGACGCGGGGTGGAGGGCGATCGGCGCGGAAATTCTCGAGCGCACCCGCGACGCGCTGCTCGACTTCGTCCGCATGCATCTGATCCGTCTGGACGGCGAACCCGAGAGCGACGGGCCGTTCGAATACGACCTGTTCGGCTTCCGCTGGGGCTACCGCGACATCTCGCCCGCCGGGATCGAGCTGCGCCTGCCGGGACGTGACTGGACGCCGGCGAACCTCGACGAGGCGGAACCGCCGCTGGAGGGGCGCGAACGGGCGATCGATGCGCTCCTGCGCGCGCATCCCGAAGTCGCCCTGATCTTCGCGGAGGAGGTGCACGCCTGGGCGATACGGCTCGCCGCGGGGGCCCAGGTGCGTCCCGCGCTCTAACGTTTGCGGCGGCCGGTCAGCCGCTTCGCGAGCGTTGTGCCGAGGACGGCTGCGAAACAGGCGGCGGAACTGAGCGCGAGCACGGCAGAGGCCAGTACGCCATGCTCGCCGCCAAGCGCGGCAGAGGCAAAGACGGCGCCCGCACAGGCGAATGTCATGGCCGAGATGGTCTGCCCGGCGCCGCGGGTTTCGTGACGTTTCATCATCATGTCTCTCCTTCCAGCGGGTATCCGTGCTCGTCGAAGCGCATCGAGGGCGGCAGCTCGACGTGCGGCAGCTCGGCGTCGAGCCCGTGATCGAGCCGCTGGACGTGCGCCTCGATCACGGCGACGGCGGCGTAGAGATCCTCGGGGATCGACTGTCCGATCTCGGCAGTGAAGTAGAGCGCGCGGGCCAGCAGGGGCACATGCAGGACAGGAACCCCGGCGCGGCCGCCGATCTCGACGATACGATGCGCGAGCGCCCCGTCGCCCACCGCGACCACGACAGGTGCATCCGTCTCGCCGGGGACATAACGCATGGCCACGGCAAAATGCGTCGGGTTCGTCACGATGCTCGTGGCCGAGGGCACGTCGTCGAGCGCGCGCCGCCGTTGCGCTCCCTTGCGCGATGCCTCCATCTGCCGCCGGCGGATCTGTCCCTTGACCTCGGGAGAGCCCTCGGTCTGCTTGTGCTCGTCCCGAACCTCCTGCCGGGTCATCCGCAGCTTCTTGAAATGGCTGTGGATCTGCCACGCGAGATCGACGGCCGCGATCGCCAGCAGCCCCGCGCAGAGCGTGCCGAGGACACGCACCGTCACGCCGCCGAAGACGTCCATCGCCTCGGCCACCGAGGCGAAGACCAGTGTATCGAGGCGCGGTAGGGCCGGGATGAGCGTGACGAGCCCCGCGCCGATCAGCAGCGAGACCTTCAGCACCGCCTTCGCAAGCTCGACCAGCGCCTTCATCGACACCATGCGCTGCAGCCCCTTGAGCGGGTTGAGCTTCGATGCCTTGGGCTGCATCGCCTTGGCCGCGAAGGTGATGCCGCCACCAATCGCCGCCTGCGCGAGCAGCGTCAGCGCCATCAGCGGCAGGCCGACGAGCAGCCCCGCGTAAAGGCAGAATTCCAGTGCCGCCTGCGCCCGCGCGGCGATCTGCGCATCCAGCCGCTCCGGCCCGCCAAAGCGCAGGTAGCCACCCCAGCCCGACGATACCTCCGGCAGGTAGCTGAGCCCCGCGCCCAGCATAAGCGTGGCCGCCGCCATGCCGACGAACACGAAGACCTCCTTCGACGACAGGACCTGGCCTTCCTCGCGCGCCTTCTCCAGACGCCGCGGGGTCGGTTCCTCGGTCTTTTCCTGGCCGTCCTCGTTCTCTTCAGCCATCGGCCACCCCCTGCAGCGCGTCCGACAGGCGCATCACCGCCTCTTCGGCGAGGGCCGAAAGCGCCACCCCCATTGCTGGGGCGCCCCACCACAGGAGGCCGACGCCCGCCAGGATCGTCATGGGGAAGCCCACGGAAAAGATGTTGAGCTGCGGGGCCGAGCGCGTGACGACGCCGACGACCATGTTGACGAGAAGGAGGACCGTCACCGCCGGCATCATCAGTTGCGCGCCGGCGACGAACATCAGACCCACGGCCTCGAGCCCTTGGGTGACCCCCAGCGTCAGGTTCGCAGGCTGCCCCGGCGGCAGGACGGCATAGCTTTCCAATACCAGGCGGATCGCCGTCAGGTGCCCGTCCTGCGACACGAAGACCACAAGTAGGAAGAGGCTGAACATCTGGCTGACGACCGGCATCGTCACACCGGCGGCCGGGTCCACCTGCGAGGCGAAGCCAAGGCCGGCTGTGTTGGCGATCCGATCCCCCGCCAGCGCCGCCGCGCCGAAAACAACCGTGAGCAGCAGCCCCGCCAGCGCGCCGATGGCGACCTCGGTCAGCACGGCGGGCACCAGCGCCAGGCTGCGAAAGGCGTCCGGCGCTGGCGGCTCGTAGAGCGAGAGCGTGGGCAGCGTGAGCGCGGCGGCGGCCACGATCCGCACCGGCAGCGGGATGAATCGCGCCCCGAAGAGCGGCGAGGCGATGAGGAAGGCACCGATGCGCAGCATCGAGAACATGAACTGGAAAACCCAGGTCATCACCGCCGCGAGTTCAAGCGCGGGCAGGCCGGCCGTGGCGTCCGCGCCCGTCAGCATCAGCGGATCGTCGCGATGGTGGCGAAGATGTCGGTGACGTAGTCGGTCATCACCGTCATCATGAATCCCGAGGCGAGCCCCATGGTCAGCAGCACGACCGCGAGCTTCGGCACGAAGCTCAGCGTGGCCTCGTTCACCGAGGTCGCCGCCTGCAGCACGCCGACCAGAAGCCCGACCGCCAGCGCCACACCCAGCACGGGACCCGCGGTCAGCAGGATGTTCCAGTAGGCGAGCCGCAGGTGTTCGATGTTCGCATCATAGTTCATTGCAGCACCCCCGTGCCGAAGCCGCTTGCCAGCGAGCCCATGGTCAGCGCCCAGCCGTCCACCAGCACGAAGAGCAGAAGCTTGAAGGGCAACGAGACAAGCATGGGCGACAGCATCATCATGCCGAGCGCCATCAGGATCGAGGCGATCACCATGTCGATGACGAGGAAGGGCAGGAAGATCAGGAAGCCGATCTGGAACGCCGTCTTGAGCTCGGAGGTGATGAAGGCGGGCAAGAGCACCGACAGCGGCACCTCCTCGCGGCTCTCGAAGCCCTCGATCCCCGCGAGATCGGCGAACATCAGCAGATCGTTCTGCCGCGTGTTCTCGATCATGAAGGCCGAGATCGGTGCGCGTGCAAGCTCGAGCGCCTCGCGCGCGCCGATCTGTCCGTCCAGATAGGGTTCGAGCGCCATCGCGTACATTTCCGCCAGCACGGGCTGCATCACGAAGAAGCTCAGAAAGAGCGTGATCGCGATCAGCACCTGGTTGGGCGGCGTCTGCTGCGTGCCCAGCGCCTGACGCAGGATCGAGAGCACGATGATGATGCGGGTGAAGGCGCTCATCCCCAGAACGAGCGAGGGCAGGATCGTCAGCGCCGTCATCAGGAACAGAACCTGAAGCGACAGCGAATAGCTCGTGCCGTTCTCGCCCTCATCGAGCGTGAGGACGGGCAGGCCCTGCGCCTCAGCTCCGGTTCCGGCCATGAGCAGGGCGAAAAGCGCGATCGCAAGCCGGATCATTCCGCCTTCCCCCTTTTTCTGGCGCTGCAGGCGGTGGCAAGCTGCCGTGGC
>NZ_JBKHAQ010000020.1:0-32665 GCF_046542825.1 Rhodosalinus sp. | reverse complement strand
GGCGGCGCCGAGGCGAAGACCTTCCAGCCGATGAACGTGAACTTCGGCCTCTTCCGCCCGGTCGAGGGCCTCAAGGGCGGCCGCCGTGGCCGGCGCGACCGCTACCGCGCCTATACAGACCGCGCCAAGGCCGCCTGGCAGGGCTGGCTCGAGGGGGCGGCGCTGGACGCCGCCTGACCCCTTCGTTACCCTGAAGGTCATGAACAAGGGATTTCTCGAACGGGTCTACCGGACCGAAGGCGCGGAAGAGATGCGCCGCCTCTACGACGACTGGGCCGAAAGCTACGATGCGGACCTGCGCGCGGCGCGCTACGCCACGCCGGGCCGTGTCGCACAGGCGCTGCGGAGCGCCGGCGCCGACCCGGAAAAGCCACTGCTGGACTTCGGCTGCGGCACCGGGCTGTCGGGCGAAGCACTGGCCGAGGCCGGCTTTACCACCCTCGACGGCGTGGACGTCTCCGACGGGATGCTCGAGGTCGCGCGGCACAAGGGCGTCTACCGCGCCCTCGACACGATTACCGAGGACGACGCGATGACCGATCGCGCAGGCGCCTATGCCACCGTGGCCGCCATCGGTGTCATCGGCTCGGGCGCCGCACCGCTCGCGGTCCTCGACCGGCTCTGGGCGTTGCTGCCAAGCGGCGGCCGGATGGGCTTTTCCTTCAACGACCATACGCTGCAGGATCCCGCCTACGCGGCACATGTCGCGGCACTCGTCGACAGCGGCGCGGCCGCGGAACGCTTCCGCGAACACGGGCCGCATGTGCCCGGCGAAGGCGTGGGCGCGCTGGTCGTGGTCCTCGAAAAGGTGTGACTCTGCGGACCCGCTTCGCGCCCTCGCCAACCGGCCCCCTGCACCTCGGCCATGCCTATTCCGCAATGCTGGCGCACGACATGGCGCGCGCCGCGGGCGGCGCCTTCCTGCTGCGGCTCGACGACATCGACCAGAGCCGGTCCAGGCCGCACTGGGCCGCGCAGATCGAGACGGACCTCGCCTGGCTGGGCCTCACCTGGGACGGGCCGGTGCTGCGCCAGTCCGACCGCCTGCCGTGCTACCGCGCGGCGCTTGCCGCCCTCTGGGACCGCGGGTTGCTCTACCCCTGCCGCTGCACCCGCCGCGACATCGAGGCCGCCGTCAGCGCCCCGCAGGAGGGCGCCCCGCTCCACGGCCCCGACGGGCTGATCTACCCTGGCACCTGCCGCCCCGAGCATCCGCCCAGAGGCCCGATGCCCCGGGACATGGCCCTGCGCCTCGACATGAGCCGCGCGGCAAAAGCCGCCGATCTCCCCACATCCCCCCTGACCTACGCCGAAACGGGTGTGGCCCCGCCGCCCCCGCCGCTCTCCCCCGAGCACTACAGGCACGGCATCGGCGACGTGGCACTCGCGCGCCGCGATCTTGGCGCCTCCTACCATCTTTCAGTGGTCTGCGACGATGCCGACCAGGGCATCAGCCACGTGATCCGCGGCGCGGACCTCGCCCCCGCGACCGCGATCCACGTCCTGCTGCAGCGCCTTCTCGACCTGCCCACGCCCATCTACCACCACCACCGCCTGATCCGCGACGAGACCGGTCGCCGCCTCGCCAAGCGCGACGAGGCCCGCGCCATCGCCACCTTCCGAACCGAGGGCCACAGCCCGGCCGATATCCGGGCAATGGTGGGCCTGACCAAGCTCCTTCCTCTTGCCCGAAATACCCTCGGGGGGTGAGGCGGCAACGCCGCCGAGGGGGGCAGACAGCCCCCCTTGAGCGGCCTCAGCTCTCGGGCGCCATGATCTCCACCTCCGCGCCGTCGCGCAGCGCGGTGTAGAAACAGCTGCGCCGCGCGGTGTGGCAGGCGGGCCCCGTCTGGCGGACCAGCAGAAGCAGCGCGTCGCGGTCGCAGTCGATCCGCATCTCGACCAGGTCCTGAACGTGGCCCGAGGTCTCGCCCTTGACCCAGAACTCCTGCCGCGAGCGCGACCAGTAGGTGACGCGCCCGGTTTGCAGCGTGCGCGCCACCGCGTCTGCGTTCATCCAGGCCATCATCAGCACCTCGCCGCTCTCGGCGTCCTGCGCGATGGCCGGGATCAGGCCGCGCGCATCGTAGCGCAGCGTCGCGGGATCGAAGGACATGTGGATTTCCTTTGGCATCCGGGCAGACCGGGCCTACTTATGCCGGAGACGGGCAAGGGTGAAGCCATGAGCACCGACTCCGACCTGATCAAGCTCTATTCGGGCCGCATTCTCGCGCTTGCGGCCGACGTCCCGCACACCGGGCGGCTCCCGGACCCGGAGGGCAGCGTCAGGAAACGCTCGCCGCTTTGCGGCTCCACGGTGACGGTGGACGTCACGCTGCGCGACGGGCGGATCGCGGCGTTCGCCCAGGACGTGAAGGCCTGCGCGCTGGGACAGGCGGCGGCGGCCGTGGTGGGGCAGAACGCCATCGGCCGGACGCGGGCCGAAGTGGAAGCGGCGCGGGACGCGCTCAGGGCGATGCTGAAATCGGGCGGCCCGCCGCCTGCCGCGCCCTTCGACGGGCTCGAGGTGCTGCGCCCGGCGCGCGACTACAAGAATCGCCACGCCTCGATCATGCTGGCGCTGGAAGCGACGGCAGAGGCGGCGGCAGAGGCCGAAAAGGCGCATTGTGCCTAAAACCGACCCGTTGACCGCCGCATGAAAAAAGCCGCCGCACTTCGCAGAGGAAGGCGGCGGCGAAGTTCGATCCGCTTGGGGACAGACAGGGCCGACAGGTGGCGCACGATTGGAGACGACGGCGCCGGGAACCCTATGAGCGCGGATCGCGAGGCAGGTCAGACGCCCCCGGGCAGGTGCAGCGCCGCGAAGAGCAGCACGGCCAGCGCCACCAGGCCCGCCATGTCGGCGACGACGGCGCCCGGGGCGCGGCGCAGGATCGTGGCAAGCTGAGTCATCATCGCGGTGTCTCCGTCTGCGGGGTGTTGTTGTTTTGTTCTCATATCCGTGACGCGATGTAAAGAACTTTTTAAGAACATCCGCGAACGAAAGGATTCGCCGGCCTAACCTACCGACAGCAGGCGGATCGCCTCGTCCTGCCGCATGAGCCACAGCAGCGTCCGCGCAGCCTCTCCGCGTTCGGTGCGCAGCTCGGGGTCGTCGGCCAGCAGGCGGCGCGCGTCGGACTGCGCGGTCGCCATCAGCCCCGCCTGCCGCTCCATGTCCGCGATGCGAAAACGCGGCAGCCCGGACTGCGCAGTGCCGATCAGGTCGCCCGCGCCGCGCATCTCCAGGTCCACCTCGGCGATGCGGAAGCCGTCCTCGGTGTCGCGGATCGTGGTCAGCCGCTGCGCCGCGGTCTCGCCCAGCGGGGACTGGTAGAGCAGCAGGCAGGTCGAGGCGCCGCTGCCCCGTCCCACCCGGCCACGCAGCTGGTGCAGTTGCGCCAGCCCGAAGATCTCGGCCCGCTCGATCACCATGATCGTCGCGTTGGGCACGTCCACGCCCACCTCGATCACCGTGGTCGCCACCAGTACGCTCGTCTCGCCGCGCTGGAAGCGGGCCATCGCGGCGTCCTTTTCCTCGGGCGGCATCTGCCCGTGGACAAGGCCCACGACGCCTTCGCCCAGCGTCGCGCGCAGCCGCTTGAACCGTTCCTCGGCGGCGGTCAGATCCACCGCCTCGCTTTCGTCCACCAGCGGGCAGACCCAATAGGCCTGCCGCCCCTCGGCCACGGCGCGGCGCAGGTGCTCCACCACCTCGCCCAGCCGCTCGGTCGAGACCATGGCGGTGCGGATCGGCTGCCGGCCGGGGGGCTTCTCGTCCAGCACGCTCACGTCCATGTCGCCGTAATGCGCCAGCGCAAGGCTGCGCGGGATCGGCGTGGCCGTCATCACCAGCATGTCGGCGCGCGCGCCCTTGCGCCCCAGTTCCAGCCGCTGGCGGACGCCGAAGCGGTGCTGTTCGTCCACGATGGCAAGCCGCAGGTCGTGAAACGCCACGTCCTTCTGAAAGACCGCATGGGTGCCCACCAGCACCTGCGTCTCGCCCCCGGCCAGCGCGGCGAGCTTGGCGGCGCGCCCCGTCCCCTTGTCGCGGCCTGTCAGCAGCGCCATCCGTACGCCCGCGGCCCGGGCGAGCGGCACCAGCGCCTCGTAATGCTGCCGCGCGAGGATCTCGGTGGGCGCCATCATCACGCCCTGCCCGCCAGCCTCCACCGCGATCAGCAGCGCGAGGAAGGCCACCAGCGTCTTGCCGGCGCCCACGTCGCCCTGCAGCAGGCGGTTCATCCGCAGCGGGCTGCGCATGTCGTCCGCGATCTCGGCCACCGCACGGCTCTGCGCGCCCGTTGGGCGGAAGGCGAGGCTTTCCAGCACCTTGCGCTGCAACTCTCCGGTGCCGTGCGTCTCTCGCCCCCGGCCCCGCCGCACCCGCGCCCGCGCCAGCGCGAGCGTCAGCTGGTGCGCCATCATCTCGTCGTAGGCCAGCCGCTCGCGCGCGGGATGGGTGGCCGCGATGTCTGGCGCGCCGCGCGGGGCATGGGCGGCGTCCAGCGCCGCGCGCCAGTCCGGCCAGCCGGCCTGCGCCTTCTGCACCGGGTCGATCCACTCGGGCAGCTCGGGCGCGCGGGCGAGCGCGGCCTGCGCGGCCTTCGCCATCACCTTCTGGGTGAGCGTGCCCGTGAGGGGATAGACCGGCTCGAAGTCCGGAATCTCGCCCGCCTCGCCGGGGGGCAGGATGTGATCGGGATGCACCATCTGCGCCATCCCGTCGTAAAGCTCCACCCGGCCAGAGACGACGCGCCGCGCCCCCGGCGGCAGCGCACGCATCAGGTAGTCGGCGCGCGCCCGGAAAAAGACCAGCTGGAACGCGGTCCGGGCATCCTCGACCTCGACCCGGTAGGCGCCGGATTTCGTGCGCGGCGCGCGGTGCGCGCCCACCGTGACCTCGACCGTCGTCACCTGCGGCAGGTCGAGGCCCCGGATGCTGTCGCGCCTGCGGCGGTCCACCACCGAATGGGGCAGCGTGAAGAGCAGGTCGCGCGGCCGCTCGATCCCGCCCTTTTCGAGGGTCTGCGCGGTCTTCGCCCCCACGCCGGGCAGCGTGTCGAGCCCGGCGAAGAGCGGAAAGAGCGGCTCCGGCCGCGTGCTCATCCGGCGCCGATCAGCTTGAGCCAGCCGTCCTCGTCGATGGTCTCGACGCCCAGTTCCGCGGCCTTCTTCGCCTTGGAGCCCGCGCCGGGGCCGGCGACGAGGAGATCGGTCTTCGGCGAGACCGAGCCCGAGACCTTCGCGCCAAGGCTTTCGGCCCGCGCCTTGGCCTCGGCGCGCGTCATCTTTTCCAGCGTGCCGGTGAACACGACGGTCTTGCCGGCCACCGGGCTGTCAGAGGTTGCGGGCGGCTCCGCCTCCTCGACGGTGAGGCAGGCCGCCAGCCGGTCGACCGAGGCGCGCTCGGCCGGTTGGGTCAGGCTCTTGACCAGCGACCGGGCGAGCACGGGGCCCACCCCGTCGATCGACAGCAGGTCGTTCCAGGCGCTGCCCTCTTCGGCGGCGGCCGGCTCCATCGCCGCGATGAAGTTCTCCCAGGTCCCGTAATGCCGCGCCAGAAGCTGCGCCGCGGTCTCTCCGACGTGCCGGATGCCCAGCGCGAAGATCAGCCGCTCCAGCGGGATGCTGCGGCGCTCGTCGATGGCCTCGAAGAGGTTGGCGGCGCTCTTCTCGCCCCAGCCCAGGTGCCGGGCAAGCGGCGTGCGGCTGCGCTCGGCGAAACGCTCGGCCACCGAATCGCGCTCGAAGGTCTCGAGCCCCAGCGCGGCGGCAAGGCGGGCGCGGGCCTCGCCGCTCTCCTCGCCCTCGAGCCGGTCCAGCACCTCGTCAGGCTCCAGCAGCGCCTTCTCGCCCGCCGCGTCGCGGTCGCGCAGGGTGAAGATGTCGGCCGGCTCGCGGATCCATGACAGCAGATAGAACTGCTCCACCTGCTTTGCCCCCAGCCCCTCGATGTCGAAGGCCCCGCGCGAGACGAAATGCTTCAGCTTCTCGATGGCCTGCGCGGGGCAGATCAGCCCGCCGGTGCAGCGGCGCACCGAATCGCCCTCTTCGCGGATCGCGTCCGAGCCGCAGGCCGGGCAGGTCTTTGGAAATTCGTAAGGTGTCGCGTCGTCGGGCCGGCGCGACAGGTCCACATCCGCCACCTTCGGGATCACGTCGCCCGCGCGATAGACCTGCACCCAGTCGCCCACGCGGATGTCCTTGCCGCCGCGGATCGGGTCGCCCTTCGAATCGCGGCCGGCGATGTAGTCCTCGTTGTGCAGCGTGGCGTTCGACACCACGACGCCGCCCACCGTCACGGGCGTGAGGCGCGCGACCGGCGAGAGCGCGCCGGTGCGGCCCACCTGGATGTCGATGGCCTCGAGCAGAGTCCAGGCAAGCTCGGCGGGAAACTTGTGCGCCAGCGCCCAGCGCGGCGTGGTCGAGCGGTAGCCAAGCCGCTCCTGCAGGCCAAGGTCGTTCACCTTGTAGACCACGCCGTCGATGTCGTAGCCCAGCGTCGCGCGCTGCTGTTCGATCTGCGCGTAATGGGCCAGCATCTCGTCAAGCCCGTCGCAGAGCCGGGTGAGCGGGTTGACCGGAAAGCCAAGGGCGCCCAGCCGCTCCAGCGCCGCCATCTGCGTGTCGCCCAGCGGCGCCGAGAGCGCGCCCCAGCCGTAGGCGAAGAAGCGCAGCGGGCGGGCGCGCGTCACCTCCGGGTCGAGCTGGCGCAGGCTGCCGGCGGCGGCGTTGCGCGGGTTGGCGAAGCGCTTCGCGCCGGCCGCCTCCTGCCGCGCATTGAGCGCCGCGAAGTCGTCGTGGCCCATGTAGACCTCGCCGCGCACCTCCAGGATGTCGGGCGCACCCTCGAGACGCCCGGGGATCTCGCCGATGGTGCGCACGTTGCGGGTGACGTCCTCGCCCTCGGCGCCGTCGCCGCGGGTGGCGGCCTGCACCAGCCGGCCGCCCTCGTAGCGGATCGACAGGCTGAGGCCGTCGATCTTGGGCTCGGCGGTGAAGTTGAGCGGGGCCTCGGCCCCGAGGTTCAGGTAGCGGCGGATGCGCGCGTCGAACTCGGCCACCTCCGCGCGCTCGAAGGCGTTCTCGAGCGAGAGCATCCGCACCGCATGGCGGACCTTGGCGAAGGTTTCCGAGGGGCGGGCGCCCACCCGCTCGCCGGGGCTGTCGGCGCGCTTGAGGTCGGGAAAGCGCGCCTCGATCTCGGCGTTGCGGCGCTTGAGCCGGTCGTATTCCGCATCGCTGATCTCCGGCGCATCCTCGAGGTGATAGGCCCGGTCGGCGCGCGCGATTTCGGCGGCCAGGCGCGCGAGCTCCGCGGCCGCCTCCTCGGCGCTCAACTCCTCGACGGGCGTCTCCTCTGCCACGGCCCTCTCCCGCGCGATACGATCCGCCGCGAGTGATAGGGCCGCGCCGCCCGCCCGTCCAGTCCGCCCCTTGGCCGGGGCGCCCGGTCCTGCGGCTCAGGCGCTGGCCGCGATCGACGTCGTCTCGTCGCCCGCGGGCTGCGGGTCGCGCAGCACGTAGCCACGGCCCCAGACCGTCTCGATATAGCTCGGGTCGCCCGTGGCCTCGGACAGCTTCTTGCGCAGCTTGCAGATGAAGACGTCGATGATCTTCAGCTCCGGCTCGTCCATGCCCCCGTAGAGATGGTTGAGGAACATCTCCTTGGTCAGCGTCGTGCCCTTGCGCAGGCTCAGAAGCTCGAGCATCTGGTATTCCTTGCCGGTCAGATGCACCGGCTTGCCTTCGGCCTCGACGGTCTTGGCGTCCAGGTTCACCGCGATCTTGCCTGTCCTGATGATCGACTGCGCATGGCCTTTGGAGCGGCGGATGATGGCGTGGATGCGCGCAACCAGTTCCTCGCGGTGGAAGGGCTTCGTCAGGTAATCGTCGGCGCCGAAGCCGAAGCCGCGGATCTTGTTCTCGGTGTCGTCGGAGCCCGAGAGGATCAGGATCGGGGTGCCGATCCGCGCAAGCCGAAGCTGGCGCAGAACGTCGTGGCCGGTCATGTCCGGCAGATCGAGATCGAGCACGATCAGATCGTAGTCGTAGAGTTTGGCGAGATCGACCGCTTCCTCCCCCAGATCGGTCGCATAGACGTTGAGATTGGCGTGGGTCAGCATCAGTTCGATGCTCTTCGAGGTCGTGGGGTCGTCTTCCACCAGCAGCACGCGCATGCCCGCTCTCCGCTTCGTCGCTCCGTATGGAAACGCAAGGTGAACAAAAAAGGTTAACCTTGCGTTACCGAAGGTCAGTGTATCCCCTTCGCGCCATTCTGCAATCTTTAGTTGCGCTTGTTCCGGGCTGTTGCACGCAGGGCGCGTTCTCCGCCCCGCTCGGCGGCAGCGATCCATTCGGCGAGTTCCTCGGCGCTGAGCGCCCAGGTCGCGATCGCCTCTGCCTCGTCGATCAGCCCATGGCGCACCGCCAGCACCACCGCGGCCTTGCGCGAGGCGACCCAGCGGCGCGTGTCGGCAGGCGGGAGATCGGCGCGCGTCATCACCCGCCCGCCCGGCAGGGTCACGGCGCGCGGCCCCTTGACCTTTCGCAGATACATGCGGCTCCTCCAGACTGGCCGGCGGGAGCCTCGCGCCCGTGCGCTTAACGCGCGATGAAACGCGCCCTTGAGAACGCGGCGCATTTTCCTATATTCCGCTGACTTTCCGAAGGGATCCGCCATGTCGCTCGACACCGCCACCGGCCTCAATTCGCTGGGCCTGCCGAAGTCCCCGGCCGACACGCGCGTGGTCGTCGCCATGTCCGGCGGCGTGGACAGTTCTGTCGTAGCAGCCATGCTGGCCGAAGAGGGCTACGACGTCGTCGGCGTCACGCTGCAGCTCTACGACCACGGTGCGGCGCTGGCGAAAAAGGGCGCCTGCTGCGCGGGGCGCGACATCCACGACGCCCGCCGCGTGGCGGAAACGATGGGCTTTCCGCACTATGTCCTGGACTATGAGAACGCCTTTCGCGAGGCGGTGATCGACGAGTTCGCCGACAGCTACCTCGGCGGTGCCACGCCCGTGCCCTGCATCCGCTGCAACGAGCGGGTGAAGTTCCGCGACCTGCTGGAGACGGCCAAGGACCTCGAGGCCGACTGCATGGCCACCGGCCACTATATCCGGCGTGCGGCGGGCGCGCAGGGCCCCGAGCTGCACATGGCGGCCGATGCCGCGCGCGACCAGAGCTATTTCCTGTTCTCGACCACGCGCGCACAGCTTGATTACCTTCGCTTTCCGCTGGGCGGGCTTGCCTCCAAGGACGCCACCCGCGCGCTCGCCGCGCGCCACGGGCTGCCGGTGGCCGACAAGCCCGACAGCCAGGACATCTGCTTCGTGCCGAACGGCGACTATGCCGCGGTGATCGAGAAGCTGCGCCCCGGCGCGGCCGAGCCCGGCGAGATCGTGCACGCGGACGGGCGCGTGCTGGGCAGGCATCCGGGGGTGATCCATTTCACCATCGGCCAGCGCCGCGGTCTCGGCATCGGCGGGCTGGACGAGCCGCTCTATGTGGTCAAGCTCGACGTGGACAGCCGCCGCGTGATCGTCGGCCCGAAGGCGATGCTGGCCACGCGCCGCGTGCCGGTGCGCGAGATCAACTGGCTGGGCGACGGCGCCTTCACGGAGGCCACCGAGCGCGAGATTTCGGTGCGCGTCCGATCGACCCGACCGCCGGCCGAGGCGATCCTGCGCCCACTGTCGGAGACCGAGGCGGAGGTCGAACTGCTGACACCCGAGCAGGGCGTGAGCCCCGGCCAGGCCTGCGTCTTCTACGCGACGGGCGGGACACGGGTTCTGGGCGGCGGCTGGATCTGGCGCGGGAACTGAGCGCCGGCGCGCGCGGCACGGCCAAGAGGGGGCGCTGCCCCCGTCGGCTTCGCCGACTCCCCCGGGGTATTTCCGGCAAGAGGAAGGACCGGGCGCCGGACCTTCCTCTTGCCGGACCTGCCTGATCCCATTGCGGAGAGCGCGCCGCGGGCACGGTTTTGCGGGGTGACCGGGCGTGCCGACGGGCGACCGCTCGCCCGCGCGAGGTGCCAGAGGTCGTGCGGCCGCAGGCCGTGCGGCGCGAGAGCCGCTCAGACGCGGCGCAGGGCGAGCACGGCGTTCAGGCCGCCGAAGGCGAAGGCGTTGGAGAGGGCGACTTCGACATCGGCCTCGCGCGCCTCGTTCGGGACCACGTCGAGCGCGCATTCGGGGTCGGGCTCTTCGTAGCCGATGGTGGGCGCGATCACACCGTCGCGCAGCGCCATGATGCAGGCCAGAAGCTCGACCGCGCCGGTGCCGCCGATCAGGTGGCCGTGCATCGACTTCGTCGAGGAGATCATCAGCCGGTCGGCATGCGCGCCGAAGACATCCGCCACCGCGGCGCATTCGGTCTTGTCGTTGGCGAGCGTGCCCGTGCCGTGGGCGTTGATGTAGCCCACCTTTTCGGACGGAAGCTGCGCGTCGCGCAGCGCGCCCGCCATCGCGCGGGCGGCGCCCTGTTTCGAGGGCATCACGATGTCGGCGGCATCAGAGGTCATGGCGAAGCCCGCCACCTCCGCCAGGATCTCGGCGCCGCGGGCGCGGGCATGCTCGTGATCCTCGAAGACGAAGACGCCCGCGCCCTCGCCCTGCACCATGCCGTTGCGGTTGGCGCTGAAGGGGCGGCACGCGTCGCGGCTCATCACCCGAAGCCCTTCCCAGGCCTTCACGCCGCCGAAGCAGAGCATCGATTCCGACCCGCCGGTGATCATCACCCGGCTCATGCCGAGGCGCACCATCTGGAAGGCCTGCGCCATCGCGTGGTTGGACGAGGCACAGGCCGTGGACACGGTGAAGGACGGCCCCTTGAGGTTGTATTCCATCGAGACGTGGCTGGCCGCCGCATTGTTCATCAGCTTCGGCACCACGAAGGGATGGACGCGGTTCTTCCCTTCCTCGTAGACCGTGCGGTAGTTCTCGTCCCAGGTCGAGACGCCGCCGCCCGCGGTGCCCAGCACCACGCCCGAGGTGGCGGCAAGCTCGCCCGTGAACTCCAGCCCCGCCTGCCCGATCGCCTCTCGCGCGGCCGTCAGCGTGAACTGCGTGAAACGGTCGTAGAGGGCAAGCTGCTGACGGTTGAAATGCGCCTCGGCGCTGTAGTCGCGCACCTGCCCGCCGATGCGGATGGCCAGCCGCTCGACGTCACGGAACTCGAGCGGACCGATGCCGCAACGCCCCTCGCGCATCGCCTCAAGCGTCTCCGGCACGGAATGTCCCAGCGGGTTGATCGTGCCGGCGCCGGTGATGACCACGCGCCTCATCGTGCCGCCCGGCGGCTTGCGGCGGTCATGCCTTCCGCGTTCCCTGCCCGTGCTGCTCGGCGAGCAGCCGCTCGATGCCCCGGATGATGCTTTCGACAGAAGAGATATCGAAGTCGCCCGCTTCGGGTTCGTTGGCATTGAAGGGCACCGAGATGTCGAAGGCCTCCTCGATCGCGAAGATGCTCTCGACGAGGCCCAGGCTGTCGATCCCGAGATCCTCCAGCGTCGACTCGGGGCGCACGTCGGAAGGCTCCAGAACCGCCTGTTCGGCGATGATCCCGATCACCTTCTCCCGGACGTCCGTCATCTCCCGAGGCCCCCGTCAGCCGTTGCCGGCCTCATTTAGTCGCTCGCACCGGGCTTGGAAACCGCTTTCTTGAGCGCCGCGACATCCCGGAACAGTCGCGGCAGGCGTCTGAGCGCCTTGTAGCTTTCCACCTGCGCGTCCATCTTCGTGGCAGGATAGCCCATCATCACGCGGCCCGCGGGCACATTGGACAGCACCTTGCTGCCTGCCGCGACGACCGCGTTTCCGCCGATCGTCAGGTTGTCCGCGACCCCCACCTGCCCGCCCATCACGACGTGGTCGCCGACGACCGTGGAGCCCGCGATGCCGACCTGACCGGCAAACAGACAATGCCGCCCGATCACCACGTTGTGGGCGATCTGCACGAGGTTGTCGATCTTGGTGCCGTCGCCGATCACCGTGTCGCGGATGGTGCCGCGGTCGATGCAGGCATTGGCGCCGATCTCGACATCCTCGCCGATGCTCACCGCGCCCAGCGAATGGATCCGCGACCAGGGCTGCGCCGAGGCGCCCCCGGTCTCCTCCCCGAGGCTCGCGCGCGCGCGCTCGACGTCCGAAACCTCGGGCGTCACGAAGGAGAACCCGTCAGAGCCCACCACGGCGCCGGGCTGCGCGGTGAAGCGCGCGCCGATGCTGACCCGCGCGCCGATGCGCACGCCTTCGCGCAGCAATGCGCCAGGGCCGATCACCGCGTCCGCGCCGACGTAGGCCTGCGGCCCGATGACCGCGCCTGCCCCGATCCGGGCACCGGCCTCGATCACCGCCAGCGCGCCCACCGTGACATCGGGCGCAAGTTGCGCCCCCGGATCGATCACGGCCGAGGGATGGCGCACCGGCGCAAAGCCGGGACCGGGATCGAACCTGGCCGTCAGCGAGGAAAGCGCGTAGCGCGGCCGGGACGGGCAGATCGCCCCATCGAGCCCCAGCGCGCGCCAGTCCGCCCCTTCCCACAGCAGGGCGGCGCGGGCACTGCCTTGCGCAAGCCGTTCGGCATAGACCGGCGTGGTCGCTATGGCCAGATGGTCGGGTCCGGAGTCGCCCGGCTCCGCGGCTCCGTTGATGAGAAGCTCTGTGTCGCCCTCGGCCGCAATGCCGAGTGCCTGTGCGATTTCGCCCAGCGTGTAGGGGCCTGTCGGTCGGGACATGTCACCTCCTCGGCGCATGTCCCCTTCCCTATCCGCCCAGGGCGCCGATCGCCACCCCCCGTGCTTCGAGCGCCGACCAGACCCGCGCATCGCGCCCGTAGATGTCGGGGCGGAACTCCACCCGACCCTTCGCCGTGGTCACGGCGGTGCGGTAGATCAGGTGCACCGGCACATGGGTCTCGAGATCGACTTGCGTCTCCCGTCCGGTGTCGAGCACCGAGTGGAAGAGGCCCCTGGGGTCGTCCGTCTGCCGCGCCAGCAGCGCATAGGCGAAGTCGAAGGGCCGCTCCAGCCGGACGCAGCCGCTGGAGTAGGTGCGGGTGTGGCGGTCGAAAAGGTGCTTCTCCGGCGTGTCGTGCAGGTAGATGGCATACTGGTTGGGGAACATGAACTTCACCTTGCCCAGCGCGTTGCGCGGGCCGGGCGGCTGGCGGACGTTGAAGGGAAAGTTGCGTGCGTTGTAGGCATTGAAGTTCACCGAGGCGCGGCTGACCACCTGTCCGCGACTGTCGATCAGTTGCAGGTAGGAGGCTGCGTTGCGGTTGCGCTTCATCTTCGGCAGGTAGTCGCGCGCGAGGATGGAGCGGGGCACATGCCACGAGGGGTTGATGACCATGTGCTCCATCTCGTCCGAGAACTCGGGCGTGTGCTTGCCTGAGGGGCTGCGCGCGCCGACCACCGCCTTCGTCTCGAAGCTCACCCTGCCGTCGTCGACGATCTTTGCCGAGAAGTCGGTAAGATTGACGAGGATGTGCCGGTCGCCGCGCTCGCGCGGCAGCCAGCGCTCGCGCTCGAGCGCGACGAGGACGGATTTCAGCCGCTCCGAGGCGGGCATGTTGATCTCGGCCAGCGTGCTTGCGCCGGCAACGCCGTCGACTTCCAGCGCATGCGCCTCCTGAAAGGCGCGCACGGCCTCGACGAGGGCTGCGTCATAGCTGGCAGAGGCGGAGCGCGTGAGGTAACCCATCGCGATCAGCCGGTCGCGCAGGGCGACGACCGCGGCACCACTCTGCCCCGGCTCCAGCCGGCGCGCATCGACCGGTGGGCCCCAGGCGCCGCTCTCCGCGGCCTCCTGCAGTTCCAGCCGCGCCTTCAGCAGGCGGGCGTATTCCGGGCCCGCCGGTGCGAGGCTCCGTAGAAAGTCGGCCGGCCGATCGGAGGCGGCGAAGGCCGCGAACTGGGCGGCGACATCGGGGCGTTCGACCTTGCGCACCATGTCGACGTCGATCTGGGACGGGGTCAGGATACCCGCCTGGATGCGCCGGGCATACCGCAGGAAGAGCCGCGTCAGTTCGGCCTCTGCGACGCCGAGGTCATGCGCGCTGCGGGCAGCCGCGAGGCGCGCCCGCAGCGCCTCCAGATCCTCCGCTGGCAAGCCGTGCACGGGCAGCGCGGCAAGCGCATCGAAGAGCGCGCCGCGGCGCGCCTTGTGCAGGGCGTCGGCGCCCGTCCAGATCGGCGCGAAGCCATTGTCGCGATAGACGGCCGCAGCCGGTTCGCTCTCCGCCACACCCTCTGCAAGCGCCTGCTTGAAGGCGGTGACGCCGGCCGGCGCCGGCACGGGTGTCAGGAAAAGCGCCGCCCCGAACGCCACGGCGCCACACATCTGTCGAAGCGACGGGCGCATTCTCGCTGTCATCGGCAGCACTCTCCTCTTCGGGCGCACCCCCTTGCGCCGCGCCGGTTTCCCGAACTGCAGTATAGACTTGGGTGAGCGGGCAACTGTCCATTCACGTTTCGTCATGCTGCGCGCAGTGCGCGCTTGGCCGCGACATTCCTGCAACTGGCCTGCACTTGGCCGCAGAGGACGCGTTCGGCTCCACAGTAAGCAGCTTTTTGCCGACCCTCACGGTTTACAGGAACTTAAGCCGAATCGGGCTTGGTCGGGACTCGGACCGTGTGGCATAGTCCGCGCCACTGGGGATGACACACAGGCCGCGCAACGACGCGGTACGGCAGAAAACAGGACAGGCACACTCATGAAGAACGATCACGGCGCTGGCGCTCTGTCTCGGCGCGGCCTGCTCACCGCATTCGCGGCGACGCTGGTCACTGCGGCTCCAACGTACTCGAACGCCGCCGGGTTCCTTCGCGGGGCCGGCGACATACGCCGGATCCGGATGTATTCCGGCCGCACCGGCGAGCGGATGGACACGATCTACTGGATCGAGGGCGACTATATCCGCGAGGCCGTGGAAGAGATCAGCCTCTTCATGCGGGACTGGCGCAACAACCAGGTCAAGGCGATCGACCTGCGCACGATCGACATCATGTCCGCCGCGCACAACATGCTGGACACCTCGGAACCATACACGCTGATCTCCGGCTACCGCAGCCCGGAAACCAACGCGATGCTGCGCAGCCGCGGCTCCGGCGTGGCGAAGAACTCGCGCCACCTGCGGGGCGAGGCGGCGGACCTGCAACTGCGCTCGCGCTCGGTCGCCCAGATGGCCAGCGCCGCGGCAGCCTGTCGCGCGGGTGGCGTCGGCCGATACACCGGGTCCAACTTCGTGCACATGGACTGCGGGCCGGTGCGCTCCTGGGGGCGCTGACAGCCTTGGGGAGCTGACAGCCTGCGGGCGCTGACAGGGCATCCGCTGCCCCCGCCCCAGGACGTGTATCTTGCCAATGCCGGGCGGCGACATGACAGGCTGCCCGATCCCGACCTGGACCGCCGACGCCGCACTCGGGACTGCCGCAGCGCCCGGGACTATCGTTGCGAGCGGGACCACCGCACGCAACTTTTGTGCACATAAGTATTCGTAGGCAAAATATTCTGTCTCCGCTATTCCACTCCGGCAAGTGGAGGGAAGCCGCATGGCGCGGGACGACTACGACGGCTGGATCGGGCGCACACGAAAGGACCGGGACACGGCCAGCGCGGCCGCGCTCGGCATGCTGGCAGCGACACTGTCGGACCTGCCCGGCAGCCTGCCTGCCCCTCCGGAGCCCGGCACGCCGCTGCCGCCGCTCTGGCACTGGGCGCTGTTTCACCCCGCCGCGCCGATGGACGGGCTCGGGCCTGACGGGCACCCGAAGCGCGGCGGCTTCCTGCCGCCCATCGACCACGAGCGCCGCATGTGGGCGGGTGGGGCACTGACCTTTCACGCGCCGCTCAGGGTGGGCGACACCGTCACCCGCCGCTCGCGCATCGCCGGCCTCCGCGAGGTCGAGAACGACCGCGGCGGCATGGTCTTCGTCACCCTCGAGCACGAGTTGGAGGGGCCGGCGGGCCTCGCCGTGGAGGAACGGCAGGACATCGTCTACATGCCGATGCCCGACCGCTTCACGCCGCCCCGGAAGGAGCCCGCGCCGGAGGCGCCGGAGGCGGAACTGACCCTGCCGATGCCCGAGACGCGGCTTTTCCGATTCTCGGCCGCGACCTTCAACGCGCACCGCATCCACTACGACCTGCCTTACGCCCGCGAGGTGGAGAAATACCCGGGCCTCGTCGTCCACGGGCCGATGCAGGCGCTGTGCCTGATGGCGCTGGCCACGGAACGGGCAGGCAAGCCCCCTGCCCGCTTCGCCTTTCGCGGGGTGCACCCGCTTTTCGCCGGTGCGCCGATGCGCGCGCTGGCCTGGCGCGAGGCGGACGCGCCGGGGCTGAAACTCTGCGCCGCGGCGGCAGAGGGGCACATGACGATGAAGGCCACCGCGGAATGGGAGGTGTGAGATGGGCATCCTGACAGGCATGCGCGTGGTCGAGGGCTCTGCCTTCGTCGCCGTTCCGCTGGCCGGCATGACGCTGGCGCAGATGGGCGCGGACGTGATCCGCTTTGACCGGCTGGAGGGCGGTCTCGACGCGCACCGCTGGCCGGTGGCGCCGAACGGGCGCTCGCTCTTCTGGGCGGGGCTCAACAAGGGCAAGCGCTCGGTCGCCGTGAACATGAAATCGCCCGAGGGGCAGGAGCTGATCACCCGGATCGTCACCGCGCCGGGCGAGGACGCGGGCCTCTTCCTGACCAACCTGCGCGTGCGCGGATGGATGGACTACGAGACGCTCAGCCAATACCGCCGCGATCTGGTGATGCTGACGCTGACCGGCGACCGGCACGGGCGGCCGGCGGTGGACTACACGGTGAACCCCTCGCTGGGCTTTCCCGACGCGACCGGCCCCGAGGGATCGACCGAGCCGGTGGCCCATGTCCTGCCCGCCTGGGACTGCATCGCCGGCAACCTCGCGGCGGCGGGGCTGCTCGCGGCAGAGCGCCAGCGGCTCAAGACCGGGCGCGGGCAGCAGGTCGAGGTCGCGCTCAAGGATGTCGCCGCGGCGATGCTGGGGCATCTGGGGATTATCGGCGAGACGACGCTGTCGGGCGAGAGCCGGCCCAAGGCCGGCAATGCGCTTTACGGCGCCTACGGGCAGGACTTCCTCTGCGCCGACGGACGGCGGGTGATGGTGGTGGGCCTGACCCGCCGGCAGTGGCTGGGGCTTCTGAAAGCCACCGGAACGGCAGAGGCGATGGCGCAACTCGGGCAGCGGCTGGGCCTCGACCTGGGCGAGGAAGGCAACCGCTTCCGCGCGCGGCACGAGATCACGCAAGTGCTTGCGCCCTGGTTCGCGGCGCGCGCCGTGTCCGATTTCGCCGAAAGCTTCGACGCGCTTGGCGTCACCTGGTCGATCTTCCGCGATTTCCGCACCGCGCTGGACGAGGATCCGGACCTGTCGCCCGAAAACCCGATGTTCTCGATGCTGACGCAGCCGGGGATCGGCGACTATCTGGTGCCGGCAAGCCCGCTGGAGTTCTCGGCCGCAGGCCGCGACCCGGCGCGGCCTGCACCGCTGCTGGGCGAGCATACGGAGCAGGTGCTGGCCGATGTCGCGGGCCTTGGTTCGGGCGAGATCGGGCGTCTCTTCGACCGGGGGATCGTGGGCGGCCCCGCGCCGGTGCACTAGACGCCCAGGTAGCGGTCCGTCACCCCGCGCTCGAGCTTGCCCATGCTGCCGGCCCAGACGGTCGCGCCGCGTTCGAGGATCACGGCGCGGTCCGCGACCCTTGCCAGTTCCCTCAGCGACTTGTCCACCACGAGAATGGCAAGCCCCGTCTCGGCCCTCAGCGTGCCGATGGCGGCCCAGATCTCGCGCCGCACGACGGGTGCCAGTCCCTCGGTCGCCTCGTCGAGGATCAAAAGCCGCGGGTTGGTCATCAGCGCGCGGCCGATCGCCAGCATCTGCTGTTCGCCGCCCGACAGCGAGACGGCGCGCTGGTCGCGCCGCTCCTTCAGGCGGGGAAAGAGCCGGGACACCGCGTCGAAATCCCAGGGACCGGGCCGCGCGGCGGCGACGAGGTTCTCCTCGACCGTAAGCGGCGCGAAACAGCGCCGCCCCTCGGGCACCAGGCCGACGCCCATCCGCGCCACCCTGTGCGAGGGCAAACGCGTGATGTCCTGCCCGTCGAACTCGATGCGGCCTGCACGCGCCGGCAGCATCCCGCAGGTCACGCGGATCGTCGTGGTCTTGCCCATCCCGTTGCGGCCCATGAGCGCGACGACCTCGCCCTCTGCCAGTTCCAGGTCGACGCCGAAGAGCGCCTGGCTTGCGCCATAGGCGGCCTCGATCCCCGACAGCTTTAGGAACGCCATCAGACCGCCTCCTCGTCCTCGCCCAGATAGGCGCGGCGCACCTCGGGGTTGGCGCGGATCTCCGCGACCGTGCCACTGGCGATGATCTGCCCGTAGTCCAGCACGCTGATCCGGTCGGCAAGGGAGAACACCGCGTCCATGTCGTGCTCGACCAGCAGGATCGGCGCCTCGTGGCGCAGCTTGTCGAGAAAGCGGGTCATCTCCGAGGCACCCTCGGTGCCCATGCCGGCCATCGGCTCGTCCAGCAGGAAGGCGCGTGGCTCCAGCGCCAGCGCCATCGCGATCTCCAGCTTGCGCCGCTCGCCGTGACTGAGGTCCTGCGCCCAGACGGAGAGACGGTCACCGAGGCCCACGCGTTCGGCTGCCGAACGCGCCCTGGCGGTGATCTCGCGGTCCTTCAACACGGCACGGAAGAAACTGTAGGAGCTGCCCTGCGCGCCCTGAAGCGCCAGCACGATGTTCTGCAGCACCGTGAATTCCGGGATCACCGAAGAGATCTGGAAACTGCGGCCCAGCCCCATGCGGGCGCGCGACACGGTATCGAGTTCCGTCACGTCCTGCCCCAGAAAGCGGATCTGCCCTGCGTCCGGCTGAAGATTGCCCGCGATCTGCTTGATGAGCGTGGATTTTCCGGCACCGTTCGGCCCGATGAGGGCATGGATCTCACCGGGGTAAAGGGCAAGGTTGATGTCGTGGCTCGCCCGCAGCGCGCCGAAGTTCTTGTGCACATGGCGGATTTCGAGAACCGGCTCAGTCATGCGCCACCTCCCGGCCCGCCAGCGATCCGACGATGCCACCGCGGGCGAAGAGCACGACCAGCAGCAGCAGCACGCCCACGAAGCCAAGCCAGTAGTCGCTGACGCCGCCCAGCCAGTGCTCGAGCAGGATGAAGAGCGCAGCGCCCGCAACGGGGCCGTAAAGCCGCGCGACGCCGCCGAGGATGACAAGGATCATGATCTCCCCGCTCGTCTCCCAGCTGAACATCGTGGGGCCGACGAACCGGTTGAGATCGGCCATCAGCGCCCCCGCAAGCCCGGTGATCATCCCGGAGATGACGAAGGCGGTCAGACGGATGCGGAAGGGGGTGATGCCCACCGTCTCCACCCGCTCGGCGTTCTGGCGCGACGCCTGCAGCGCCAGTCCGAAGGGCGAGCGCGCGATGCGCCAGCTCAGGAAGATCGCCAGCATCAGCAGGACGTAGCAGATCAGGAAGAACTGGATCGGGTCGAGCGTGTCGAGGCCGGGAAAGTCGTTGCGCATGTAGATCGACATGCCGTCCTCGCCGCCGTATTTCGGCCAGCTGACGAAGAGGTAGTAGAACATCTGCGCGAAGGCGAGCGTGGCCATGATGAAATAGGCCCCCGAGGTGCGCAGCGTCAGAAGCCCGATGACCAGCGCGGCAAGGCCCGACACGATCAGCGCCGCGACCCAGATCACCAGCATCTGCCTGGTGCCCTCGAAGACGAAGGGCCAGGTGAAGATCGGATCGAAGCTCTGCGCGTGGAAGGCGAGGATTCCCATCGTGTAGCCGCCCAGCCCGAAATAGGCGGCGTGGCCGAAGGAGATCAGCCCGCCAAGCCCGAGCGCAAGGTTCAGCCCCACCGCGGCGAGCGCCAGGATCGCGACACGGGTGGACAGGGTGATGGTGAAGATCTCGCCCGTGACATGCGCCCAGAGCGGGATCGCGAGCAGCCCGATGGCGAGTGCCGCGTTGATGATGGTTTCGCGCCGCATGTCAGGCCGCCGCTCCGAACAGTCCCTGCGGCCGGACGATCAGCACGCCCGCCATCAGGATGTAGATCAGCATCGAGGCCAGCGCCGAGCCGACCGTGGTCGCCGCCGACGCCTCCATCACCGTGCCGAAGGCGATGGGCAGCATCGTGCGCCCCAGCGTGTCGATCAGCCCCACCAGCAGCGCGCCCACGAAGGCGCCCTTGATCGAGCCGATGCCGCCGACGATGATGGTCACGAAGGCCAGGATCAGCACGGGCTCGCCCATGCCCACCTCGACCGACTGGATCGCGCCCACCAGCGCGCCCGCCATCCCGGCCAGCGCCGCGCCCAGCGCGAAGACCACGGTGTAGAGCTTCGAGATGTCGATGCCGAGCGCGGCGATCATCTCGCGATCGGCCTCGCCCGCGCGGATCCGGATGCCCAGCCGTGTGCGTGCGATCAGCCAGAACAGCATCGCCGCAACGCCAAGTCCCATCGCGATGATGAAAAGCCGGTAGAGCGGATACCGGATCCCGCCCGGCAGGGTCACGGAACCCGACAGCATCTCGGGAATGTCGAGATAGAGCGGGAAGGAGCCGAAGAACCAGCGCGTGCCCTCCGAGAACACCAGGATCAGCGCGAAGGTGGCCAGCACCTGATCGAGATGGTTGCGCCGGTAGAGCCGGCGGATCACCGTGATCTCGACGATGGCCCCTGCCATGGCGGCGGCGGCGATGCTGGCGACCAGACCAAGCAGGAAGTTGCCCGTTGCGGCCGAGACGGCGGCCGCCGCGAAGGCACCGATCATGTAGAGCGAACCGTGCGCAAGGTTGATCAGCCCCATGACCCCGAAGACCAGCGTCAGCCCCGCCGCCATCAGGAACAGCATCACCCCGAACTGCAGACCGTTCAGGGTCTGCTCGATGAATAGGAGTGTCGTCATCGCTCCCCTGCCCCTGCCCCTGCCCCTGCGCCGTGCGCAGGCTACGCCTCGGCGGTTTTACCGCCGCGGGTCCTGGGACGGAAAGCGCGCCGGGGCAAGTCCACCCCGGCGCGCCATCGCCTACATCTGACAGTCGTCGCCGTAGACGTCCGAGTGGTCCTGCAGGCTGGGCCCGACCACGCGGTTGGTCCAGGTGCCGTCCACCTGCGTCACTTCGCGCACGTAGATGTCCTGGATCGGGTGCTGGTTGGCCGCGAACTCGAAATCGCCCCGCACGCTCTCGAAATCGGCCTCGCGCAGCGCGGCGCGGAAGGCGTCGGCATCGGACACATCGGCCTTTTCGAGCGCCGAGAGGATCAGCTGTGCGGCGTCGTAGGCCTGGCTCGCGTAGATCGACGGGGTGCGCCCATAGGCCTCCTCGAAGCTTTCGACGAAGGCGGAGTTGGCCGCGTTGTCGAGGTCGGGCGCCCATTGCGAGGTGTTGCGCACGCCGGCGGCGGCATCGCCCACGGCCGGCAGGATCGTCTGGTCGAAGCTGAAGCCCGGCCCGATCAGCGGGATGTCGACGCCCGCATCGGCATACTGCTTGATGAAGGAGATCCCCATGCCGCCCGGCAGGAAGAAATAGGCCACGTCGGCACCGCTGGCGCGGATCTGCGCGATCTCGGCGGCATAGTCCGTCTGCCCGAAGCGGGTATAGACCTCGTCGGCGATCTCGCCCTCGTAGAACCGCTTGAAGCCGGTGAGCCCGTCCTGACCCGCAGGGTAGTTCGGCGCCATGATGAAGGCGCTCTCGTAGCCCTCCTGCGTGGCGAAGGCGCCCGCAGCCTCGTGCATCGCGTCGTTCTGCCAGGCGACGTTGAAGTAGTTCTGGTGGCAGCCCCGGCCGGCCAGCTGAGAGGGGCCGGCATTGTTGGAGACGTAGAACTTGCCCTGGTTGACCGCAGAGGGCACCACGGCCAGCGCGAGGTTGGAAAAGATGATGCCCGTCAGGATGTCCACGTTCTCGCGCTGGATCAGTTCGTCGGCCACCTGCACCGCGATCTCGGGCTTCTGCTGATCGTCCTCGACGACCACCTCGACATCGTCCGCGCCCGCCTGCTCGATGGCCAGCAGGAACCCGTCGCGGCTGTCCTGTCCAAGGCCTGCGCCGCCGCCCGACAGCGTGGTGATCAGGCCGATTTTCACGTCGGCCGCCTGCACCGATGTCGCCAGCGCGACGGCGCAGGCCCCGGCCAGCAAGGTCCTTGCCAATTTCATTGTCTCGCTCCCCGTTCCGATCTGCCGCGCCCGTTCCGGCGCGCTGCACGCAAGCTTCAGCCGCAGCCCCGGTCCCGTCAAGACAGAACCGCGGTGGCCTCGATCTCGACCATCGCCTCGTCCTCCACGAGGGCGGCCACAACAACCATCGTCATTGCCGGGAAGTGGTAGCCCATGACCGAGCGATAGACGTGCCCCATCTCGCGCTGCTTCGCGAGGTATTCGGACTTGTCGGTGACATACCAGGTCAGGCGCGCGATGTCCTCGACGCGCCCGCCCGCGGCCTCGACCACGTCGCGGATGTTCTTCAGCGCCTGCTCGCACTGACCGAGGAAATCCCTGGCCTCGAAGACCTGATCGGCGGTCCAGCCGATCTGCCCGCCCACGAAGAGCACGCGGCCCTCTGCCACCATGCCGTTCGCGTAGCCCTTGGCGGGCTTCCAGCCCTCGGGGTGCACCGTGATCGTGGGCATAGCAGCCTCCTGTCGCCCGTCCATGTTCGTCCAGCCTGCCGCTTGCCGCATCGCATTTCAAGCCTAAAACTTTATGCTTGAAATATGTGGTGCGGGCTGGCAGGCTCCTCCACGATCCAGTCAGAGGAGAAGCGGCCATGAAGATCATCTGTCTGGGCGGCGGTCCCGCGGGGCTCTACTTCGCGATCAGCATGAAGCTGCGCGACCCCTCGCACGAGGTCACCGTGCTGGAGCGCAACCGCGCCAACGACACCTTCGGCTGGGGCGTGGTGCTGTCGGACGACGCGCTGGCACGGCTCGAAAAGAACGACCCCAGGAGCGCCGAGGCGATCCGGTCGCATTTCGCCTACTGGGACGACATCGCCGTCATCAAGGGCGACACGCGCATCGTCTCCGGCGGGCACGGGTTTGCCGGCATCGGGCGCAAGCAGCTGCTGATCCTGCTGCAGGAGCGGGCGCGCAAGCTGGGCGTGGAGCTGAAGTTCGAGACCGAGTTCGACACGGCAGAGAATTACCGCAAGCACTATGACCTCGTCGTCGCGGCGGATGGCCTGAACTCGAAGGTGCGGCAGGAATACGAGGACGTCTTCAAGCCCGACATCGACGTGCGGCTGTGCAAGTTCATCTGGCTGGGCACGCACCAGAAGTTCGACGACGCCTTCACCTTCATCTTCGAAAAGACCGAGCACGGCTGGATCTGGGCGCATGCCTACCAGTTCGACGAGAACACGGCGACCTTCATCGTCGAGACCGACCGGAAGACCTGGGACAACTTCGGTTTCGAGGACATGACGAAGGAGCAGATCGTCGACACCTGCACCGAGGTCTTCAAGGATCACCTGGGCGGGCACGAGCTGATGTCCAACGCCGCGCACCTGCGCGGCTCGGCGGTCTGGATGAATTTCCCGCGCGTGATCTGCGAGAAGTGGTATCACGAGAATGTCGTGCTGATGGGCGACGCCGCGGCCACCGGGCATTTCTCGATCGGCTCGGGCTCGCGCCTCGCGATGGACAGCGCCATCGCGCTCGCGGAATACCTGCATTCCGAGCCCACGATGGAAGCCGCCTTCGAGCGCTATCAGGAAGAGCGCCGGCTGGAGGTCATGCGCCTGCAGTCCGCCGCACGCAACAGCCTCGAATGGTTCGAGGAGGTCGAGCGCTATCTCGATTTCGACCCGATCCAGTTCAACTATTCGCTGCTCACCCGCAGCCAGCGGATCAGCCACGAGAACCTGCGCCTGCGCGATCCCGACTGGCTGCGCGAGGCCGAGGAGTGGTTCCAGCGGCAGGCCGGCAACAACGGCAGCCACCGCGCGCCCATGTTCGCGCCCTTCCGGCTGCGCGACATGCGGCTGAAGAACCGGGTCGTCGTCTCGCCCATGGCGCAGTACAAGGCCGTGGACGGCTGCCCGACCGACTGGCACTTCGTCCATTACGCCGAGCGCGCCAAGGGCGGCGCGGGCCTCGTCTACACCGAGATGACCTGCGTGAGCCCCGAGGGCCGCATCACGCCGGGCTGCCCGGGCCTCTACGCGCCCGAGCACGAGGCCGCCTGGACGCGGCTGGTGGATTTCGTGCACGCCGAGACCGGCGCCAAGCTCTGCATGCAGATCGGCCATTCGGGGCGCAAGGGCTCCACCCAGCTCGGGTGGGAAGAGATGGACGCGCCGCTGAAGGAGGGCAACTGGCCCATCATGTCGGCCAGCGCGATCCCCTGGTCCGAGCGCAGCCAGGTCCCGAAGGAGATGGACCGCGCCGACATGGACATGGTGCGCGACCAGTTCGTCAGCGCCACCGAGATGGCCGCGCGCTGCGGCTTCGACATGGTCGAGCTGCACGCCGCGCACGGCTATCTCATCGCCTCCTTCATCTCGCCGCTCACCAACGTGCGGACGGACGACTACGGCGGCAGCCTCGAGAACCGGTTGCGCTACCCGCTCGAGGTCTTCCGCGCCATGCGCGCGGTCTGGCCCGAGGAGAAGCCGATGTCGGTGCGCATCTCCGCGACCGACTGGGCCGAGGGCGGCGTCGACGGCCCCGAGGCGGTCGAGATCGCGCGGATGTTCCGCGAGGCGGGCGTGGACATCGTTGACGTCTCCGCCGGCCAGACCTCGACCGAGGCGAAGCCGGTCTACGGGCGCATGTTCCAGACGCCCTTCTCCGACCGTGTGCGCAACGAGCTGAAGATGCCCACCATCGCCGTCGGCAACATCTACGAGCCCGACCACGTCAACTCGATCCTGATGGCCGGGCGCGCGGACCTCGTGGCGCTGGCGCGGCCGCATCTGGCCGATCCCTACTGGACGCTCCACGCGGCCGCGGCGCTTGGCGACTGGGACGAGAAGTGGCCCGATCCCTACCTCGCCGGGCAGACCCAGCTCATGCGCCTCGCCGAGCGCGGCGAGGGGATGGGCATCCGGGTATGACGCTGGCAGGCCGCAGCGCGCTGGTCACCGGCGGCGGCTCGGGGCTTGGCGCCGAGCTTGCCCGCGGGCTGGCCGATGCCGGCGCGACCGTCTGGATCGCCGGACGTCGGATGGCGGCGCTGGAGCGGGTGGCCGAAAGCCACCCCGCCCTGTGCCCCGTGCAATGCGACGTGACAGACCCGGCCGCGGTGCGCGCCATGTTCGATGCGGCGGGCGACCCGCAGATCGTGGTGGCGAACGCGGGCGCGGCTGAAAGCGCGCCGCTCCACCGCACCTCGGACGACCTCTGGCAGCACATGCTGGCGGTCAACCTCACGGGCGTCTTCCACGTGCTGCGCGAAGGGTATTCGCGCCTGCGGCAGGCCGAATGGGGCCGGCTGATCGCGGTGGCCTCCACCGCGGGGCTCAAGGGCTATCCATATGTCACCGCCTACACCGCGGCGAAACACGGGGTCGTGGGGCTGGTGCGGGCCGCGGCGCTCGAGACCGCGCGCACGAAGGTCACGGTGAATGCCCTCTGCCCCGGCTTCCTCGACACCGAGATGACGGACCGCAGCGTTGCCAACATCGTCGAGAAGACCGGCATGAGCCCGGACGACGCCCGCGCCGAACTGGCGAAGAACAGCCCGCAGAAGCGCCTGATCCGCCCCGCGGAGGTGACCGCCGCCGCGCTCTGGCTCTGCGGGCCGGGCTCCGAGGGGATCACCGGGCAGGCGATCTCGATCTCCGGGGGCGAGACATGAGCGCGCCGGAGCCAGGACGCCCGGAAAGGACCGATCAGGCGCCGCCGGCATCGCCCTCCAAGCAGAGACTCAGGCTCTGGCTCAGGATGCTGGAGGCCACGCGCCACATCGAGGCGCGGCTGCGCGACGAGCTCAGGACCGAACACGACAGCACCCTGCCCCGCTTCGACGTGCTGGCAGCCCTCTACCGCCGGCCCGACGGGCTGCGGATGAGCGAGCTTTCGGCCATGCTGAAGGTCTCGAACGGCAACGTCACCGGCATCGTCGAGCGGCTGGTGAGCGAGGGGCACGTCGAACGCCTGCGCGTCGAGGGCGACCGCCGCGCCATGCGCGTGCGGCTGACCGAGGCCGGGCGCGCGCGCTTCGCCGGGATGGCGGCCTGGCACGAGGCGCGGGTGAACGACCTGCTCGGCGATTTCGACACGGAAGAGCTGGCGCCCATGATCGCGCTGCTCGCAAGGATCGGGAGGGAGACGAATGACCCGGATGGCAGGGCTTGAGCCCCGGAATTTCCAGTGGCGCTGCGAGGACGGGATCGCGTTGATCCGCCTCGACCGCCCGGACCGCAAGAACCCGCTGACCTTCGACAGCTATGCCGAGTTGCGCGACACCTTCCGCGCGCTGGTCTACGCCGAGGACGTGAAGGCGGTGGTCCTTGCCTCGAACGACGGCAATTTCTCCTCGGGCGGCGACGTGCACGAGATCATCGGCCCGCTCACGGAGATGGACATGAAGGGGCTGCTGGATTTCACCCGCATGACCGGCGACCTGGTCAAGGCGATGATCCACTGCGGCAAGCCCATCATAGCCTCCGTGGACGGCATCTGCGTGGGCGCGGGCGCGATCGTCGCCATGGCCTCGGACCTGCGGCTGGGCACGCCCGCGGCGAAGACGGCCTTCCTGTTCACGAAGGTGGGGCTTGCGGGCTGCGACATGGGCGCCTGCGCGATCCTGCCGCGCATCATCGGCCAGGGCCGCGCGGCCGAACTGCTCTATACCGGGCGGTCGATGTCGGCCGAGGAAGGGCTGAACTGGGGCTTCTTCAACGCCCTGCACGCGTCCGACAAGGTCGAGGCGGAGGCGCTGGCGCTGGCGAGGAAGATCGCGACGGGGCCGAACTTCGCGCACATGATGACCAAGACGCAGCTCAACCACGAATGGAACCTCAGCCTCGACCAGGCCATCGAGGCCGAGGCGCAGGCGCAGGCCATCTGCATGCAGACCGAGGACTTCAAACGCGCCTACCGGGCCTTCGTGGCCAGGGAGAAGCCGGTCTTCGAAGGCGACTGAAGAAGAATTTTCGGTCGAAAATTCTTCGGAAGTCAGCGAACTATCGAGCCGATTTTTCGATCGAAAAATCGGCGCTGGCGGCAAAGGCAGGAGAGGCACATGGTGGACGAAAGCTTTCTTCACTGGCCCTTCTTCGAGACGCGGCACCGCGAACTGCGCGACGCGCTGGAAAGCTGGTGCACGGCCAACCTGCCCGCCGATCATTCGGACGTGGACGCAGCCTGCCGCAAGCTGGTGGCCGACATGGGCGAGGCGGGCTTTCTGCGCCACTCCGGTGCCGCAGCGGGCGAGGCGCTGGACGTCCGCGCGCTCTGTCTGATCCGCGAGACGCTGGCGCGGCACGACGGGCTTGCCGATTTCGCCTTCGCCATGCAGGGTCTGGGCATGGGCGCGGTGTCTCTCTTCGGCTCGCCCGAACAGCGCGAATGGCTGGAAGAGACCCGCGCGGGTCGCGCTATCTCCGCCTTCGCGCTGACCGAGCCGGCCTCGGGCTCGGACGTCGCCAACACGGCCATGACCGCCACGCGCGAGGGCAACGGCTGGCGCCTCGACGGCGAGAAGACCTGGATCTCGAACGGCGGCATCGCGGATGTCTACACAGTCTTCGCCCGCACCGGCGAGGCGCCGGGCCCCAAGGGGCTTTCTGCCTTCCTCGTTCCCGCCGACACGCCCGGTCTTACGGTGACCGAGCGGCTGGAGGTGATCGCGCCGCATCCGCTGGCGCGTCTCTCCTTCGACGGCGTGAAACTGCCGGCCGAGGCGCAGATCGGCGAGCGCGGGCGCGGCTTCGCCATCGCCATGTCGGTGCTCGACGTCTTCCGCTCGACCGTGGGCGCCGCGGCGCTGGGTTTCGCGCGGCGCGCGCTCGACGAATCCGTCAAGCGCGTGACCACGCGCGAGGTGGGCGGCGCGAAGCTGGCCGAGCTACAGATGGTGCAGGGCCATATCGCCGACATGGCGCTTGGCATCGACGCCTCGGCGCTGCTGATCTACCGTGCGGCCTGGACCAAGGACATGGGCGCCGCGCGCGTGAGCCGCGAGGCCGCGATGGCCAAGCTGCACGCCACCGAGACCGCGCAGAAAATCATCGACGCGGCGGTGCAGCTGCACGGCGGCGACGGCGTGAAGTCCGGCGAGGTGGTCGAGAGCCTCTATCGCGAGATCCGCGCGCTCCGGATTTACGAGGGCGCGAGCGACGTGCAGAAAATCATCATCGCGCGCCAGACGCTGGGATAATGCCGGCGGCCTGAGACGGGCGGGACAAGCAGGGAGCGCATCATGACCATCCAGCTGGGTCCCAGCGGGCACGAGGACAGCTTTGCACGGGACAATCTGCCGCCCTTCGGGCAATGGCCGGAACTCCGGCTCGAGGGGTTCGACTATCCCGAGTGGTTGAATGTCGGTGTCGAACTCACCGACAGGATGGTTGAAAGGGGCTTCGGCGACCACACCGCGCTGATCGGCAACGGGCGGCGGCGGACCTACAAGGAGTTGGCCGACTGGACCAATCGCCTCGCCCGCGCGCTGGTCGAGGATTATGGCACAAGGCCCGGAAACCGCGTTCTGATCAGGTCAGCCAACAACCCGGCCATGGTGGCCTGCTGGCTGGCGGCAACCAAGGCCGGCGCGGTGGTGGTGAACACCATGCCGATGCTGCGGGCGGGCGAGCTGGGCAAGATCGTGGACAAGGCCGAGGTGAGCCTTGCGCTCTGCGACACGCGGCTGATGGACGACATGGTCACCTGCGCCAAGGATTCCCGCACGCTTGAAACCGTTGTGGGCTTCGACGGCACCGCGAACCACGACGCCGAGCTGGACCGTGCCGCGCTGGACAAGCCGGTGCATTTCGAGGCGGTGAAGACCGGGCGTGACGATGTGGCGCTTCTGGGCTTCACCTCGGGCACCACCGGTCAGCCCAAGGCCACGATGCATTTCCACCGCGACATCCTGATCATCGCGGATGGTTATGCGCGGGAGGTTCTGCAGGTCACGCCGGAGGACATCTTCGTGGGCTCGCCGCCTTTGGCCTTTACTTTCGGGCTGGGCGGGCTTGCCGTTTTCCCGCTGCGTTTCGGCGCGGCCGCGGCGTTGCTGGAGACCGCCTCGCCCCCGAACCTCATCGAGATCATCGAGCGCCACCGCGCCACGATCTGCTTCACCGCGCCCACGGCCTATCTGGCGATGCTGCGCGCGATGGCGGAGGGGGCGGACCTGTCGTCGCTGCGCTGCGCCGTCTCGGCGGGCGAGACGCTGCCCGGTCCGGTCTACGAGGACTGGCTGCGCCGCACCGGCAAGCCGCTGCTGGACGGGATCGGCGCGACCGAGATGCTGCACATCTTCATCTCGAACCGGCTGGGCGATGCCAGGCCTGCCTGCACCGGCTTCCCGGTCACCGGCTACGAGGCCAGAATCGTCGACGACGAGTTGAACGAGCTGGCGCGCGGCACGCCCGGGCGGCTCGCGGTCAAGGGGCCGACCGGCTGCCGCTACATGGCCGACCCGCGCCAGAGGGACTACGTGCAGGACGGCTGGAACATCACCGGCGACACCTTCTATCAGGACGAAGAGGGATATTTTCATTTCGCCGCGCGCTCGGACGACATGATCATCTCTTCGGGCTACAACATCGCGGGTCCGGAGGTGGAGGCGGCGCTGCTCAAGCACGAGGCGGTGGCCGAATGCGCCGTGGTCGGCGCGCCCGACCCCGACCGCGGCGCCATCGTGGAGGCGCATGTGGTGCTGGCCGAGGGCGTGATGGGGGACGAGACCATGATCAAGGCGCTCCAGGACTTCGTGAAGGCCAGCATCGCGCCCTACAAGTATCCCCGCCGCGTGATCTTCTGCGACGCCCTGCCGAAGACGCAGACCGGCAAGGTGCAACGCTTCCGCCTGCGCGAGAGGGGGTGAATCGTCAAGGGTTCTGCCTGCTCGGGTGTCCTCGTCGAATTCGCGACATTCGCGCAACGGGCCTAACTGGCGAGGCGCAACTCGGCCCTGAGTCCGCCGAGCCGCTCGCTTCGGTTCAGCGTGAGAGCGCCGCCATGGGCGCGCGCCACGTCCGACGCGATGGCAAGGCCCAGCCCCACGCCGGTGCCGCGGTTCTGGTTGCGGGCAGGGTCGAGCCGCGCGAAGGGCTTGAGCGCGTCGTCGCGCCGCTCGGGCGGGATGCCGGGGCCGTCGTCCTCGACCGCGATGGTGAGGGCATCGGGCCCGAGTTCCACCGACACCTCCGCGCGGCGACCGTAGCGCACCGCATTGGCGATCAGGTTCTCGAGCGCCCGACGCACGGCGAGCGGGCGCAGCGCGATCTCGCCCCGGCCGGACACGCGGGCCAGCCTCACATCGAGGCCGCCCCGCGTTGCATCCTCGACCACCCCCTGCACCAGGGCCACGGGGTCCACCCGCACGCTCTCTCCGGTCGCGGCCTCGCCCTGGGCGAAGCTGAGGAACTCGTCGACCAGCCGCTCCATGTCCTCGACATCGCGTTCCAGCGGCTCCCGGTCCCCGGGGTCGAGCATCGAGAGGCCCAGCTTGAGCCGGGTCAGCGGCGTGCGCAGGTCGTGGCTCACTCCCGACAGCATCAGGGTGCGCTGCTCGATATGCCGTTCGATCCGCGCGCGCATGGCGAGAAACGCGCGCCCAGCCGCGCGCACCTCGACCGCGCCGGACGGCTTGTAGGGCACCGTCCGGCCGCGCCCGAAGGCCTCCGCCGCATCGGCGAGCCGCGTGATCGGGCGCAGCTGGTTCCGAAGATAGACGAAGGCGATCACGGTCAGGATTATGCCGAAGAACACCATGTTCACGAGCAGCTGATGGGGGTTGGACGCCGACACGCGCTGCCGGTCGAAGTCGAAGGCGACAGGACCGGCTGTACTGTCGGCATAGAGCGTGACGTCGAAATCGTTGGGCAGCAGTAGCGCGCGAAAGTCGTCAACCCGCTCGTCGAGTTCGCGGATCACGATACGGCCCGAGAAATCGTAGAACCGCAGCAGATGATCGGCGGGCACGGCGCCGGCAGGCACGTCCCGCAACTCGTAGTCCAGCGCCGTCGCCAGCGCGCGGGCAGCCCCCGCTCCCTCGGTCTCGAGCCGGTCGAGCACCAGCGCGACCTCCAGCGCCACGCCCTCGGTCAGCTGCTCGGTGACGCCCTCGAAATGCCGCTGCACGAAGACCACGGAGACCACGAGCTGAAGCACGACCACCGGAAGCACGAGGATCAGCGCGGCGCGCCCGTAGATCCCGCGCGGCACATAGCGTTTGAGCCAGCCGAAGAACATGCCTAAACCTAGGCGCCGCAGCAGCGGAGCGGAAGTGGCCCATGACGGCACAGGACCATCCCCCCGAAAGCCCCCCACCCGGAAAGGCCGTGGCGCTCGGCCCCGGCCTGCGACGGATCGTGGCGCCCAACCCCTCGGCGATGACCCTGTGGGGGACCAACACCTACCTCCTTGGCGATCGCGATATCGCCGTGATCGACCCCGGCCCCGACCGCCCCGCGCACCTGAGGGCAATTCTTGACGCACTCGCGCCCGGCCAGAGGATCACGCATATCCTTGTCACCCACGCCCATCTCGACCATTCGCCGCTGGCCCGGCAGCTGGCCGCCGCGACCGGCGCACCGGTCATGGCCTATGGCGCGGCAAAAGCGGGCCGCAGCGCGGTGATGGAACGGCTGGCGGAAGAGGGCCTTGCCGGCGGGGGAGAAGGCGTGGACGCAGGCTTCGCCCCCGATCTGACGCTGGCCGACGGTGCCATCGTGGAGGGCGCGGGCTGGCGGCTCGAGGCGCTCCACACACCGGGCCATTTCGGCAATCACCTTTGCTTCGCCTGGGGCGACACGCTTTTCACGGGCGATCTTGTGATGGGTTGGGCCACCTCTCTCGTGTCGCCTCCCGACGGCGACCTGACAGACTTCATGGCCTCATGCGAAAGGCTCGCCAGGCGCGACTGGGCCGTGCTGCACCCGGGCCACGGCGCCCCAGTGACGGAGCCGCGCGCGCGCATCGACTGGCTGATCGCCCACCGCAGGAGCCGGGAAGCGCAGATCCTCGCAGCGCTCGCCGAGGCACCGGGCAGCGCAGAGGATCTCGCCCGCCGGATCTACGTCGAGACGCCCCCTGCCCTCCTCCCCGCCGCGGCGCGCAACGTCTTCGCCCATCTCGTGGACCTGACCGGCCGCGGTGCCGTGCGCCCCGAGCGGACCCTTGCGGCAAAGGACATCTTCCACGCCCTGTGAGAGCCTATTTTTCGAGCCGCGCCCTCTGGACGCCCTCCGGGCGTGTTGCTATAGCACCGCCACTGGTCCGGCGTAGCTCAGTGGTAGAGCAGTTGACTGTTAATCAATTGGTCGCAGGTTCGAATCCTGCCGCCGGAGCCAGTTCCAGAAAAGTCAAGTGAAATCAACGGCCTGCTCCGAAGATTCGGACAGGACTCGGAGATGCGACACATTCCGCGACTCAAGAGTCGCGAGGTCGTCGCACACATGGCCG
>NZ_JBKHAQ010000019.1:0-32856 GCF_046542825.1 Rhodosalinus sp. | reverse complement strand
AAGCACCGGGACCATCCACGCACCAACCCCGTCGAGAGCGCCACCGGACGTGGTCTAACGCGCCGACGAGACCATCATGCAACCCGACGGCAAGGCCCGAAAAGTAGCGCGAAAAACCGCCAGATCCTGTCCCGTTTCCGGGAAGCGGCTCAGGTCGCCCATGAACGCGCGTGTGCAGGGCCGCATTGACGCCGGCTTCGCAGGTAGGTTAGCAGTTCGTGTTCCCCGGATCAGAAGGGCCGCCAGATGAGCAACGCCAGTGTGACTCATGTCGATCAAGTTCTGACCCGTTTGCGGGAGGCGTCGGTCTCGGGACCGGCAACGCCCGACGTGGAGATCGTCCCAAATGCAACGCTGAGCTGGGACGCGCAGGGCGGCGACATGGACGTCACTGTGACCTCGGTGCCGGGCGAGCTTCTCAGGATCGTCACGCGCGTGCGGACGACCCCGGCCTGGTTCACGCTGCCCATATGGCTTGGCCAAGCCAGGTTCGAACCGGGCGACGTGCTGGGCCTCGCGGCGGAGATCACTTCGGACAAGGCCCGCTCGCTGGGGCTCTTCCTCCGAGCGGAGAAGGGCGGTGCGCACACTGACACCGAGTTCTCGGAACCTCTGGAACTTGCCCATGGCCATGGCTTCGGCACGGCGCTGGCCACACTGCGGCCCGGCGATTCAGCCTGCGCAGAGGGTCACCGCTCTCTGTCCCTCATCCTGCGCCTTCCCAAGTCGGACTGCGCGCTGACCTTCCACGACATGCGATTCTTCGTCGTGCCGAGTGCGAAGGGCCTGCGCAGTACGCCGCGCAATCTCACGACGGCCACCGTTTAACCAATCGCTGGCCCGAATCTTCCGCGGCCATCCCTGAGCCCGCAGTATTGCCCGAACGCGCCCGAGCGACGGGCTCGGCGCCGCGCAGCCAGGCCGCGAACCGTGCCTCCGGCGAACCCTGCCCCTGCAGCGCGTCGGGCCCGCCCTGCGCCAGCGGCAGGAAGCGCGCGCCCCGCCCCGGGCTTCGCGGCATCGCGCCGGCATGCCGGGTGGCCTTTTCGCGCCGCATCCCGCAGGGTCGCCGGGGCCCCGGCAGAGGAGTCTTCCCCCGTGTTCCGGTTCTTCGAAAACCTGGTCGATCCCTATTGCCCCTACCCGCAGGACGACCGGCCGCCGCAGCGCCTGTTTCCCTTCCTGCTGGATTACGCCCGGCCGTTCCGGCGGGTGCTGATCCTTGCCGCGCTGCTGTCGGTCGCTGTGGCGGCGATCGAGGTGGGGCTGATCTGGGCGATGGGCTGGGTGGTGGACGTGCTGGGCGGCGATCCGGCGCAGGTCTGGGCCGACCACGGCTGGCAACTGATTGCGCTGGGCGCGTTCATCCTGCTGCTGCGCCCGGCAATTCAGGCGCTGGACGTGCTGATCCTGAACAACGCGATCCTGCCGAACTTCGGCACGCTGATCCGCTGGCGCGCCCATTCGCATGTCCTGCGGCAGTCGGTGGGCTGGTTCGAGAACGACTTCGCCGGCCGCATCGCCAACCGGATCATGCAGACGCCGCCCGCCGCGGGCGAGGCGGTGTTTCAGGTCTTCGACGCGATCACCTTCGCGCTGGCCTATCTGGTGGGGGCGGCGATCCTGCTGGGCGGCGCCGATCCGCGGCTGATGCTGCCGCTGCTCGTCTGGCTGGGGCTCTATGCCTGGCTGATGGTCTGGACGATCCGCCGGGTGGGTCCGGCGAGCAAGGCCGCCTCCGACGCGCGCAGCCAGGTGACGGGGCGCGTGGTGGACAGCTACACCAACATCCATTCGGTCAAGATGTTCGCCCATCACGACCGGGAACTCGACTACGCGAGGGAGGCGATCGAGGAGACGCGGCGCACCTTCGCGGCCGAGATGCGGATCTACACGATCATGGACGTGGCGCTGGTGGCCCTGAACGGCCTGCTGATCGTGGGTGTCGTGGGCTGGGCCATCCTGCTCTGGATGCAGGGGGCCGCCAGCGTGGGCGCGGTGGCGGCGGCCACCGCGCTGACCCTGCGGCTGAACGCGATGACCGGCTGGATCATGTGGGCGCTGACGACGTTCTTCCGTCAGCTGGGGGTCGTGGCAGAGGGAATGGAGACCATCGCGCAACCGATCACGCTGACCGATGCGCCGGACGCGACACCGCTGGAGCCGGGTGACGGCACGATCCGCATCGAGGGGCTGACGCACCATTACGGACGCGGGCAGGGCGGGCTCGACGGCATCGACCTGACCATCCGCCCGGGCGAGAAGGTGGGGCTGATCGGCCGCTCGGGCGCGGGCAAGTCCACGCTGGTGAAGCTGCTCTTGCGGTTCTACGACATCGAGGGCGGCCGCATCACCATCGGCGGGCAGGACATCAGCCGCGTCACGCAGGAAAGCCTGCGCCGCCATATCGGCATGGTGCAGCAGGACAGCGCGCTCCTGCACCGTTCGGTGCGCGACAATATCCTCTACGGCCGCCCTGACGCGACCGAGGCCGAGATGATCGAGGCCGCGAAACGGGCCGAGGCGCATGACTTCATCCTCGATCTCGAGGATTCGCAGGGGCGACGCGGCTATGACGCCTTCGTTGGCGAACGGGGCGTGAAGCTGTCCGGCGGGCAGCGGCAGCGGATCACGCTGGCGCGCGTCATGCTCAAGGATGCGCCGATCCTCGTGCTGGACGAGGCGACCAGCGCGCTCGATTCAGAGGTCGAGGCGGCGATCCAGTCGACGCTTTACCGCATGATGGAGGGCAAGACCGTGATCGCCATCGCGCATCGCCTGTCCACCATCGCGCATCTCGACCGGATCCTGGTGATGGACCGTGGCCGCATCGTCGAGGACGGGCCGCACGACGTGCTTCTGGCGAAGGGCGGGCTATATGCCGGCTTCTGGGAGCGGCAGTCCGGCGGCTTCCTGAACACGGAGGCGGCTGAATGAAAGCGACGCTGGGCCAGATGCTTGACGCCTTCCGCCCCGCCGAGGGGGCGCCGCCGCAGACGCTGGCGCGGTTCTTCGGCTGGTGCCTGTCGGGGGCCTGGCCGGCGCTGACGCTTGCGGCGTTCCTCTCCGCCTTGGCCGGCGCGATGGAGGCGGGCACCGCCTGGGTGCTGGGGCTGGTGATCGACGTGGCTCTGGAGGACGGTCGCGCGGCGCTGTTCGAGCCTGGCAACCTTGCGCTGCTGGTGGGCGCGGTGGTGTTCTTCGTCGTGGCGCGGCCGATCTTCTTCGGCCTGTCGGCTGCCGCGAATTCGATGATCGTGCAGCCCAACGTCATGCCGCTTGTGCTGTCGCGGCTGCACCGCTGGGGACTTGGGCAGTCTGTCACCTTCTTCGACAACGATTTCGCCGGTCGCATCGCGCAGAAGCAGATGCAGACCGCCCGCGCCGTCACGGATGTGTCCGCCGAGGTCATCAATGTCGTGGCCTTCGCGCTGGCCTCGCTTCTGGGGGCGGTGATCCTGCTGGGGTCGATCGACCCTTGGAATGCCGCGATCTTTGCCGTGTGGCTGGTGGGCTACTTCGCGCTGATCCGCTTCTTCCTGCCGCGCGTGCGGCAGAGGGCCGGGGCACGGGCCGCGGCGCGGGCGAACGTGACCGGGCAGGTGGTGGACACCATCACCAACATCAAGACGGTCAAGCTCTTCGCGCACGACGATCACGAGGACCGCGCGGCGCTGAACGCCATGCAGAGCTACCGGGAGCGCGCGCTGCACTTCGGGGTGCTGTCGGCGTGGTTCCGGCTGGCGCTGATGACCATCGCGGGGCTGCTGCCGGTGCTGATGGTGGGGGCCACGCTGATCTTCTGGCAGGCGGGGACGGCCACGGCGGGGGATATCGCCGCCGCCGGCGCGATCTCGATCCGCATCGCGCAGATGACCGGCTGGGTCAGCTTCACGCTGATGGCGATCTATTCCAACGTGGGCGAGATCGAGGACGGGATGAAGACGCTGACGCCGCGCGAACGGCTGGAGGATGCGCCGGGCGCCGTGGCCCTGGAGGTGTCCGAGGGGCGGATCACCTTCGACCACGTCAGCTTTGCCTACGGGCGCGAGATCGGCGGGGTGGAAGACATCGCGCTGGACGTGGCGCCGGGCGAGAAGCTGGGGATCGTCGGTGCGAGCGGCGCGGGGAAGTCCACGCTGGTGGCGATCCTGCTGCGGCTCTACGCTCCGGAAAAGGGGCGCATCCTGATCGACGGGCAGGACCTGGCCCATGTCACGCAGGAAAGCCTGCGGCGGCAGATCGGGATGGTCACGCAGGAGACCGCGATGTTCAACCGCACCGCGCGCGAGAACATCCTTTACGGCCGCCCCGACGCGACCGAGGAGGACATGATCGCGGCGGCGAAGAAGGCCGAGGCGCATGACTTCATCCTCGACATGCAGGACCACCGCGGCAACCGCGGCTACGATGCCTATCTCGGCGAACGGGGCGTGAAGCTGTCGGGCGGGCAGCGCCAGCGCATCGCGCTGGCCCGCGCGATCCTTAAGGACGCGCCGATCCTCGTGCTTGACGAGGCGACCAGCGCGCTCGATTCCGAGGTCGAGGCGTCGATCCAGACCGCGCTGGAGCGGGTGATGGAGGGCAAGACGGTGCTGGCCATCGCGCACCGGCTGTCCACCCTCAGCGAGATGGACCGGATCGTGGTGATGGACCGGGGCCGCATCGTCGAGCAGGGCACGCATGACGACCTTCTGGCGCGCGGCGGCCTTTATGCCCGCTACTGGGATCGGCAGTCCGGCGGCTTCATCTCGACGCGCGAGGCGGCGGAGTAGCCTTGCCGCCCGTCCCGCGCTATCGGGGCGCCATGCGACAGGTGCGGATAGAGCGGCTGGGCCATCTGGGCGACGGCCTTGGCGAGGGGCTGATCGTGCCCCGCGCGCTGCCCCGCGAACTGGTGGAGGGAGAGGAGCGCGACGGCCGGCTTGAAGAGGTGCGACTCCTGGAGCCCTCGCCCGACCGCGTCACACCGCCCTGCCCGCATTTCCGCCGCTGCGGCGGCTGCACGGTGCAGCATCTGCGCGACGAGGCGGTGGCGGAGTGGAAGGCCGGGATCGTGCGCCACGCGCTCGCCGCGCAGGGGCTGGAGGCACGGGTCGCGGGGGTCGAGACCTCGCCGCCCGCCTCGCGCCGCCGCGCGGTGCTGGCGGCGCGGCGCACGAAGAAGGGCGTGCTGGCAGGCTTCCATGTGCGCGGATCTGACGAGATCGTGCCGGTGCCGGAGTGCCGGGTCCTGCATCCCGGCCTGCTGCCCGCGCTTCCGGTCGCCGAGGTGCTGGCAGAGGCCGGTGCCTCGCGAAAGGGCGCGCTCGACGTGGCCGCGACGCTGACGGAGGCCGGCCTCGATGTGAGCGTGACGGGTGGCAAGCCGCTGGATGAAGGCTTGCGGACCCGGCTCGCGCAGCTCGCCTCGCGGCACGATCTTGCCCGGCTGACCTGGGCGGGCGAGCCGGTGGCGCAGATGCGGCCGCCGGTGCTGCATTTCGGGCGCGCGGCCGTGGTTCCGCCGCCGGGCGCTTTCCTTCAGGCGACGGCCGAAGGCGAGGCGGCGCTCGTCGCGCGCGTGCGCGCGCTCCTCGCTGGTTCGGCGCGGATCGCAGACCTGTTCGCCGGTTGCGGCACCTTCGCGCTGCCGCTGGCCGAAAGGGCGGAGGTGCACGCCGTGGAGGGCGACGCCGCGATGACTGGCGCGCTCGACGCGGGATGGCGACGGGCGAAGGGGCTGAAGCGTGTCACGACGGAAGCGCGTGATCTCTTTCGCCGCCCGCTTGACCCGGCCGAGCTGTCGCGCTTCGACGCAGTGGTGATCGACCCGCCCCGGCAGGGGGCCGCGGCGCAGATCGCCGCGCTGGTGCAGGCGCGTGTTCCGCGCATTGCCCATGTTTCATGCAACCCCGCCACTTTCGCGCGCGATGCCGCGGTGCTGGTCGCGGCGGGTTACCGCATGGGGCCGGTCACGGTGGTCGATCAGTTCCGCTGGTCGCCCCATGTGGAGCTTGTGGCGGGCTTCGGCCTGTCCCATATGCCGGGCGGCGAGAGGGAGTAGGCAATGGGGTTTCGGGACAGACTGGCGCTCTGGCTGGCGCAGCCCTGGGTGACGAACGGGATCATCGCGGTCATCGTCGTCAACGCCGTCGTGCTTGGGCTCGAGACCTCGGACACGGCGATGGCTGCGGCGGGGCCGCTGCTGATCGCCATCGACCGCGCCTGTCTTGCGATCTTTACCGCCGAGATCGCGCTCAAGCTGGTGGCGCATGGCGGCCGGTTCTTCCGCAGCGGGTGGAACGTCTTCGACTTCGTGATCGTCGGCATCGCGCTGCTGCCGGCCAGCGAGGGGCTGTCGGTGCTGCGCGCGCTGCGTATCCTGCGGGTGCTGCGCGTGATCTCCGTTGCGCCGCGCCTGCGCCGGGTGGTGGAGGGCTTCGTCCGCGCGATCCCGGGGATGGGGAGCGTCTTTTTGCTGATGACGCTCGTGTTCTACATCGGCGCGGTCATGGCCACGAAGCTCTTCGGCGACGCCTTCCCCCAGTGGTTCGGCTCGCTCGGGGACTCGGCCTATTCGCTGTTCCAGATCATGACGCTGGAAAGCTGGTCGATGGGGATCGTGCGCCCGGTGATGGAGGTCTATCCCTACGCCTGGGCCTTCTTCGTGCCCTTCATCCTGGTGACCACCTTCGCGGTCGTGAACCTGCTTGTCGGCCTGATCGTGAACTCGATGCAGGACGCGCATCACGAGGAGGAAGGCCTGCGCACCGACGCCTACCGCGACGAGGTGCTGGAGCGGTTGGCACGGATCGAGGCGCGGCTGGCAGAGGCAGAGGCCGAGCAGCCGGCGGACGCGCGCAAGGGCGCGTGAATTGCGGCTACGCCTGCGCGCGCTTTCGGTGTATGCTCCTGCCATAAAGATAACCCTTTCGAGGGACAGAGATGGCAGGATTTCTGCGCGTGGCGCTCATGGTCGCGCTGGCCTTCGGGCTGTCGGCCTGCGCGAGCAAGTTCCGCACCTACGACGGGCCCGAGGTGACGCGCATCCTCGTCTACAAGGGCGAGAGGCGGATGTATCTGCTGCATCACGACCGGATACTCGAAGGCTATGACATCGGCCTTGGCTTCAACCCGGTCGGGCACAAGCAGTATCGCGGGGACGGGCGCACGCCGGAGGGCGACTATTTCATCGACCGGCGCAACCCCGACAGCCAGTTTCACCTGTCGCTGGGCATCTCCTATCCCGAACCGCATGACCAGATGGCGGCGTCGGAAGCCGGCGTCGATCCGGGCGGCGACATCTTCATTCACGGCCGCCCGTGGGAATATCGTGAGGGCGGGCGCGACTGGACGGCGGGATGCATCGCGGTGACGAACCGTGAGATGGAAGAGGTCTACGCGATGGTCCGCAACGGCACGCCGATCACGATCTATCCCTGAGCGAAGCTTCCGTGCGCGTCGCGCCGTCGTCCGTGCCTGCGCCCATCACCAGGGTCCACCAGATCTTGCCGCCGGGCTCCTGATACCAGGCGAAGCCCATGTCGCGCGCCCGCCGGTCCAGGATGATGTCGCGCGTCGGCTCCTCCTCCATCCAGGCGGCGAGCGTCTGAACCTCGGTCTCGTAGGTTTCGGAGAGGGTCTCGCCCAGGAACGAACCCTCGTAGCCCACCCGGCGCACCCGGTCGATCGGCGACGACCCGTCCGAGCCGAAGTGCCACGGGCGATTCTGCACCGCCATGTCGCGCGCGTGGGTCGCGGCGGCGGCATTCAATCGCGGGTCGAGATCGACCGGAGCCACGCCGGCCGCCTCCCGCAGCGCGTTGACGGAATCCAGCGTCTCGAACTGGATGCGAGTCTCGTCGCCCTGTCCGATGCGGTAGAGCCGCGGCAGCGGCTGACCGTCGGGGCCCAGTTGCGGCGGCTGCGGTACGGGCGCACAGGCCGCGACGGCGGCAAGAACGGCGGCGAGTGACAGGAATTTGCGCAACATGGCTCCGGCGATCATGGCTTCGGACGCCTTCGCTTTAGCCGCAGAGCGCGCAGGTTTCAAATCTCGCGCCCGCCCCGCCGCCGATAGCGGCAGTTTGATTTGCGACTGCGGCCTCGCGGCAATATATAAAATGGGTCGGACTTTCGTGGAGAGCATGCGACATGACCCAGAAGCGAATCGCCCGCGCGGTGAACCGGCGGAGCTTCCTCGCCGGGGCCGCTGCCGTGCTGGGCACGCCGGCCATCGCACAGCAATCGCAGATGCCCGGCAGTGTCGAGATGGAGTCGGACATCGACGAGGGAGTGCGCCGCAACATCTCGAGCTTCCGCTCGCTCGACTGGCGGCCCTATTTCAGCGATCTGTCCCGGGGCGCGATCCTTGTCGACATCACCTCGCGCGCGCTGCACTACTGGTCGGAGGACGAGAGCGTCTATCGCCTTTATCCCAGTTCCGTGCCGCTGAGCGAGGAACTGACGCGCCGGGGCCGCACCAGCGTGACCTTCAAGGATCCGAGCCCGGACTGGCGTCCGACGCCCTCGATGAAGGAGCGCAATCCGGAATGGCCGGACTATGTGCCGCCCGGACCCGACAACCCGATGGGCACCCGCGCACTGCATCTTTCGTGGACCTACTACCGCATCCATGGCACGCACGACACGCGCAAGATCGGGCGCCGCTCGTCCAACGGATGCATCGGGCTCTACAACGAGCATATCGAGGAACTATACGACATGGCGGAGATCGGTACACAGGTGTTGCTGATCTGACCACGGGTACGCCTTGGCGTCGTCAGGGTCTTGACAAGAGATTTGCAATCCTCGCCACGGGGTGCTTAGACAAGGGCCACGAGGGAAGTATTGCGGCCTGTCACGCTGTTTCCTGTGGAAGCGGGCGGGCCGACCACTGGAGGATAACATGAAAAAGCTCGTTCTGGCCGCCGCTCTGTCCGCCTTCGCCGCTCCCGCCCTTGCCGCGGCTCCAGGAACGCCGAAAGGCGAAGTCATCATGGAGCCGCCGGTCATCGTGGAAGAGACGGAGCAGGCGTCCACCCCTGCCGGCGTGATCATTCCGTTGATGCTGATCGCCCTGATCGCGGCAGTCGCCGACTGATCCGCGCTTCATGAAGCAAGAAACGGGCGGTGCCGGAGCGCCGCCCTTTTTTTACGTCCGAAAAGGTTTTGCGCCAGGAAGAGCGATCAGTCCAGCCATCCCTTCAGGTTTTCCTCGATCACGGCGCCCAACGCCTCGACATGCGCGGGATCGTCGTTCAGGCAGGGGATATAGGTGAATTCGCGCCCGCCCGCCTCTTCGAAGCTTTCGCGGATTTCCTCGTTGATCTCTTCCAGCGTCTCGATGCAATCGGCCGAGAAGGCGGGTGCAATCACAGCGATCCGCTTCTTGCCCTCTTCGGACGCAAGCCGCGCAACTTCTTCGACGGTGTAGGGTCTGAGCCACTCCTCCGGGCCGAAGACCGACTGGAAGGTCGTGGTGATCTCCGTGTCATCCCAGCCCAGCCGTTCCTTCAACAGGCGCGTCGTCTTCTGGCACTGGCAGTGGTACGGGTCGCCCTCCATCAGGTAGCGCTGCGGCATCCCGTGGTAGGAGCACACCAGGATGTCGGGCCGGTGTTCCAGATCGCCATAGGCGCGCTCTACCGACTGCGCGAGCGCCTCGATGTAGAGCGGATGCTCGAAGTAGGGCTCGACCGTGCGCGCGGTGGGTTGCCACTTCTGCTTCATCAGCGCGCGAAAGAACTGGTCGTTCGCGGTGGCAGAGGTGGCGCCAGCGTAATGCGGATAGAGCGGGAAGAACAGGATGCGCGTGCAGCCCGCCTTGACCATCGCGTCCACCTTCGACTGGGTCGAAGGATTGCCGTAGCGCATGCAGAAATCGACCATCACCTGATCGCCGAACCGCTCTTTCATCGCCTTGGAAAGCGCGGCGGTCTGGTCCTTGGTGATCGTCATCAGCGGGCTTTCGCCCTTTTCCTCGTTCCAGATCGACTTGTAGGCCTCGCCGCTGGAAAAGGGGCGCTTGGTCAGGATAATGAGCTGCAACAGCGGCTGCCACTTCCAGGGCGCATAGTCGATGACGCGGCGATCCGACAGGAACTCGTTCAGATAGCGGCGCATCGACCAGTAGTCGTAGTTGTCCGGAGTGCCCAGGTTGGCGATCAGGACGCCGACCCGCTCCGGCGGCAGCTTCGGGTGGTCGGCGGGCGCATGGACCGGGCGGGTCTCTGCTTTGGCTGCGTCGAGCATTGTTGTGTCCCTGTCCTCGGCGGCTACCCGGTGGACATATGTGTTTCACCCGATACGTCAATCACCGAGCGGCGTTTCCGTCGTTCCGAGCGCGTCTGCAAGCCGTTGCTTCGCCGACCCGGGTCGCAGCGGCTGCGGCTGGGTTTCGTCCGGCGCCCAGCCGGTCAGCACCACCAGTTCCGCGGTTGCGGCGATGCCGCCCTGCGGGCCCGGCGCCTCCGCCGCGTAGAGGTCTGCGGCGCGCAGGAACACCGCGCGGCGCGTCGGGCGGCGCAACCGGCCCGCCAGCGCGTTGGCCTCGCCCATGCCGCGCAATTCGCGCATCAGATGCAGCGCCGTGGGATAATGCACCGTCAGCGTCACGCTGTCGGCGACCGGCAAGGCGAAGCCCGCGCGCTGCAGCAGGGCGCCCAGGTCGCGGATTTCCGCCATGGGCGCGACACGGGGACTGAGCCCGCCGGTCACCTCGCTTTCCGCCCTCGCCAGCACCGCGCGCAACTCCTGCAGGCTGCGGCCGCCGAAGAACACGGCAAGGAACAGCCCGTCAGGTTTCAGCGCGCGGCGGCACTGGATCAGTTGGCCCACCGGATCCTCGGCCCAGTGCAGGTCCATCGCGTGGATCACAAGGTCATGCGCCTGCGGCTCCAGCGGCAGCACCTCCGCGGGCGCAACGTGCTGCGCGCCGGGCAGCCAGCCATCCCAGACCTCGGGGCGCGGGCTGATCACGGCGGGCGCCGTAAAGGTCCTGTTAACCATCGCGAGGCGATCCTCGAGATCGTCGCGCGCGGCATCGTGCAGGAAGGTCACCGGCGCACGAGCCGCGCGGGCGCGGTTGCGCGCCAGTGCGCGCGGGTCGGTGAGGGCAGGGGTCTGCATGGACGTGACAGATAGTGTCTGGTCCCGGCGTGTTCAAACCGCGCTGCGGCTGATCTACCCGCCCCGCTGCCTTGGCTGCGGCGGCCCGGTGGAAAGCGATTTCGGCCTCTGCCCCGCCTGCTGGCGCGAGACCCCCTTTGTCGGCGGGCTGGTCTGCGACGCCTGCGGCACGCCGCTGCCCGGCGACGACCCGGGCGAGGCGGTGCAGTGCGACGATTGCCTGGCCCACCCGCGGCCCTGGGTGCAGGGGCGGGCGGCGCTGCTCTACCGCGGGATGGGAAGGCGCCTGGTGCTCGGCCTCAAGCACGCGGACCGCAGCGATATCGCCGGTCCCGCTGCGCTCTGGATGGCGCGGGCGGCGCGACCCATGGCGCTTGACGGCGCGCTGGTGGCGCCGGTGCCGCTGCACTGGCGTAGGCTTGCCGCGCGGCGGTTCAACCAGGCGGCGCTGCTGGCCGCGCCGCTCGCCCGCGCGCTGGGGCTCGACCTGGCGCTGGACCTGCTGGAGCGGCCGCGCCGGACGGCCGCGCTGGGCGGTCAGTCGCGCGCGCAGCGGGCCGAGACGCTGGCCTGCGCGATTCGCGTGACGCCGCGCCATGCGGCACGAGTGGCCGGGCGCCCCGTCCTGCTGATCGACGACGTGATGACCACGGGCGCGACGCTGGAGGCGGCGGCACAGGCGCTGGCACGGGCCGGCGCGGGCGAGATTCGCGTCGCGGTTCTGGCGCGGGCGGCGCGGGACGCTTAGGTTTCAAGGGGACAGGTCAAGCCCCAAGGAGGCCAACCCCGTGAGCGACACCCTGAAACCCGTCGAGATCTACACCTCGCCGCTCTGCGGCTTCTGCGTGGCGGCCAAGCGGCTCCTGCGGAAGAAGGGCGTGCAATTCACCGAGTTCGACATCTGGGCAGACCCCGGCCGCAAGCCGGAAATGATCCAGCGCGCGCAGGGCCGGACCAGCGTGCCGCAGATCTTCATCGGTGACACCCACGTCGGCGGTTGCGACGAGCTGCATGCGCTGGACCGGGCGGGCAAGCTCGACCCCCTGCTCGCCGCCTGATGCGCGCCGCGCTCCTGCAGCTCACCTCTTCCGACCAGCCGGAGGAGAATCTCGCCACCGTGACAAGGTTGCTGCGCGAGGCGGCGGCGGAAGGCGCGGGTTTCGTCCTGACGCCAGAGGTGACGAACTGCGTCTCGGCCAGCCGCGCGCACCAGACCAGCGTGCTGACGCACGAGGCGAACGATCCCGTGCTGGCGGGCCTGCGCGAAGAGGCCGCGCGCGCAGGCCTCTGGCTGCTGATCGGCTCGCTCGCGCTGAAGACCGACGATGCTGACGAGCGATTCGCCAACCGTTCCTTCCTGATCGGTCCCGAGGGGCGGATCGTCGCGCGCTATGACAAGATCCACATGTTCGACGTGCAGGTCAGCGACAGCGAGACCTACCGCGAATCAGCGGGCTTCCGCCCCGGACGCCGCGCCCGGCTGGCCGAGACGCCCTTTGGAACGGTCGGCCTGACGGTATGCTACGATCTGCGCTTTCCCTATCTCTACCGCGCGCTCGCGCAGGAGGGCGCCGAGATCCTGACCGTCCCATCGGCCTTCTCGCAGGTGACCGGCGCCGCGCACTGGGAGCCGCTGTTGCGTGCCCGCGCCATCGAGACCGGCGCCTGGGTTCTGGCGCCGGCCCAGACCGGAACGCACCCCACGAGCCGCGGCAAGGCCCGCAAGACATGGGGGCACAGCATGGTCGTGGACCCCTGGGGCGCCGTGGTGGCCGAGGCGGGGGCCGATCCGCAGATCCTCTATGCCGAGATAGACCGCGATGCTGCCGCGCAGGCGCGCCGTCGCGTGCCCTCGCTGGAACACGACCGGGAGTTCGACGGCCCCTGAGCATGGACAGGACGACACATGCGCTGGCGGTGACGCTCTTCAGTGAGATCCTGACCGCCGACCAGCTGGTTCGCAACCGGCTGAGCCGCGTGCTGCCGGGAGGCATGGAGATCAGCCATTTCTCGGTGCTCAATCACCTTGCACGCTTCGGTGTCGAACGGTCGCCGGCGCAGCTTGCCCGCAGCTTTCATGTCACGCGTGGCGCGATGACGAACACGCTGCACCGCCTCGAGGCGCAGGGCCACGTTCACATTCGCCCCGACTGGGAGGATGCCCGCCGCAAGATGGTGGCGATCAGCCCCGCGGGCCTGCGCGCGCGGGACGAGGCGCTGGCGGCCGTGACCCCGATGGTCACGGAGCTGGTAGGCGACCTTGGTGAGGACAAGGTGCGCGCCGTGCTTCCGATCCTGCGCGAGCTGCGTCTGAGGCTTGAGGACGACAGCGCGTGACGAAGAATTTTCGATCGAAAATTCTTCGGACTCCACGCGCCCGCCGCCCGGCGAATTTTCGACCGAAAATTCGCCGGTCTCTTCAGCCGGGCTTCGTGCTGGCGGTCACGTAGTTCACGCTCAGGTCGCGCGGCGAGATTGCCCAGGACCAGCTGACCGGATTGAAGACGAAGCCCTTGCGGTCCACCGGCTTCAGTCCCGCCTGCTCGAGATAGCCGTAAAGCTCGTCCGGGGTGATGAACTTGCGCCATTCATGCGTGCCCTTCGGCAGCCAGCGCATGACGTATTCCGCGCCCACGATCGCCATGGCGAAGCTCTTGGCGTTGCGGTTGATGGTCGAGCAGACCATCAGCCCACCGGGCTTCAGAAGCTGCTGGCAGGCCTTGAGAAAGGCCGCCGGGTCGGGGACATGCTCGACCACCTCCATGTTGAGCACCACGTCGAATCGCTCGCCCGCCGCCGCCAGCGCCTCGGCCGCGCCGTGGCGATAGTCGATCTCGAGCCCCGATTGCGCCGCGTGGGCCTGTGCAACGGGAATGTTGCGCGCCGCGGCGTCCACGCCCACGACCTCGGCGCCCAGCCGTGCCATAGGTTCGGACAGCAGCCCGCCACCGCAGCCGATATCGAGCAGACGCAGCCCCGCGAAGGGGCGGGCGTCCGCCAGGTCGCGTCCGAATTCCGCGGCAATCTGCGCCGTGATGTAGTCCAGGCGGCACGGATTGAGCATGTGCAGCGGCTTGAACTTGCCGTTCGGATCCCACCATTCTGCCGCCATCGCCTCGAACTTGGCGACCTCGCCTGCGTCTACGGTGGTTTGGGCTGCCTGCATCGCGGATCTCCTATGGTCTTCCCGGCCGCACGACCAATATAGTGCCGTCATGGACAAATTCTCGGGCCAAAACCGCACACCCTCGCATCTCTACCCGCCGATCGATCCCTTCGACCAGCGGATGCTGGAGGTGCCCGGGGGACATGCGCTTTACGTTGAGCAATGTGGCGCCCGGGACGGGAGTCCGGTCGTCGTCCTGCACGGCGGTCCCGGCGGCGGATGCAGCCCCGCGATGCGCCGCTATTTCGATCCCGCCCGCTATCGCGTGGTGCTCTTCGACCAGCGTGGCTGCGGCCGGTCGCGCCCGCATGCCAGCGTCGAGAACAACACCACATGGGATCTCGTGGCCGATATCGAGCGGATTCGCGAAGCGCTGGGGCTCGAGCGCTGGATCGTCTTTGGCGGCAGCTGGGGCGCGACGCTGGCGCTGGTTTATGCCCAGTCTCACCCGGAGGCGGTGCGCGCGCTGGTGTTGCGCGGCGTCTTCCTGATGACCCGGGCGGAGCTCGACTGGTTCTATGGCGGGGGCGCGGGTCTCTTCTGGCCGGAAACCTGGGCGCGCTTCGTCGATCCCATCCCCGCGGACGAGCGCGACGACCTGATCGCGGCCTATCACCGCCGTCTCTTTTCCGGCGACCTGCGGACCGAGACGCGCTTCGCCCGCATCTGGACGGCCTGGGAGAATGCGCTCGCCTCGATCCACAACAACGGGTCCGGCGGCGAGGCACCGGGCGAATACGCCCGTGCCTTCGCGCGGCTGGAGAATCACTATTTCAGGAATGCCGGGTTCCTGGACGAGGACGGGCACATCCTCAACCGGATGGACCGCATCCGTCACATCCCCGGCCACATCGTGCAGGGCCGCTACGACATGATCTGCCCGCCGCGCCGCGCCTGGGACCTGTCGCAGCGCTGGCCGGGATCCGACCTGCGGCTGGTGCGCAACGCGGGCCATGCGCTGAGCGAGCCCGGCATCACTGCCGAACTCGTCCGGATCATGGACACGATGACAGTCGGATAGGCGTCAGAGTACGTAACGGCTCATGTCCGCGCTGCGGGTCAATTCGCCCAGGTGCGTCTCCACGAAATCCGCGTCGACCGTCACCGCCTCGCCCCCGCGATCGGGCGCGGTGAAGGAGAGTTCCTCGAACACCCGCTCCATCACGGTGTAGAGCCTGCGCGCGCCGATGTTCTCGACGCTGCGGTTCACCTCTGCCGCGATCCGGGCGAGCGCCGCGATGCCCTCTTCGGTGAACGCGACGCTCACCTCCTCGGTCCCCATCAGCGCGGCATATTGCCGGGTCAGGGCATTGTCCGTCTCTGTCAGGATGCGGACGAAGTCCTGCTCCGTGAGGTCGCGCAGCGTCACCCGGATCGGCAGGCGGCCCTGAAGCTCCGGCAGCAGGTCCGAGGGCTTGGCGATGTGAAAGGCACCCGAGGCGATGAAAAGGATGTGGTCGGTGCGGATGGGCCCGTGCCTGGTGCTGACGGTGGTGCCCTCGATCAGCGGCAGAAGATCGCGCTGCACACCCTCGCGGCTCACGTCGCCGCCGCGCGTCTCGGCGCGGGCACAGACCTTGTCGATCTCGTCGAGAAAGACGATCCCGTTCTGCTCCACCGCCTCGCGGGCGCGGGCCGTCACCTTTTCGTCGTCAAGCAGCTTGTCGGCCTCGTCCGATGTCAGGATGCCGTAGCTTTCGGCAACGGTCATGCGCTTGCGCGTGGTGCGCTGGCCAAAGGCCTTGCCGAAGATGTCGCCCAGGTTCACGCCGCCCATCGCGCCGCCGGGCTGGCCCGGGATCTCGAAGGCCGGGAAAGGGTTGGCGGTCTCTGCGACCTCAAGCTCGATCTCCTTGTCGTCGAGTTCGCCGGCGCGCAGCTTCTTGCGGAACATCTCGCGCGTGCCCTCGCGGGCGTGCTCGCCGGCCAGCGCCTCGATCACCCGATTCTCGGCGGCGGCATGGGCGGCGCTCTGCACCTCCTCGCGCATCTGGTCGCGGGTCATCGCCAGCGCGCCGTCCATCAGGTCGCGCACGATCTGCTCGACGTCCCGGCCGACGTACCCCACCTCGGTGAACTTGGTCGCCTCGACCTTGATGAAGGGCGCGCGTGCAAGCTTTGCCAGCCGGCGGCTGATCTCGGTCTTGCCCACGCCGGTGGGGCCGATCATCAGGATGTTCTTCGGGTAGACCTCTTCCTGCATCGCCGGATCGAGCTGCTTGCGCCGCCAGCGGTTTCTCAGCGCGACCGCGACCGCGCGCTTGGCTTCCTTCTGGCCGATGATGAAGCGGTCCAGTTCGCTGACGATTTCACGGGGGGTGAGGTCGGTCATTCAGGGTTCATCCTTCGCTCGCGCGGCGAAAATTCTTCGATCGAAGAATTTTCGGAAGGGCGCCACCGGCCGGCCGAGATTTTTCGATCGAAAAATCTCGTCAGCCGATCGTCTCCACCGTGAGGTGGCCATTGGTATAGACGCAGATGTCGGCGGCGATGGCCATGGCGTGCCGCGCGACCGTCTCAGCATCCAAGTCGGTTTCCATCAGGCCCCGCGCCGCGGCGAGAGCGTAGTTGCCGCCGGAGCCGATGGCGGCCACGTCATGCTCGGGCTCCAGCACGTCTCCCGCGCCGGTGACGACATACATTTGCGACCCGTCGGAGACGATCAGCATCGCCTCGAGTTTCTGCAGGTACTTGTCGGTGCGCCAGTCCTTGGCGAGTTCGACGCAGGCGCGCTGAAGCTGGCCGGGCGTCGCCTCCAGCTTCGTCTCGAGCCGCTCCAGCAGGGTGAAGGCGTCCGCGGTCGACCCCGCGAATCCAGCGACCACGTCGTAGCCGCCGGGCGACAGGCGGCGCACCTTGCGGGCGGTGCCCTTGATCACCGTGTCGCCCAGGCTGACCTGTCCGTCGCCCGCGATCACCACCCTGCCGCCGCGGCGCACCGCCAGGATCGTCGTGCCATGCCAGCCAGGACCGGCGCCCATGCGCTCCTCCGTCGAAACTGCCGCGCCATATGGGCGGCGTGCGCTCGCACCGCAAGACCTGCACGCCAAGGGCGCCCCGCGAGGGGCGCCCTCCTGGCTGCGGCGGCCGTGGCTCAGATCGCCGATTCGATCCAGCTTTGCAGCGTGGCCTTGGGGGCGGCACCCGCGCGGTTCGACACGACCTGCCCGTCCTTGAAGATGAAGAGCGCGGGAATGCCGCGCACGCCCATCGAGGCCGCGGTGTTGGGGTTCTGGTCCACGTCGATCTTGGCGACCTTGACCTTGCCGTTCATCTCGGCCGCGATTTCTTCAAGCGCCGGGCCGATCTGGCGGCAGGGGCCGCACCATTCGGCCCAGAAATCCACGACGACGGGAACGTCGGACTGACGCACCTCTGCGTCGAATGTGGCATCGGTGACGGCGACGGTGGCCATGACCTGTCTCCTCTCGGGATAAATATGCTTGGAAGGCGAAGGTATGGGCGGGTCCGAAGGGCGTCAAGCACGCCCCGCCTGCGCGAGCGCCGTAGTCACGAGGTCTTGCGGCAGGGGCATGAGCGCGGGGATCCGGGTCCAGAGCAGCGCGGTCTCGATCCTGCGGTCGGGCCAGATCTGCGCGAGTGCGGCGGCATAGGCGCCCATCTGCCGCAGCAGTCCGTCGGGCACCTCGGCGGGTGTGGCCGGCACGGTCGCGTTGGTCTTGAAGTCGACGGCGAGGATTCGCTCGGGCGTGACGATCAGCCGGTCGATCGTGCCGTGAATGCGCGCGCCACCCAGTTCGGCCAGCGTGGCGGAAACCGGCACCTCGGCCAGGGCGCCGGGGGCGAAGAGCGCGGCAAGACCGGGGGCGTCTAGGACGCGTTCCGCCTCGTCCAGAAGTGCGGCGGTCTCCGCCTCCGTGGCTGCCTCCGGCCCCTCTGCCAGCAGGCGCCGGGCAAGCGTCGCGCGGTCGCCCGGGGCGGCACCGGGCAGGTGCTCGAGCAGCAGGTGCAGCCGCGTGCCGTAAAGCTTCGCCGCCTCCTCGTCGCGGCCTGCGTCGCCGCCGATGGCCTTGGCGCCGCCCAGATCGGAGGGGGAAAGGGTTTCTGGCAGCGGCGCAGGCGCCGGGGGCGGATGCAGGAAGTGCGGGGGCAGGGAAACTGTCTGCTCCTGCTTGGGCGCCGCGGGCGCCTGGGCCGGACCGCCCCAACCGCCATGCTCCAGCCGCAGGCCCGGTCCTTCCTCGAAGCCGAAGTCCTGCGGCCCCGCGCCGGCACGTTCCATCCCGGCGCGCACCATGTCGTGCCACGCGTCGCCCGACTTGCCCAGGTCGCCCGCCGCCGCGACCACCAGCCAGCTTTCCGCGCGCGTCATGGCCACATAGAGCAGGCGGTCGCGCTCGGCCTTCTCCGCCTCTGCGGCGGCGTCGCGGGCGGCGCGCTGGGCGGCGGGTTCCTCTGCCCTGGGCACGGCCCAGATCGGGCGGCCCTCGACCAGGGGCAGGGGGTCTTCGTGGCTGTGACCCCGCGGTTGCGCGGCGTCGGGCAGGATCACCAGCGGCGCCTCCAGCCCCTTGGCGCCATGCACCGTCATCACGCGGATGCGGTCGCCTGCCGCGTCCATCTGGCGCTTCACCTCCGACTCGTCGGTCTGCATCCAGCGCAGGAAGCCCGTCAGGCTGGGCACCTCGCTGCGCTCCTGCGCCAGCGCCTGCGCCAGCAGCGCGTCGATGCCGTCTGCCGCCTCGTCCCCCAGCCGGCCGATCAGCCGCCGCCGCCCGTCATGCCGGATCAGCACCCGTTCCAGCAGGTCGTAGGGTCGCAGGAAATCGGCCTGCGCCATCAGGTCGTCGAAGATGGCCATGGTTTCGGGGAATTCGTCCCGCCGCTCGGTCAGCGCGCGCCACAGGTAGCGCGGCTCGCGCCCGTGGGCGAGGTCGTAGAGCTGCCGCTCGGTCCAGCCGAAGAGCGGCGAGCGCAGCGCGCAGGCCAGCGACAGGTCGTCCTCCGGCAGGTCCAGCACCTGCAGGAGTGCGGCCAGGTCGCGCACCGCCAGTTCCGCGCCCAGCCTCAGCCGGTCGGCGCCCGCCACCTGCAGCCCCGCCGCCTTGCAGGCGCGGATCAGTTCGGCAAAGAGCGTCGAGCGCCGCTGCACCAGGATCATCACGTCCCCCGCCCGCAGCGGGCGCATGGGCCAGTCGCCGTCCCCGTCGGATTTCTGCGCCGGGATCATGGCGGTGCCGATCTGCGCCTTCAGCCACAGCGCGATCCGGCGCGCGAGCCGGATCTGCGGGCTTTCGCGGCCGGGGCGGTCCAGCGGCGCATACCACGGATCGGGCTCCGCAGTGTCGTCCTTCGGCACGGGCTGCCACAGGTCGACCCGGCCCGGCATCCCGGACTTGAAGGCGATGTGCCGCTCGTCGGGCTGCATCCCGCTGCCCGCGCGCCCGTCGAAGGTGGCGTCCACCACCTGCAGCACCGCCTGCGACGAGCGGAAGGAGTATTGCAGCGCGACCGACAGAAGGGGCCGGTCGGTCGGCTCCAGCCGCGCGCCGAAACCGGCGCGCATCCGCTCGAAGGCGTCCGGGTCGGCGCCCTGAAACGAATAGATCGACTGCTTGCGATCGCCCACGACGAAGAGGCTGCGGGGCGTGTCGGGGCGCGCGCCCTCGCCGGCGGTGAATTCGCGCGCCAGGCGCTCGATCACTTCCCACTGCTCGGGGCTGGTATCCTGCGCCTCGTCCACAAGGATGTGGTCGATGCCGCCGTCGAGCTTGTAAAGCACCCAGTCCGCGACCGCAGGGTCGCGCAGCAGGGCCGCGGCGCGGCGGATCAGATCGTCGAAATCCAGCCACCCGCGGCGCAGCTTCTCGTGTTCCAGCCGGTCGAGAAAGGCACGCGCGAAGCGGTGCAGGGTCAGCGTGGCCTCGGCCGCGCGCAGCGCGAGGCGCGTCTCGCGCATGGCCTCGACCCGCTGCATCAGCGCCTCGAGCGCGGGCATGTCGGCGGCAAGCGGTCCCTCGCGCAGCGGCTTGGTCGGGAAGCTGCCGATTTTCGCGGCAAAGGGCTCCTTCGCGCCGGGACCCGAGAGCAGGACATCTTCCAGCACGGCGCAGGCGGCGGCATCTGGCGCCTTGATCCCGCGCAGCTTCGCGGCGGCCTTGGCGTCGTTGCCGCCCTTGGCCTCCAGAACCGGGCAGAGCCGCGCGATCAGCTCCAACTCGCCGCCAGGGAAAACCTGCGCGAGGCAGTCCGCCTCGGTCAGGTCGGGCGCGATGCCGTAGAGCGCGCAGGCCCCCGCCCGGTCCAGCGATGGCGCGAAGCCGTCGCGCCGGTCGAGGATACGGGTGCAGAGCTTGTTCATGTCGGCGTCGGGCGAGACCTCTGCCAGAGCGCGCAAGAGCGGGGCATCCTCCCCCTGCGCCATGCGCTCCACGATCTCTTCGGCCAGAAGCTGACCGGCCCGCGCCTCCATCTCGGTGAACGCGGGGCTGACCCCGGCCTCCAGCGGGAAGCGGCGCAGCAGCGCGGCGCAGAAGGCATGGATGGTCAGGATCTTCAGCCCGCCCGGCGCCTCGATCGCGCGGGCGAACAGCGTGCGCGCGCGGGCCAGCGCCGCGGCGTCCAGCGGCTGGTCCGGGGCCAGCGTTGCCAGTTCGCCGCGCAGATCGGTCTCCGGCAGCATCGCCCAGCCGCCCAGCCGCGCGAAGAGGCGGTTCTGCATCTCGCTGGCCGCGGCCTTGGTATAGGTCAGGCACAGGATATGCTCTGGCAGCACGCCCTCCAGCAGCAGCCGCGCCACACGGTCGGTCAGCACCTTGGTCTTGCCGGAGCCGGCATTGGCCGAGACCCAGACCGAGGCGCGCGGGTCGGCCGCCTGCGCCTGTGCGTCGCTTGCCGCGTCGCGCGGGCTCATCGCAGGTCCTCCGGCGCGGGGTCGTCGGCTTCTTCCCATTCGCCGTAGCGCGCGAGGTGGTCGTAGTCGGAGGCGTCGGTCATCGACGCCATGGCGCGGCGGGCGGTGTATCCGCGGGTTTCGTCGGCATAGAGCCGCATGAGTGCCGCGAACTCCTCCCAGACCTGCCCTGCGGTCACCAGCTTGCCCGCCTCGTCGGGGGTGTCGGTGAGCGGCGCGGGCACCTCCGCGGGGCTGGCGTTCAGCCCGATGTAGACCGCGCGCGCGACGGGGGCCGCGCCCAGCGCCTCGAAGGCGCCGCGTTCGGCCATCGCGGCCTCCAGCAGGAGCTGCTTGTCGAAATGCAGCTGTTTCTTCGGCCCCGGCGCCGCGCCGGTCTTGTAGTCGTAGATGTGCAGCCGGCCCTCGGCGTCTCGGTCGATGCGGTCCGCCTTGCCCGAGAGCGTCACGCCCAGCCCCTCGATCTCGGCCTCGCCGCGGTCTTCCAGCAGCACGGGGGTGGCAAGGGCACGCCGCGCGCGCTCGGTCTCGACGAACCATTGGGCCACCCGATCGAGGCGGGCCTGCCACTGCATCCGGGTCGCGGCCCAGGGCACGCGCTCTGCCAGCACCTCGCGCGCGCAGGCGCTCAGCGCCTCGGGCGTCAGGCGCTCCGGCGCCTCAAGCGTGGCCTTCACGAAGCGGTCCAGCACCTCGTGGAGCATCGTGCCGCGCAGCATCGCGTCGGGCGGCCGATCGAGCGGGTCGAGCGCGCGCAGGCGCAGGACGTGCCTGGCGTAGATCGCGTAGGGATCGCGGATCAGGGTCTGGATCTCGGTGACGGACAGCCGCCTTGGCCGCGCCGTGGCCGGTGGGCGCGGGGAGGGGCGCGGCGCCGGGTCGAGGCGCGGCGCCCGCTCCAGCGCCGCGCCCAGCCGAAGCCAGCGGGCGCCACGCTCCCGCATGGCTTCCAGTGCCTGCGCGCCGCCCTGATCCGGCAGGCCGCGCAGCAGGTTGGTCAGCCGGTTCAGCCAGCGCGCGGGCACGGTGGGCGCCTCGTCCGTGCGGGCCGCGCGGGTCAGCCAGACCTCGCGCGCGCCCGCCGCCTGCTGAAAGTCGTGCGCGGCAAGACCGATCCGCCGTTCGGGCAGCAAGAGGCCCGCGCGGTGGCGCAGCGCGCGGTTGAGCCAGGGGTCGGGCGCGGGCGTTTCGGGCCAGCTGCCTTCGTTCAGCCCGCCCAGGATCAGCAGATTGGCGCCCTGCACCCGCGCCTCGAGCGTGCCCCAGATGCGGATGCCGGGATGCGGCGCCTCGATGTCCTGCACCGCCTCGCGCTCCATCAGGGCGGTCAGCAGATCGGCGAAGCCCTGCGGCTCCATGTCGCCGCCGCGCGGCGCCTCTGCCTGAAGCGATTCGTAAAGGACCAGCGCCGCGCGCCCGGCCTCGCGCTCCCACAGCCCGCCCGCGCCTTCGGCGGCCGGTCCGGCCGCAAGCCGCTCGGTCAGAGCGCGCAGTGCCGCGGCGTGCTCGCTCAGCGGTGCGGTGTCGGCCCGCGCCCCGGCAAGGCAGTCCCCCAGCCATGCGGCCCAGCTCCGGGCCTCGGCATCCTCCATCTGATCGGCCCAGCGGCCCAGCGCCGCGGCGTCGGGCTGCGGCACCGCCTCGCGGCGCAGCCAGAGTTCCAGTTCGCGGGCAAGGCGCAGGTGCCGGTTCCGGCCGCCGCCCGAGTGGGTCAGCGGATGCCGGAGCAGCGTCATCAGATCGCCCGCCGACGGCGCGCGCGCCCGCAGCCGGGCCGCCAGCCGCAAGAGCCGCCCCGGCGGCGACAGGTGCAGCGGCCGCCCCGCGCTGTCGTCCGCCGTGATGCCCCAGCCGGCCAGCCGCGCCTCGACCTGTCGCGTCAGCGCGCGGTCCGGGGTGATGAGCGCGGCGCTTTGCCCGGTCTCGGCCGCTTCGCGCAGCCGCAGGGCGATGGCCAGTGCCTCCTCGCGCTGGCCCGGTGCCTCCAGCAGCGTGAGACCGTCGCAGGCGGGGCCGAGCGGCCCCAGGTCCGGCCCCTCTGCCAGCCACTGGTCCGTCACCGGCGCAGGCCGCAGCGCGAGCGAGATCAGTCGGTTTCGCGCGGGGTCCGAGATATCCTCGGCCTGCCAGAGCCGCACGTCGCGGGGCGAGAGGTCCAGCGCCTGCATCAGCTTTCCAAAACGGAACTGCGGGTGATCCTCGGCCGACAGCGCATCCTCCATACCGGCCCAGACCGCATCAGGCAGGTGAAAGTCGAAACCCGGCAGCACCACGGCCCCCTGCGGCAGCCGCGCCACCGCCTGCATCAGCAGCGCCACCGCGCCGCGTGACCCGGTGGAGCCCGCGACGATCACGGGATGCGCGGGCGGCGCGGCCTGCCATGCCGCCACACGCCGTTCGATCACGCGGCGCAGGCGCGCGCCGGGGTCGGGCGGCGCGTCGAGTTGCGCGAGGTAGTCGCGCACGATGCGCAGGAAGGCGAGCGCGCGCTGCCAGTGCCCCGACTGGTCCGAGACGTCGAGCGTCAGCACCGTCTCCGGGTCCACGCCTTCGACGCCCATCTCGTCCATCAGCGCGGCAAGGCTGTCGGCAAGGTCGTAAAGCGCGGCCCTGGGCGCGAGGTCCGGCCGCGCCTCGATCAGCCGCGCGACGAGTTGCGCCAGTTCCAGCCGGCGGCGCAGCGGCGGGACGGCGGGCGGCAGGTCCGCCAGGTCGCCCAGCTCGCCCATGTCGGTGACGAGCCTGATGCGCGGCAAGAGCGTGGCCGGCCCGGCATCGAAGATCTCGCGCAACCGGCGGGCCATGCGGCGGGTGTTCACGATCAGCTCGACCCGCGCCATCGCCTCGGGTGGGCTGCCGGCGAGACGGGCGCGCAGCCCGGCCACCAGCGCGGCGGGAAAGTCTGCCCCCGGCGGCAGGCCGAAGAGCCGCGGCGCGGGCGCCTCAGGCCCGAACATCGTGGCCCTCCGCCAGCATCGCCTCGGCCAGCGCGATCCCCTCGGGGCGGCCCACGTCGCACCAGCGGCCGGGGTAGAGCATCGCGTAAAGCGTGCCGCGCGCGATCATCCCGTCCCAGACCCGGTTGAGGGAAAAGACCCGCTCCGGCACCTCTGCCAGCGCGCCGGTCGCGATGATCTGTGCGCCGGAATAGACCGCCCCCGGCCCCCGCACCGCCTGCCCGTCAGGGCCAAGGGCGAAGTCGCCCGCGCCGGCATGGCCCAGCGCGTCTTCGGGCGGCAGGCAGAGCAGCAGCGCCTCCATCCGAGCGCCGTCCCAGGCCGCGTGCAACAGGGTCAGCGGATTGGGTCCCCGCCAGATCGCATCGGTGTTCAGCGTATAGACCGGGTCCGCGGCCAGCAGCGGCAGTGCCGCGCGCAAGCCGCCTCCGGTGTCGAGGATCGCCTCGGGCTCGTGCGAGACGCGCACCTCGGTATCCGCCAAATGCGCGGCGATCTGTCCGGCGCGGTAATGCGCGTTGGCGACGATGCGGGCGGGCCGCGGGCCGCGCGCGATCTGCAGCGCGTGGTCGATCAGCGGGCGGCCCGCCACCTCGATCAGCGGCTTGGGCCGGTCCGCGGTCAGCGCCCCCATGCGGGTGCCGAAGCCCGCGGCAAACAGCATCACGGCGTCGGGCATGCGCGCCTCAGTCCGTCCAGCCGCGCGTCGTCCGGCGGCGGCAGGGCATCGCCCAGCGCCCGCGCCACCGGGGCGGCGGCGGGATGGGCAAGATCGGCCTGCAGGTGGCGCCAGACGCGGGGCATGAGGGCCAGATACCGCGGTTTGCCCGTTTCGGCCAGCCGGGCGAAAATGCCCAGGATGCGCAGGTTGCGCTGCGCGCCCAGAAGCGCCATCGCGGCCTCGGTCGCGTCCCGCGCCCGCCCCGTCGCGGCAAGGAAGGCGTCGAGCGCTGCCTCTGCCGCGGCGGGCGACACGTCGCGCCGTGCGTCGCGCGTGAGCGAGGCGAGATCATAGGCCGGATGCCCCGCCATCGCGTCCTGAAAGTCCAGCAGCCCCACCCGGGCGGGACCGTCCCGCTCCGGCAGCCAGATCAGGTTCTCGGCGTGGTAGTCTCGCAGGATGGGCACGGCGGTCGTTTCGCCCAGGGCCTCGAGCGCCCGGGCCAGTGCGGCCGCTGCAGGGGCCCGCAGCGCCGCGGCCTCGGGGGCGTAGTGATCGAAGAGCGGGGCCAGCGCCTGGCCCAGGTGGCCGGGCGTGGCGCGCGGCCAGTCGGCCGGCGGCGTATGGTGCTGCAGCGCGGCCAGCACCTCGCCCGCGGCTGCGTAAAGCGCGGGTTCCGTCGATGGATCGCGTTCGGCCAGCCGCGCGAACAGCCCATCGCCAAGATCCTCGAGCAGGAGAAACCCCTGCGCTGCCTCGGCCGCGTAGATGCGGGGCGCGCTGAGATCGGCGGCGTGCAGGAACCTCGCCACGGCGACGAAGGACCGGGTGGATCCGTCCCGTGCCGGATCGGCATCCATCAGGACGGCCCGCGTGCCGTCGGACCGCACGAGGCGCTGGTAGAGCCGCGCCGAGGCATCGCCTGCGAGCGGGTGTCGCATGGCCCCGGCCCAGCCCGCCCGGTCCAGAAAGCGCAGGCGTGCGGCCGCGCGGCCGGCGTCAGGCGGCGGCATCGGCAAGCTCCCGCATCACGGCGTCCCAGCGGGGCGCCGTCCAGCTTATCCCGAGGCGCCGGGTCTCCGGCCCGTCGTCGGGCGAGAATGCAAGCTCCAGCGCGTCCTCCGGTGCCATGCCGCCCAGCCGTTCCGGCCATTCCACTACGCAGATGGCGGTGCCGAACGCCTCTTCGAGGCCCAGTTCGGCCAGTTCGCCGGCATCGCCCAGACGGTAGAGGTCGGCGTGCCATACCGGTCCGCTGTGTCCGTCATAGCCTTGCACCAGCGTATAGGTGGGCGAGGGAATGTCCTCTGGTCCGGTCAGAAGCGCGCCGATCAGGGCGCGCGCGAAATGCGACTTGCCCGCGCCGACGGGGCCCGCCAGCAGGAGCGTGTCGCCGGGCGAGAGCCGCGGCGCCAGTTCACGGGCCAGCATCGTGGTGGCCTCGGGAGACGAAAGATGCAGTTCTAGCCGGCGTCGACGGGTCATGCCCCGACAGTATCGCGCCGTGCCTGTCGCGGAAACCCGTGGCGGCGGTCTGCCACGCTCTTGCGAACCGCACACGCCGCGCCTGGCAGGGCGTCGCGCTGGCGTCAGACGGCCTCTGCCCGCCCGTTTTGCGGCAGGTGAATCATCCCGGCAGCGGGTCTGGCGGCGCCGACGCGGCCATCGGGCGCGGCGAACAGCACGAGGGCCGCGCCGCCGGGAAGGGGCAGGGCGCGCAGGTCAAGCAGCGTGCCGTCGTGCAGTGTTGCGTGCCCTTGCCAGCGCACCGCGTCGCCGCGCGCGGCGAGCGCATCGCGCAGGCCGCTCCAGTCGGTTCCCGGACCGCTGCGGTCCTGCCACTGCCCGATCGCCTCGCAGCGGGTGGTTTCGCGCAGGGACACGTCGGGATTGACGCCCCAAAGCCTGCGGTAGGCCGCGTTGGTCAGCACCAGAACGCCCTGCGGAGAGAAGACGGCCAGCGCGTCGTCGAGCGAGTCGAGCACCCCCTGTCCCAGTTCCAGGTCGGTCCGGAACCTGCGTGTCAGGGATATCTCGCTGGTGACATCCTCGATCAGAACCGCGACGGCGCCATCGGGCTGCGGCCGTCCGCTGACCCGGTAGACGAGGCCCGAGGGCAGGCTCCAGGTGTCGCTGTAGGTTGCGGTGCTGCCCGGCTGCGCGAGGTTCGTGATCCTTTTGCGCCAGGCGGCATAGTCGCGCGGTTCCGGCATCACCCGGGCCTCGCGCAGGTGATCGAAGAACGCGCTCAGGCTGGGCCGGGCGCTCAACCGCTCGGCCGGAAGGCCGGTGAGGTCCAGCAGCGCCGGGTTGAACAGCGCGAGATCGCGCTCCTTGTCGAAGACCGCAAGGCCCACCGATAGCTGTGCAAAGATCTTGGTGAGGGTCTGGACAAAGGTGCGTTGCGCGGTTTCGCCATGGACCACGGCATCGACGTCGCTGGCCAGGCCGATCCGGGTGGTGCCGCAGTCGCTTGCGGTCACGTCGAACCATCGACGGGTGTCGCCGTCGGGGAGGGTCAGCGAGACGCGCCGCGGTGGTCCGCCTGCGTGCGGCAAATCGAAGAGTTTCGGCAGGGCCGCCCCCTCCGCCCAGGCAAGCGATTCGCGCGCAAGCGACAGATAGGCAGCGTTGGCCCAGGTCACGCGGCCTGTCTGGTCGACCTGCCAGCTTGGATGGGGCGACAGGTCGGCGGCGGCGCGCATGGCGGCATGTTCCTGCGCACGCCGGGCGGCGCGGTGACGCGCAACCGGATCGGGCGCAGGATCGTCGAGCGTGACGCGCAGCACCCCCGGACCCTGCGGCGCGATCCGCAGGATGCCATGGTCGTCCGTCAGCTGCAGCGGCGCCTGCGCCAGAGCTTGCTCGAAGTCGGCGGGAAAACCGGAAAAGCGCGGCCCGAAGACAGGGACCAGCGCCGGCCAATCCGCACCGCCGCGGGGATCGAGCAGATCCTGCGCAGCCGGCGTCGCATCGGTGATCTCGCTGTCTTCGACGAGCAGTGCCAACGGACTGTCCGTTGCCCCTGCGACCTGTCGTGCGGTGTCGCGCCGCGTCGTGATCAGCGCCACGGCAAGGCCCGCTGCGGCAAGGCTGCAGACCGCGATGACGACCAGTAGTCCAGGTTCCAAGACGGCATCCCCCAGGTCTGGGTGGGCCTTGCATCGCGCCGCTTGGTTAAGGAACCGTTAAGCGGGGCGTCTGTGCCCCGGCGTCAGGCGCTGATCGGCCGGTTCTGTCCCCGCGGCACGGGGGTCTCGCCAGCGACCGCGTCGATCTTGCGGCGTGGCCAGGCGACCTCGACGATCGCGCCGCGCAGGGCGGGCGCTCCGCCCGGGCCGCGCGGCGCGTCGCCGCCATTGGCAAAGGTCAATTCGGCGCCCGAGCGCTCCAGCAGCGTCTTGGCAATGAAGAGGCCCAGCCCCATCCCCTCGTAGCCGGGCCGCTGTGCGCGTTCACGCTCGCTGCGCCGGCTGCGCATGAAGGGCTCGCCGATCCGCGCGAGCACGCCGCTCGGAAAGCCCGGTCCGTCGTCCGCGATCCGGATCCAGATGCGATCGGGCGTCCAGCCGCTCTCGATCCGCACTTCGCCGCGGGCGAAATCCACGGCGTTCTGAACGAGGTTGCGCAATCCGTGGACGATCTCGGGCCGGCGCAGCACGGAGGGTTGCGGCCCCTCGCAGGCCGGTGACAGGGCGTGCCGGATGCGCTTTCCCCGGTCCTCGTGTGGCTCGACCGCCTCGCGCACGATCTCTTCCAGAGGGGCCTGCTTGACGAGAAGATCCTCCTTTCCCGCGCGACCCATTGAGCGCAGGATGTCGCGGCAGCGGTCGGCCTGATCGCGGATCAGGGCCGCGTCCTCGCGCAATTCGGGATGCTCGCCCAGCTCCTCCATGAGTTCCGCGGAGGTCAGCTTGATCGTGGCCAGCGGTGTCCCCAGTTCGTGCGCCGCCGCAGCCACCACGCCGCCCAGGTCGGTCAGCTTCTGTTCGCGCGCCAGCGCCATCTGCGTCGCGGTCAGGGCGTCGGACATCGCGTGCATCTCGCTGCTGATGCGCCGCGAATAGATCGACAGGAAGACCAGCGCGATCACCAGCGCGGCCCAGGTCCCGGCCAGCAGGACGGGCGGCGTGCGCAGCACCTCGCCCGACGCCGTGCGAAGCGGCAGATGGACGAGCCCCAGCAGGGTGACCGCCGCGACCGCCACCGCGCCCAGAAGCAGGGTTGAGCGCAGCGTGAGCACCGAGGCCGAGACCGTCACCGGACCCAGCAGCAAGAGTGCGAAGGGATTGTGCAGCCCGCCGGTGAGCGACAGCAGCAGGCCCAGCTGCAGGATGTCGAACAGCGCGAGCGCCGCGGTTTCCCGCTCGCTCAGCCGCTTGGTTTCCGGGAACACGAAGGTGGCGATCAGGTTCACGATCACCGCCGCCCCGATCAACAGGAAGCACAGCCCCAGTTCGAGGTCGAGCCGCAGGCCCCAGTAGGCGATGGCCACCGCGGTCAGCTGTCCCGTGATCGCCATCCAGCGCAGCAGGATGAGCGTGCGCAGACGGATCCAGTTGCCCCGGCGCTGTCCGGGCAGAACGGATAGATCGGTGTCGGACATGCGCGCTTTTGATCCCTTGCGGCGGTTGCGGCAATGTTTAGGTCTGCGGCATCACCGGATCAATTGCAGTGGCGGGAGGACAAGGCGATGGGACGGATTGGCGCGATCCTGTGTGCGGCGATGGTGGCGGGCACGCTCGGCGCCGGCACGGCAGAGGCGCAGGGCTGGTTGTCGCGGCTCTTCGGCGGTGAAGAGGACCGCTTCGCGGCGTGCCGGGCGGGGCAGGTTGCCGGCGGCTCCGGCCAGATCGGCGGCCCCTTCACGCTGGTGAACGCGGCGGGCGAGACGGTGACCGACGCGGAGGTGATCACCGAACCCTCGCTGCTCTATTTCGGCTACACCTTCTGCCCCGATGTCTGCCCCCTGGACGTGGCGCGCAATGCCGTGGCGGTCGATCTGCTGGAAGAGCGGGGGCACGAGGTGACGCCGGTCTTCATCTCCGTGGACCCGGAGCGCGACACGCCCGAGGTGGTGGGCGATTTCGCGGCCAACATGCACCCGCGGATGATCGGGCTGACCGGCTCGCCCGAGCAGGTCAAGGCCGCGAGCCAGGCCTATCGCACCTATTACAACGCGCATGACGACGGCGAGGAGGAGTTCTATCTCGTCGATCATTCGACCTTCAGCTATCTCGTCCTGCCGGGGCACGGGTTCGTCGAGTTCTTCCGCCGCGACCTCGACCCCGAACAGTTGGCGGAGCAGATCGAATGCTTCGTCGAACGGAGTTGACGCACGATACGATTTGACCGCCGCGGCAAGTCGGCCTAACTCGCGTGTCAAGAGGCAACCGAAGGTGGCTTTCGTGGCCGAGACCCAGATCGACATCGGCGAGGATCCGACACTTCTGCTGGTGGACGACGACGAGGCGTTCCTGCGCCGTCTGTCGAAGGCGATGGAGAAACGCGGCTTCGCGGTCGAGATGGCCGGAACCGTGGCCGAGGGCAAGGCGATCGCCAGGGCGCGACCGCCGGCCTACGCTGTGGTCGACCTGCGGCTGGAGGACGGCAACGGCCTTGACGTGGTCGAGGAGTTGCGCGGTGCGCGACCCGATGCCCGCATCGTGGTGCTGACCGGTTACGGCGCGATCGCGACCGCCGTCGCCGCCGTCAAGGTCGGCGCGACCGACTACCTGTCGAAGCCCGCCGATGCCGACGACATCACGAACGCGCTGCTTGCCACGGGCGAGGACATGCCGCCCCCGCCCGAGAACCCGATGAGCGCGGACCGTGTCCGCTGGGAACATATCCAGCGCGTCTACGAACTCTGCGACCGCAACGTGTCGGAGACCGCGCGCCGGCTCAACATGCACCGACGCACCCTGCAGCGGATCCTCGCCAAGCGCAGCCCCCGGTGAGGGCGGCGCCTGCTGCCCTGATCCTGACACTCGCCGCCTGTGCGGCACCCGCTCCGCCGCCGGCGCAGGAGACCGCGCTGCGCCTTGCTGTGGGCGGTCTGGACGTGGCGGGCGCGGGGCGCGAGATCGGCTTCGCTCGCGCGCCCGAGGGGGCGGTCGCGGCCGTGTCCCGCCTGCTTGGATCGGCGCCCGATGCGCGCAGGCGCGACGCCGGTTGCGAAACCGTGCGCTGGGCCGGCGGGCTCGAACTGGCGTTCCGTGACGCCGCGTTTTCCGGCTGGCGCGCGACACCGGGCGCATTGCCGCTGCGCACCGCCGCGGGCGCGGCGCCCGGCGGGCCGCCCGTGGTCCTGCCCGACGGGGTGGAGGCGGCCTTCGCGCCCAACGGCCGCGTCGCGGCGCTGTCCGCAGGGCATCCCTGCCCCTGACTAGAGAACCCTGAACCAGCGCCAGACACCGATCAGGTTGATCCCCAGAAGCACGAAGTTCTGCAGGGCGAGCGCGGGGGCGTCGTCGATCAGCGCCGCGACGATCCAGGACGCGGCGGCGAAGCTGAAGAGCACGAAGCCCAGGGCGGTGAGCCGCGCAGGGCCGCGCCAAGCCACGAGGCTCGCAGCGGCGATCGTGGAAAGGGCCGCGGCCCAGCGCAGGAGTTCGGTGTCGATGTCCATGGCAGCGCGGTAAACCGCGCGGTGCGCCGCCCGGTTCCCGCTGACGCGGGGCGCGGTGGCTAGGTGTCGGCAAGCAGTTCGGCGTGCCGCGCGAGATAGGCGGCGCGCACCTCGGCCGGCGGGCGTGGACGGATCCTGTGGCCGGCCAGCGCGTCGGGCGGGCGGCCGAAGAAGCGCGTGGCCTCGGCCTCTGAAAACCCGGCGATCTGCACCGCCTCGAGCCAGGCACTGACCCTGTCGGCGCGCTTGATCTGTCGCTTCACGATCTGCGGCAGCGCCGCGGGCAGGCCGAAACGCAGGTGGATCGCGGTGGCCAGCCGCACCTCCAGATCGCCATAGCCGGGGCCCACCGCCGACTTCACCGGCGAGATCATGTCGCCGATCACGTATTCCGGTGCATCGTGCAGAAGCGCGGCCAGCCGCCAGCGCGGCGGCGCGGCCGGCGCGATCCGGCCGAACAGATCCTCGACCAGCAGCGAATGCTCGGCCACCGAATAGGGCCAGTCGCCCAAGGTCTGCCCGTTCCACCGCGCGACGAAGGCAAGACCGTGCGCGATGTCCTCTATCTCGATGTCCACGGGCGTCGGGTCCAGCAGGTCCAGGCGGCGACCGGACAGCATCCTCTGCCAGGCGCGGCGCGGGGGCGATGGGGGCATGGGACGCGACTCCGCTCTCTTGCCGCTTCCTAGCTTCCGCCCATGCGCTGTGCAAACCGGGCGCCGGAGCGGACGGCCGACGCAGGCCACGTTGCCTGTCAGTCCCCGTAGTGCTAACCCCCGCCTCAACCGCGTCGAGCGAAAGGGAGCCTCATGGGCACGGATTACGTCGTCAAGGATATCGGGCTGGCCGACTACGGCCGCAAGGAGATCGAGATCGCCGAGACGGAGATGCCCGGTCTCATGGCGCTGCGCGAGGAATACGGCGAGGCCAGGCCGCTCGCCGGTGCGCGCGTCGCCGGCAGCCTGCACATGACGATCCAGACCGCCGTGCTGATCGAGACGCTGACGGCCCTGGGCGCCGACGTGCGCTGGGCGTCCTGCAACATCTTCTCGACCCAGGATCACGCCGCCGCCGCCATCGCCGCGGGCGGCACCCCGGTCTTTGCGGTGAAGGGCGAGACGCTGGAGGAATACTGGGACTACTGCGACCGCATCTTCATGTTCGAGGAAGGCGGCGCCAACATGATCCTCGACGACGGCGGCGACGCCACGCTCTACATCCTGATGGGCGCGCGGGTGGAAGAAGGCGAGGAAGACCTGATCGCCGTGCCCACCTCCGAGGAGGAAGAGGCGCTTTTTGCCCAGATCCGCAAGCGCATGGCCGAAAGCCCCGGCTGGTTCACCAAACAGCGTCACATGATCAAGGGCGTGACCGAAGAGACGACCACCGGTGTCAACCGGCTCTACAAGATGATGGAGAAGGGGCACCTGCCCTTCCCGGCGATCAACGTCAACG
>NZ_JBKHAQ010000131.1:0-7295 GCF_046542825.1 Rhodosalinus sp. | reverse complement strand
GTGCGCCCCTGTTTCCAGGCGCGCACCTTGGCGGCGCTCTCGTCTTCCGACCAGGGGAAGGCATCCCATTCCTCGCGCCAGTTGGCCGAGGTCAGCCGCGGCGTATGGTGCATCAGGTGATAGGCGAACTCGCGCCAGACGAGCTCCTGCAGGAAGGTCTCGGCGCCCGCCTTGCCCTCTTCCATCGCGCGCCGCGCGGCGTGCCAGCACTGGTTCGGGCTGATCTCGCCCAGGCTGAGATTCTCGCTGAGGCACGAGGTGCCGTCCTCCGCCGGGCGGTCGCGGCCTTCGGCGTAGCCCTCGACGATCTGCGCCATGAAATGCCCCAGCCGACCTTGCGCGGCGCGTTCTCCGACGCGGGCGTAGGGCGCCACCACCGCCGCGCCGCGGTCCATCGCCGCGCCCAGGCGCCAGTCCTGCAGCCGCTCGCTGCCGGGCCATGTTTCGGGCGCGGGCAGGCGGCCCGGCGCCGGCAGCGGCGCGTCCACCTCCCGCCCGCGCACGGCCCGCCAGAAGGGCGTGTAGACCTTGTAGAAGCCCCCCTGCTTCGTCTCGACGGTCCAGGGCTCGAACATCAGGTGGCCGCCGAAGCTGCGGGCGTCGAGGCGATCCTCCTTCAGCGCGGCCTTCACGGCCGTGTCGCGGGCGATGCTTTCGGGGTCATAGGCACGCGTCCACCAAACCGCGCCGGCGCCGGTTTCACGGGCCAGCGCCTGCAGGGCGTCCAGCGCCTCGCCCGACCGCAGGATCAGCCGGCTGCCGCGGTCCTCCAGCGCACGCGCGAAACTGTCCAGCCCCAGCCCGAGCCGGAACCGCGGTGCGGCGCCCAGCCCGTCGACCACCGGATCGCGCACGAAGACCGGGATCAGGGGCCGGCCCTCACGCGCCGCCGCATGCAAGGCAGGATGGTCCGAGAACCGCAGGTCGCGCCGAAACCAGAGAAGAATCGGGGAATGGTCTGTCACCTGGCCGGGCCTCGCATTTCCATGCCGGGCCAGTTAGCGCATTCGCGTCCCGTTCAAAGGGCCGCGCAGGGAGCCTCTGTTGCGCGCCTGTACTCCCGCAGAAGGGGACGCGCCAAAAGGCGCGCCCCGACCGTGATCGCGGCACGGGCCGTCACCGCGGCACAGGACGCACAGGCGGCTGCGCGTCAGTCCGGAATGTCGCCGCTCAGCCCCTCGACGTAGAAGTCCATGCCCAGCAGCGTTTCGTCGTCGGCGGTTTCGCCCTCGGCCAGCCACGCGCTGCCGTCCTGCCGGTTGATCGGGCCGGTGAAGGCATGGTATTCGCCCGAGGCGAGCGACTCCTTGAGCGCCAGCGCCTCTTCGCGGACCTCCGCCGGTACCGCGTCGGTGATCTCGCCGATGCCGACCATGCCCTCGCCGATGCCATGCCAGGTGTCCTGGCTCTCCCAGGTGCCGTCCATCACGGCCTGCACGCGGTCGATGTAGTAGGGGCCCCAGACGTCGAGGATCGAGGAGACGCGCGGGCTGGGCTTGTATTCGGCCATGTCGGAGGCCTGCCCGAAGCCGATCACGCCGCCGGCCGATTCCGCTGCCGCGAGCGGCGCGGTCGAATCGGTGTGCTGCAGGATCACGTCGGCGCCCTGCTCGATCAGTGCGGTGGCGGCATCGGCCTCCTTCGCGGGATCGAACCAGGTGTAGGCCCAGACGATGCGGAACTCGACGTCCGGGTTCGCCTTCTTCGCGTGGATGTAGGCCGAGTTGATGCCGCGGATCACTTCCGGGATCGGGTAGGAGGCGATGTAGCCCACGGTGTCCGTCTCGGTCATCCGACCGGCGATGTGGCCCTGCACCGCGCGGCCCTCGTAGAAGCGCGCGGAATAGGTCGCGACGTTGTCAGCGCGCTTGTAGCCCGTGGCGTGTTCGAACTTCACGTCCGGGAATCGCTCCGCCACCTCCAGAACCTGATCCATGTAGCCGAATGAGGTTGCAAAGATCATGTCCGCCCCGGAGAGCGCCATCTGCGTCATCGCGCGGACCGCATCCGCGCCCTCGGGCACGCTTTCCTGATAGACGGTCTCGACGGCGTCGCCGAAGTGCTCCTCGACGGCAAGGCGGCCCTCGTTGTGGGTGTAGGTCCAGCCGCCGTCGCCGATGGGACCGACGTAGATGAAGCCGATCTTCATCGGATCGTCCTGCGCCGCGGCCGGCAGGCCAAGGCCCATCGCCAGCGCGGCGGCGGTGGAAAGAAGCGTTCTGCGATGCATGGGATGCCCCCCTTCTGTTGCTCTTGTCGCGCCGCGGTGCCGCGGCGGGCGCCCCGGTCTAGCCCGAGGCGTGGAAACTGCGGCCGAGCGCAGCGGGCGCGCCCTGCAGCCCCCGGGCCGAAATGATCACCAGCACGAGGATCGTTACCAGATAGGGAGAAGCCGACAAGAGCGCGACCGGCACGATGGCACCCGCGGCCTGCAGGTTCAGTTGCAGAACGGTGACGCCGCCGAAAAGGTAGGCGCCCACCAGCACCCAACCCGCCCGCCAGGAGGCGAAGACCACGATGGCCAGCGCGATCCAGCCCGCCCCGGCGGTCATGCCTTCGGTCCACTGCGGCACCCGCACGAGGCTGATGTAGGCGCCCCCCAGCCCGGCCAGCGCGCCGCCGAAAAGGATGGCCAGCACCCGCACCCGGATCACGCTGTAGCCCAGCGCATGCGCGGCCTCGGCGCTTTCGCCCACGGCGCGCAGGATGAGCCCCGCGCGCGTGTAGCGCAGGAAGGCCCAGACGCCCGCGACCAGCGCGAGGCTGAGATAGACCATCGCATCGTGCGAAAACAGCATCCGCCCCACCACCGGCAGATCCGACAGCGGGCCCAGGTCGAGCCGCGGCAGCCTGGGGGCCTTCATCCCCTCGTAGGGTTTGCCCACAAGCGCCGACAGACCCAGCCCCGCCAGCGTCAGCGCCAGGCCCGTCGCGACATGGTTCGACAGCAGGATCTGCGTGAGCACCGCGAAGGCCAGCGCCAGCGCCGCCCCCGCCGCCGCCGCGCCCAGGAACCCCAGCGCAGGATTGCCCGAGTTGATCGCCACGGCGAAGCCCGCGACCGCGCCGGCGATCATCATCCCCTCGACACCCAGGTTCAGAACGCCCGCGCGCTCCACCACCATCTCGCCAAGCGCGGCGAGCAGGATGGGCGTGGAAGACACCATCAGCGAGGCGATCAGGATCGCGGGCTGGATCGCGCTCAGGTCCATCAGGCGGCCTCCTTCCGGCCAAGACGCAGGCGGTAGTTGGTCAGCACGTCCACCCCCAGCAGGAAGAACAGCAGCATCCCCTGGAAGAGCTGGATCGCCGCCGCTGGCAGGCCCAGCGTCAGCTGCGCAAGCTCGCCGCCGATGTAGGTCAGCGCCATGAGCAGCCCGGCCAGCAGGATGCCCACCGGATGCAGCCGGCCGAGAAAGGCCACGATGATCGCGGTAAACCCGTAGAACGAGCCGAAGTCGATGCTGATCTGCCCCGCCGGGCCCGCGACCTCGAAAAACCCCGCCATGCCGGCCAGCGCGCCCGAAAGTCCCAGGCAGAAAAGCACGATGCGCGCCGGCACCACGCCCGCGAAGCGCGCCGCGCGCGGCGCCTCGCCCGACAGCCGCACCTGAAAGCCCAGGATGTGCCGGCTCATCAGCACGTAGGCCGCGATCACCGCGACGAAGGCCGCGACGACCCCCCAGTGCATGCCTGTTCCCGCGATCAGTTCGCGGTTGGCGACCGCGTCCCATTGCGCAAGGTTTCGCGAGCCCGGAAAGCCCCGGCCTTCCGGGTTCTTCAGCAGCCCCGAACTGACCGAGGCGAGGATCGACTCGGCGACGTAGACCAGCATGAGCGAGACGAGGATCTCGTTGGTGCCGAAGCGCACCTTGAGCAGCGCGGGGATCATGCCCCAGGCCCAGCCGCCCAGCGCCCCCGCGATCACGGCAAGGGGAAAGACCAGCCGCGTCTCTGCCGGGTAGAGCGCAAGCGCCGCGCCCGCGCCACAGATCGCGCCGACGATGTACTGCCCCTCGGCCCCGATGTTCCACACGCCCGCGCGAAAGCCGATGGCAAGGCCGATGGCGATCAGGATGAGCGGACCGGCCTTCACCAGAAGCTGGGGCCGCGCGTAGGCGGCAAAGCTGGGATCGAACAGCGGATCCCAGAAGATCACGCGGATCGCGGCGACCGGATCGGCCCCCAGTCCGGCGAACATCGCGCCGCCCGCCAGCATGGTCAGCGCCACGGCCAGCAGCGGCGTCGCCGCACGCCAGAGCCGCGAGGGCTGCGGCCGCTTCTCCAGCGCGATCACCTGCGCGGCCCCGCGGCGCGCGCGTCCGGCGCGCTCATCGGTCCCCTGCGGTCCCTCTTCGCGCGCCCCGCCCGCGTCCTTTCAATGGTCCGAAAATACCCATGCACCGGCGATCCCGGGCGCATCGGTCGCTCTGGCGCGCTCCGCTCAGCCGACATGCGCCACCTCCATGTCGTGCGCACCGCCCATCATCAGGCCAATGCGCTCGATCGACAGTTCGCCCATCGGGCGGATCTCGCTCAGCCGCCCGCCGACCAGCGCGCCGAAGCGGTCGGCCAGCTCGAAAAGCTCGTCGAGATCCTGGCTGATGACGAGGATCGCCGCGCCCTTCGCCGCCATGTCCAGCAGTGCCTGCCGGATCGCGGCCGCGGCGGCGGCGTCCACGCCCCAAGTGGGCTGGTTCACGACCAGCACGCGGGGGGCCTGCGCGATCTCGCGGCCGATCACGAACTTCTGCAGGTTGCCGCCCGACAGCGCGCGCGCCGCCGTCTGCGGTCCCGGCGTGCGCACGTCGAAGCGGGCGATCACTTCCTCGGCAAAGCCCTTCGCCGCCGCCCAGTCGATGAAGCCGCGGCGCAGCAGGCCGCGGCGCCGCGCGGCCGTCAGCAGCGCGTTCTCCGTCAGGCTCATCTCGGGCGCGGCGGCGTGGCCCAGCCGCTCTTCCGGCGCCGTGGCCAGGCCTTTCGCGCGCCGCGCCTGCGGGCCGGTGCGCCCGATGTCCTCTCCGTCGAGAAAGAGCATGCCGCGCGGCAGCGTCCGCTCGCCTGCCAGCACCGCCAGCAACTCGTCCTGCCCGTTGCCGGCCACGCCACCCAGGCCCAGCACCTCGCCCGCGCGCAGCGCGAAGGAGATGTCGCGCAACGGCGTGCCGAAGGCGCCCGGTGCGGGCGCCGAGACGCCGCGCGCTTCCAGCATCACGTCGCCGGTGTCGCGCGGGGCGCGCTCGACCGCGGCAAAGCTCGCACCCACCATCATTTCGGCCATCTCGCGCGCCGTCGTCTCGGACGGCGTGCAGGTGGCCACGACCTTGCCCCGCCGCAGGATGGTGGCTGCGTCGCAAAGCGCGCGGATCTCTTCGAGCTTGTGACTGATGTAGAGGATCGCGGTCCCCTCGCGCGCGAGCCTGCGCAGCGTCTCGAACAGGATCTCGACCTCCTGCGGGGTCAGAACGCTGGTGGGTTCGTCCATGATGAGGATGCGCGGGTCCTGTAGCAGGCAGCGCACGATCTCGACCCGCTGGCGTTCGCCGGCCGACAGCGTGCCCACGGTGCGGAAGGGATCGAGCGGCAGGCCGTAAAGCTCGGACACCTCGCGGATGCGCGACGCCAGCCGGCGCGGCGGCGGCGCGTCCTCCATGCCAAGCGCGATGTTCTCGGCCACCGTCAGCGCATCGAAGAGCGAGAAGTGCTGGAACACCATCGCGACGCCCTCGCGCCGCGCCGCACTTGGGTCGGGGGGCGCGAAGGGCCGGCCCAGCAGCGTCATCCGCCCTGCGTCCGGGGCGACGAGGCCGTAGATCATCTTGACCAGCGTGGACTTGCCCGCGCCGTTCTCGCCAAGCAGCGCGTGGACCTCGCCGCGCCCGATTTCGAAGGAGATGCCGTCGCAGGCCAGCACGCCGGGATAGGCCTTGGTGAGCCCGTCAAGGCGCAGTACCGTCTCGCCCCTGTCCTCCATGCCGCCGCCGTCCCCCGATCGCGCCACCGCCCCGCTTTAGCCGATGCCGGCGTCGCTCCGCAATCGGCGCGGTGTGGTCGCCCGCCCGGCCGTGTTCCGGTTGCCTGCGGAACGGGCGGTGGCGGGGCTTCGCCGACAGACCCGGGGTCGCCGATTGTGCGGCGACTCCGGGCGGGATAGGTTCGTGCCATGACAGAGCCGCGCTTCGTCCACCTTCGCCTGCATACCGAATACTCGCTGCTCAAGGGGGCCGTCCGGCTGAAGAAGCTGCCGGAGCTTTGCCATGCGGCCGGAATGCCGGCCGTCGCCGTGACCGACACTGCCAGCATGTTCTGTGCGCTGGAGTTTTCCGTTGCGGCAATAGGCGCCGGTATCCAGCCGATCATCGGCTGCGAGGTGCCCGTCGCGCTGCCGCGCGAGGAGCGGCCGGGTCAGCGGCAGAGCCTCGACCGCCCCGGCGCCATCGTCCTGCTGGCGCAGTCCGAGGCGGGCTACATGAACCTGATGAAGCTCAACTCCTGCCTCTACCTGCGCGGCGACGGCGCGCCGGCGCATGTCACGGTGGAAGAGCTGGAGCGCCACGCGGAGGGGCTGATCTGCCTGACCGGCGGGCCGGACGGGCCGGCCGGGCGCCTCTTGCAGGAGGGCAAGCGCGCGGAGGCCGAGGCGCTGATCCGCCGTCTTGCCGCGGCCTTCCCGACGCGGCTTTACGTCGAGCTTCAGCGCCATCCCGAGGAGGGCGGGCTCTGGGCGCCCGAACAGGCGACCGAACGCGGCTTCGTCGAGATGGCCTACGCCATGGACCTGCCGCTGGTGGCCACCAACGACGTGCATTTCGTCAAGGAAGAGCACTACGAGGCGCACGACGCGCTGATCTGCATCGCCGAGGGCGCCTATGTGGACCAGTCCGCCCCGCGTCCCCGCCTGACGCCGCAGCACCGGTTCAAGACCCCGCAGGAGATGGCGGCGCTCTTCGCCGATCTGCCCGAGGCGATCGAGAACACCGTCGAGATCGCGCGCCGCTGCGCCTATGCCGCCGAGAAGCGCGCCCCGATCCTGCCCCGCTTCGCCGAGGACGAGGTGGAGGAGCTTCGCCGCCAGGCGAAGGAGGGGCTGGCCGCGCGCCTTGCCGTGATCCCGCACGCAGCCCCGGTGGAGGACTATGAAAAGCGGCTGGAGTTCGAACTGGGCATCATCGAGGGGATGGGCTTTCCCGGCTACTTCCTGATCGTCGCCGATTTCATCAAGTGGGCCAAGGCGCGGGATATCCCCGTCGGCCCCGGCCGCGGCTCCGGCGCGGGCAGCCTGGTGGCCTATGCGC
>NZ_JBKHAQ010000130.1:0-7453 GCF_046542825.1 Rhodosalinus sp. | reverse complement strand
AGCCGCCGAGGGGGGCAGACAGCCCCCCTTGTCCCGGGCCGCTGCCTGCGCGGCGCCTTGGCAAGCCCGCGCCCGCCCGCTACCTCAGGGAAAACGCCACGAAGGAGACCGCGCCATGCCCGCGCTCTACGACACCGTCGATCCCGGCGGATTTTCCGAATTCTCGGTGGTCTTCACCGACCGCTCGCTCAATCACATGTCGGCCGCCTTCCAGCAGGTGATGCGCGATCTTTCCTCGATGCTGAAAGAGGTCTACGGGGCCGAGGGCGTGGCGATCGTGCCCGGCGGCGGCACCTACGCGATGGAGGCGGTCGCCCGCCAGTTCGCCCGCGACGCGCGCGTGCTGGTGGTGCGCAACGGCTGGTTCTCCTACCGCTGGAGCCAGATCCTCGAGGGCGGCGGGATCGCCGCCGAGGCCACGGTGATGAAGGCGCGCCGCACCGGCAACGAGGTGCAGTCGCCCTTCGTCCCCGCGCCGGTCGACGAGGTGGTCGAGCGCATCCGTGCCGAACGCCCGGCGGTGGTCTTCGCGCCGCATGTCGAGACCTCGGCGGGCCTGATCCTGCCGGATGCCTACATCTCGGCGCTTTCGGAGGCCGCGCACGAGGTGGGCGCGCTCATGGTGCTCGACTGCATCGCCTCCGGCGCGGCCTGGGTGGACATGGCCGCCACCGGCGTCGACGTGCTGATCTCGGCGCCGCAGAAGGGCTGGTCCTCGACCCCCTCGGCGGGCCTCGTGATGATGTCGGCGATCGCGCTCGACCGGCTGGAAGCGACCGAGTCCGACAGCTTCGCGCTCAACCTGAAGACCTGGACCAACATCATGCGCGCCTACGAGAACGGCGGGCACGCCTATCACGCCACCATGCCCACCGATTCGCTACGCGCCTTCCGCGATGCGATGCTGGAGACGAAGGACTTCGGATTCGAGGCCGCGCGTGAGGCACAGTGGCGGCTGGGCGACGGCGTGCGCGCGAAGCTGGCCGAGAAGGGCGTCGTCTCGGTCGCCGCCGAAGGCTACGGTGCGCCCGGCGTGGTCGTGGGCTATACCTCCGACCCCGAAGTGCAGTCGGGTCGCGCCTTTTTGGCGCAGGGCACCCAGATCGCGGCCGGCGTGCCGCTGAAGGTGGACGAGCCCGACGGCTTCATGACCTTCCGGATCGGCCTTTTCGGTCTCGACAAGCTGCGGGACGTGGACGGCACGCTGGCGCGGCTGGAACCGGCGGTCGACGCCGCGCTCTGAGCCCGCTCGTCGCGCCCTGACGGGCCTCCTCGCTGCGCCACGCCGCGAGGAGGCCCGTCAGGGCCGAGGAGCGTTGCCCGCGCCAAGGCCCAGCCGCATCAGCCCGCGGCGCACGGGGGCCACCCCGTGCAGCGCCTCGATCCCGCGGGCGCGCAGCGCGCCGAAGGGCTGCCCGCCCAGCATCGACACGCCGTTGAGCATGGACACGCCCGCCACGCGCATCCGCACGTCGAGCGCGCGCTTTCGATCGTAGGCGGCGAGCATCGCGGGGTCGCCCAGCCCCTCCGGCCGCGCCTCGGCCAGTTCCAGCAGCGCCGCCAGATCGGCAAGCGACATGTTCAGCCCCTGCGCCCCGATTGGCGGGACGACATGCGCGGCCTCGGCCACCAGCGCCAGCCGCTCGCCGGCAAAGCGGTCGGCGACCCGGCTGATGATCGGCCAGAGCGTGATCTGCGAGGCCAGGCTGAGCGGCCCCAGCAGCCAGGCGGAGCGCGCCGACATCGTGGCCTCCAGCGCCTCGGTCGGCAGGTCGCGCAGACGCAGCGCCTCGCGGCCCTCTTCCATCCAGACCACGGCAGAGGAGGGCTTGCCCGCGTGATCGGGCAGGGGGACCAGCGTGAAGGGGCCGCCCTTGAGGTGGATCTCGGTCGAGACGTTTTCATGCGGGATCGGGTGGGTCACGGCAAAGGCCAGCGCCTTCTGGCCGAAGCGCAGGGTGCGCGCGCCGATACCCGCCGCCTGCCGCATGGGCGAATTGCGCCCGTCCGCGGCGATCACCAGCCGCACCCGCGCCTCGTCCCCGTCCGAGAGCCGCACGCGCGCCTCGCCGGTCCGGGTGAAGAGGCCCGTCGCGGCCACGCCGGGGCGGAAGGTGACGTTCGGCATCTCCTCGACCCGTGCGGCCATCTCGCGCCGCAAGAGCCAGTTGGGCAGGTTCCAGCCGAAGGGCTGGTCAGAGATGTCGGCGGCGTCGAAGTCGCGGCGCACGCGGCTTTTTTCCATCTCGCCGCTGATGTCCATGATCCGCATGGTCTGCAGCGGCATGGCGTGGGGCGCGAGCCGCCCCCAGAGGCCCGCGCGCGCGAGCATCGCCTGCGCGGGTTGCAGGAAGGCGGTCGTGCGCAGGTCCGCGCCCTGCGCTTCGCGCTCGGTCACGGGCGGCGCGGGATCGACGCAGAGCACCGAGAACCCCGCCTGCCCGAAGGCGGCCGCGGCGGTCAGGCCGGCGATCCCGCCGCCGGCCACCAGGATGTCGTGGGTGAACTCGGTCATGGGCGCTCTCCCTTCGGCGCCAGAGGTAGCGCGAAGCCGCGGCGCGGGCCAAGGGCGAAACGCCGCAGAGCTTCCGTCACCTGCCGACCGTGATGAGCAGCAGGACGCCCACGATCACCGGCACCATGAAGAGCGCGGGCAGCGCCAGCGCCGGCAAGCCCCAGGTCATCACCGCGATGGCCCAGAGGCTGACGATCGCCGCCAGCAGGTAATAGATCACGTCCGCGTCGCCCTCGAGCAGATCGCGGGCGATCCAGCCGATGACGGGAACGGCATAGAAGGCGCGGCGCGCGCGCCCGGTGCGGGGCTCTTCGGAAAGGCTCATTCGCAACTCCTGATTTCGCTGCCCCGATCTAATCGAGCCGCGTCACGGCGGAAGCTGGCAGAATGCCGCAGTATACCGAAGCGCCCGCCCGGCCCTCACGCGGCGCGCGATCCCGGCCTCCGCGCCGCGGCGTCGCAGCGGCCGGGCGCGGCCTCAGACCAGCCGCGCCAGAAAGCCCGACAGGTCGTCGGTGTGATGGTGGATGTGCCGGGCCTCGTGCCGCTCGGGCGCGACGTGGACGGTGCGCATCCCCATCGCGTGCGGCGCGGTCAGGTTGCGGGGATCGTCCTCGAACATGGCGGCGCGGGCCGTCTCCACCCGCGTCACGGCAAAGACCGTCTCGAAGGCCTGACGCCGCGGCTTGGGCTGAAAGCCCGCATGCTCCACGCCACAGACCGCGTCGAAAAGCCCCGAGAGCCCCCGCGCCTCGATCACCCGCTCTGCGTAGGGCGCACAGCCGTTGGTATAGACCACGCGCCGCCCCGGAAGGGCACGGATGCGCGCGGCAAGGTCCGGGTCGGGCGCAAGCACGGAAAAATCGATCTCGTGCACCTCGGTCAGATAGGGGCCGGGGTCCACGCCGTGCAGCTCCATCAGCCCGGCCAGCGTGGTGCCGTAGTCCTGCCAGTACCGGTGGCGCAGGCGGTCGGCCTCGGCCCGCGTGACGCCCAGCGCCTCCATCACGTAGGCGGTCATCCGCACCTCGATCTGGTCGAAGAGGCGCGCCTCGGGCGGGTAGAGGGTGTTGTCCAGGTCGAACACCCAGTGTGCGACGTGATCGAAGTGCTGCTTGGGCATGCATCGCGGATAGCCTGCCGCAGGCGCCGCGGCAATGGCGCGCTTGTTGGCTGCCCGCCGCGGCGCTAGGCTTTCGCGGTCAAGACGAGAGATACGCCGATGAACACATCCGCCCGCCCCCTTCCGAAACCCGTGCAGAAGGACGCCTACATCCTGATCCTAGAGGCGATCGACAGCGGCATCTACAAGCCCGGGGACCGGCTGGTGGAATCGGAACTGGCCGAGCGCTTCGGCGTGTCGCGCACGCCGATCCGCGAGGCGCTGCAGCGGCTCGAGACGCAGTCGCTGCTCACCCGCGACGGGCGCTCGCTGATCGTCGCCTCGCTCGACCACAACCAGATGGCGGAACTCTACGTCGTGCGCTGCGAGCTCGAGGGGCTGGCGGCCAGCCTCGCGGCGCGCCACGCGACGGAGGAAGAGATCCAGGTGCTGCGCGACATGGTCGAGGAGGACCGTTCGCTGGTGGGCGACCCCTCGGCGCTGGCCCGCGCGAACCGGCGGTTTCACAAGATGATCCATCTTGCCTCGCACAACCGTTACCTCGTGCAGCAGCTCGACCTCGTGCACCGCTCCATGGCGCTGATGGCGACGACCTCGCTTGCCGCGAAGGGGCGCGGGACGAAGGCGCTGGAAGAGCATCACGCGATCGTGGAGGCCATCGCGCGGCGCGACGAGCGGGCGGCCTACACGGCGCTGCGCGACCACATCTCGGTTGCCTTCGTCACGCGGCTTAAACTGGATTCGGCGGGCGCGGTCGATGATGCCTAGCGCGGCGCGCGCAGGCCCCGCGCCTCCTGTCCGCGCGGGGGGCGTTCGTCACTCATCGAATGGCCGTGCGCGGTCTTGTCCCAGTAGAAGGGCGCGGTGATCAGCTCGAACGCGGCCTTGTAGGACGCCATCGCGCCGATCGGGAAATAGAGGTGCATGGTGGGCACCCAGGGCAGCAGCCCGCGATGCGCGGTGGTGCGCACGGCGATCACGGCAATGGCGACCGCCAGCGCCTCTGTCAGCAGGAAGCCGGCGCCTGCGATCAGCAGCACCTCGCGCCCCAGCGCCTCTTCCAGCGGATGGGGGATGCCCAGCGGCACCGCCCAGAAGCTCCACAACAGCGGCGCCAGCAGGAACTGCGTGGCAGCCGTCAGCAACAGCACCTGCACGCCCCAGAAACGGCGCGCCCCGAGCTGGCGGAAGAGCTGGACGGGCCGGCGCATGTGCACCGCGTAGGTGATCATGAAGCCCTTGAGCCAGCGCGACCGTTGCCGGATCCAGGGCAGCAGGCGGTTGTTCGCCTCTTCCTGCGTCACGGTCTCGATGATCTCGGTCCGGTAGCCGTGCCGCGCGAGGCGAATCCCCAGGTCGCAGTCCTCGGTCACGTTGTGCGCGTCCCAGCCGCCCAGCTTCTCCAGCGCGTGGCGCCGGAAGAAAAGCGTGGTGCCCCCCAGCGGGATGACGAGGCCAAGCCGCACGAGGCCGGGCAGCACCACCCGGAACCAGGTGGCGTATTCGATGGTGAAGCAGCGCGCGAGCCAGGTGGAATGCGGATTGTAGTAGTCGAGCATCCCCTGCAGGCAGACGACCTCCGGCGGCGCATCGGCAAAGCGGGCGGCGACGCGGATCAGCTGATCGGGCTCGGGCGCGTCCTCGGCGTCGTAGATGCCGACGATCTCGCCGCGGCAGAAGTCGAGCGCGTAGTTCATCGCCCTTGGCTTGGTGCGCAGCTCGGCGTCCGGCACCTCGACCACCCGCATCCATGGCGGCAGGTCGATCCGCGACAGCGCGGCCCGCGTGCCGACGTCCGTCTGCTCGAGGATCAGCACCACGTCGAGCAGCGGGCGCGGGTAGTGCAGAGCCTCGAGCCGGCCCAGCAGCGCGGGCAGGATGTCCCCTTCGTCCAGCAGCGGCACGAGGATCGAGATCATCGGCGGCGCCCGTGGCAGCGCGGCCGGGCCGCGAGAGCGGTCCGGCGCGGGCAGAAGCCGCGTGGTGAGCGCCAGCGCCTTCATCCCCGTGGCAAGGGCCAGCGTGAGCACGGCCCAGAGGAACAGGGCGCCGAAGAAAACTCCGGGCACCAGAAGCAGCACCCCCACCGCCGAGAGCACGACGGCCAGCGTTGCGGCGCGTCGTTCCGGGGTCGGCTGCGACCAGTGGCGACAGCTTTCGATGTCGGGCACCCGGCGCTCCGCCCGGCGGGCGAGTTCGGCCCCGTGCATCCGGCCCAGCGCCGCCTCGATATCGCGCTCGCTGGCCACGGCCATCCGGACAGGGGCCAGCGCCGCCGCGATCTCCGGAAGGCGCTTCTGGAAATCCTGCGGCCGGCTGGTGGCGACCAGCGTCGTGCCGCCCTCGCGCCGCCAGGGCAGCAGGCCATGGGTCACGCACCAGACCGGATCGAGCGCGCCGGCAAGGCTGGGGTCGGGGGGCTGTTCGGCCGCGTCCACCGCCTCGACCCCGAACTGCAGGGCGAGCGCGCGGCGCAGTTGCGGTTCGGCGATCAGCCCCTCGGCCAGCAGGATACGGCCGAGCGGCGCGCGGGTCTCCGACTGCTGCGCCAGTGCGCGCAGCAGATCCTGCGCGCCGATCAGGCCCAGATCGCAGAGGATCCGCCCGAGCGGCTGCCCGAAATGCGCCGTCACCCGCGTGGGGCGCGGCGTCTGAAGCCCCTGGATCGTCACCGTCATCCGTCCCGCAAGGCGTCTTCAGCGCCTTCGGACAAGACAATCCTTAATGGTTAATGGCAGGTTAACGCTTCAGCTTCAGGTTGTCGCGCGTGACCGCGCCGCCATGTCGGCCGCGAAGCGTTCGAACAGGTAGTAGCTGTCCTGCGGGCCGGGGCTCGCCTCCGGGTGATACTGCACCGAATAGACCGGCCGCCCCTCGACCCGGATGCCGCAGTTCGACCCGTCGAAGAGAGAGACATGGGTTTCCTTCACCCCACCGGGCAGGGTCTGCGCATCCACCGCGAAACCATGGTTCATCGAGGTGATCTCGACCTTGCCGGTCTCGAGGTCCTTGACGGGATGGTTCGCGCCGTGATGGCCGTGGTTCATCTTGACCGTGCGCGCCCCCAGCGCCAGCGCCAGCATCTGGTGGCCGAGACAGATGCCGAAGACGGGCAGGTCGCGTTCCAGCACCTTGCGGATCATCGGCACCGCGTATTCGCCGGTGGCCGCCGGATCGCCCGGGCCGTTCGACAGGAATACGCCGTCGGGCGCATGCGCCAGCACCTCCTCGGCGGTCGCGGTGGCGGGCAGGACCGTCACCTCGCAACCGGCGCTTGCCAGGCACCGCAAGATGTTGCGCTTGGCGCCGTAATCCACGGCAACGACCCGATGCTTCGCCTGCGTCTGGCGGCTGTAGCCCTCGGGCCAGGCCCAGCGCATCTCGTCCCAACGGTAGGATTGCGCGCAGGTCACATCGCGCGCAAGGTCCAGCCCCTCGAGCCCCGGAAAGGCGCGCGCGGCCTTGACCAGCGTCTCGATGTCGAAACGCCCCTCGGGGTCGTGCGACAGCGCGACATGCGGCGCGCCCTGTTGCCGGATCGCGCGGGTCAGGCGGCGCGTGTCCACGCCGCCGATGGCGATGCGCCCGCGCCGCGCCAGCCAGTCGGTCAGCGGCTCCGCCGCGCGCCAGTTCGAGGGCTCCGTGGGGTCCCATTTCACCACCATGCCGGCGGCGACCGGCTCCGCCGTCTCGTCGTCCTCGGGGGTCACGCCCACATTGCCGACATGGGGGAAGGTGAAGGTCACGATCTGCCCGGCATAGGAGGGATCGGTCATGATCTCCTGATAGCCGGTCATCGCGGTGTTGAAGCACAG
>NZ_JBKHAQ010000129.1:0-7466 GCF_046542825.1 Rhodosalinus sp. | reverse complement strand
GCCACGCCGGGGCCGAGGGCCGCGCGCGCGGCGGCGAAGCCGGTGAGATTGCCCATCGAGCCGCCCGAGAGCAGCACGCCCTCGGTGCCCTGCGGCATGCCCAGCATCTGCGCCAGCCAGTCGATCACGACGAGTTCCACCGTCGCGGGACCTGCGGCGCCACCCCAGCTGGCGCAGATCGTGTTGAAGCCGGTGCCCATCCATTCGCCCAGGATCGCGGCGAAGGCGGCAGGACCGGGAACGCGGGCGAAATAGCGCGGATGATCGCCGTGCTGCTGGTGGGCGAGCGCGACCTCGGCCATCAGGTCGAGCGAGGCCTCCGGGTCCATTGGCGCCTCGGGCAGCGGGCCGCCCAGCGCCGCGCGCAGATCCCCGGGCGTGCCGGTCAGGATCGCGGGTTCCTGCCCGCGGCGCATCGCGCGGTCCACCACCATGTCCACGACCCTGTAGCCCAGGCGCCGCATCTCCTGGGCCTCGAGGCCCAGCGTGTCGGGCGGTACATCGGGCTGGTCCGACAGGTCAGGCATCGGCGGGGCCTTGCGGGCGGGATCGGACATGAGCGGCGACTCCGTGGCTGGGCGCCAGTGATCCCCCGGATCGCGGCGGGGAGCAAGCCGTGGACTGCCGAGCGCCGAGATCCGCCGCGGCATGAAGGGGGAAGGGGGCTGACGCCCCCTTGGCGCGCCGCACGAATGCAGGGGCGACTGAAGCCAGAGGCCCGGCGCGGACCATGAGCGGGCAGAGCCAGCCGGTGGCGACGGAGCATCGCTGCATGCGCGCCCGGACGGCCGCGTGTCCGATGTCGGGGGTATCCTGAAACGGCGGGATTGCGCCGTCGCCGCGCAGGCTGGGCAGCCCTCGAGGGGCGTCTCAGGCAGCGCCTGCGGGGGCGTCGAGCACCGGTGCCATCAGACGGTCGAGGTCGATGCGCGCACGCAGCCGGGTGGCAAGCAGATACATCCCGCCCAGCTTGCGCTGGACAAAGAGTGCATCCACCGGCGGAACATGGGTCGCCTCCTGGCCGCGCGACAATGCCTCGCCTGCTGCCGTCACCCGGCGTGCCATGTCCGAGGCGCCGAAGTCGAAGACCCCGCCGCGGCGCAGGGGCTCGAGCGACATCTGCATCAGGTCGACCAGCTGCGCGCGGTGCGTCGCGGGCATCGCGGGCGAAAGATAGCCCAGCTCGAGCGCCGCGGCCTCGAGCCACTTCCGGTCGCCTGTGCGGCCTGCCGAAAGGATCGCGCGGAACCCGGCCGACAGCCAATGCGGTATTTCCCGGACCGCACCGAAGTCGAGCAGGACCAGGCGGCCGGTTTCGGGATCGTATCGGTAGTTGGCGAGATTGGGGTCGGTCTGCATCACGCGGAACGCGAAGAGCTCGCGCAGCGCGAGGCCGAGCAGGCGCTCGACCGCGCGGTCGCGCTCCTGCTGCGGTGCATCCTCCAGCGTCTCCAGCGGCGCGCTCCGGGCGAAGTCCATGACAAGCACATTGTCGGTCGTCAGCTCGTCGTGCACTGCCGGGACGTGGAACTCCGGGGCCTCCGCCAGCATCCGCGCGTAGGCGGTCATGCGCGCGCCCTCGGCGCGGTAGTCGGCTTCCTCGTGAAGCTGCACGCGCGCCGCCTCCAGCAGGGGCGCAAGGTCCACCCCGCGCGGCACCACGCCCGACATCCGCAGCAGCATGCCAAGGTTCGCCACGTCGCTGTCGATGCTGCGCCGGACGCCCGGATACTGTACCTTCACGGCCAGCGTCCGGCCCTCGCGGGTCTCCGCGCGGTGCACCTGCCCGATCGAGGCGGCGGCAATCGGCCGCACCTCGAAGCGGGCGAAGCGGCGTTGCCAGCCCTCGCCCCATTCGCCGTCGAGCACGGTCCGCAGCTGTTTCGGCGGCATGTGATGCGCCTCGGCCCGCAGCCGCGCGAGCGGCGCGGCAATCTCGGGCGGCAGGATCTCGCCCGCGTCCATCGAGACAAGTTGCCCCACCTTCATCGCGGCGCCGCGCATCCGCGCAAGCTCGTCGGCGAGACGCGCGGCATTCGCCGGCGTCAACAGGAGCGAGCGCATGTCGGGCCGCCGCCCGCGGGCGATCTCGCGCAGGCCGCCCGCCGCTAGCCCGCCGGCGACAGAGCCCATCACGCCGCCGAAGCCGGTGAGCCGCGAAAGGCGGCCCGAGGGGACGGGAAGGGCGCGGGACAGGGGGGGACGGGACATGGCAGGGCTCCTTCCAGGCGGGCCCGTGGCCATATAGCTCTCGGCAACGCGCGGCAAGGCGACCGGCCCCTGTGGCGCGGTTCGGGCCCCGCGCGGTTCGGGCCCCGCGCGGTTCAGACCCCGCCGTCCTGCGCGCGCGTCCAGCGCCAGAGCCAGACAGGGCTCGCTGCGCGGCCCATGCCGTCCTCGAGCACGAGGCGCAGTTCCGCCACCTCCGCCGCGCCCGGCAGCAGCTGGAAGCCGACACGCAGACCCCGGCCCCCGGGCAGCGGATAGGCGGCAAGGCCATCGGCTTCCGCGCCCCCGACGGACAGGCGCGGGGCCAGGTCCGTGCGCCCGGTGGCGTAATCCACCACGAACTGACGCGCGCCCGAGCGATCGTGAACCCGTCCGCTGCGGCTGTCGCGGATCGGAGCGAGTCCCGGCGCGGGCGGCGCTGCCTTCGACCAGACGATGTCATAGCGGAAATGATGCGCCGTGCCGGGGGCAAGCGGCGCCTCGGGCCGCCAGAAGGCCACGATGTTGTCCATGAACTCGTCCGCCGTGGGGATCTCGACCAGCGTCACCGCGCCCGCGCCCCAGTCGCTCTCCGGCCGGACCCAGGCGGTGGGGCGCCGGTGATAGGCGGCCTCGGCATCCTCGAACCCGTCGAAGGCGCGGGGCCGCTGGATCAGGCCGAAGCCGCGCGGCCCATGATCGGCGAAGGCGGAGGTCTGGATGCGCGCGGGGTTGGCCAGCGGGCGCCACAGCGTCTCTCCGGCGCCGTTGTCGATCCGAAGCGCGGCGCTGTCGTGCACCCTCGGGCGGAAATCATCCGTCACGGCAGGCTGCATCGGCCCCTTGAAGAACATCGAGGTGAGCGGCGCGATCCCCGCATCCTCCAGCAACCGGCGGGGAAAGAGCGTCAGCGCGCAGCGCGTGACCGTCGCCCCCCCCGGCCGCGGTGATAGCGCCAGATGCGCGGCAAGCGAGGGCGAATCGATCAGCGCCTCGATCAGCGGCGGCGCCTCGGGCGTGGCGGGCGTGAGGCGCAGGTGCACGATCTCGGGGAACTCCTCGGTTCCCGGCCCGCCCGTGTCCAGCGCCACCGCGCGCGCCGAAAGGCCATAGACCGTGCCTGCGGCCACGGCGCGAAAATAGCTCGCCCCCTGCACGACCAGCACCTCGTCCTTCGTGGCGGGGTCGTTGAGCGGATGGCGCAGGCGCAGGCCGGAAAACCCGGCGCCCGGCGCCTGCCGGGGGATCGGAGCGGGGAAATACCGCTCCGCGAAGTCGAAGAGTTCCGGCGCGAAGGAGACCGGCTGCGGCCCGTCCGGCTTCATCACCTCCACCGTCACCGGCGTGCGGTAGTAGAAGCCGGGCGGCAGCAGGTCGAAGGCATGGCCGGGTCCCAGCGGAAGCTGCGCAGCCTGTCCCGGTTTCGGCCGGATGGCACGATAGCTGTCGTAGGTGAGGTTGGCGAAGGGCGGCGGCAGATCGCGGGGGGCCCGGTCGTAGGGGCGCGTCGCAAGGCGGCGCGCGGCCTCCACCAGCGATCCGTCCGGCCCGGAGGTGTCGCCGTGGACCCGCGCCGGCATCGTGACGGCCGCGGCGGCGGCGGCGGAGGCGAGAAAGCCGCGCCGGCCGATCATGCCGCGGCCTCGAGCCAGCGGGACAGCGCGGGCGCGGCCAAGAGGGGCAGCACCAGCGGCGCGAGCCAGGGCAGCGCGGCGCCGCCGCCGCCCAGCGCGAGGGCCAGCAGCGCAAGGCCCGCGCCGGTCTCGGCAACGCCCGCGGGCGGGCGCCACGCCGCCGCCTCCGGCCCCTTCCAGCCGCAATCCCGGCCCGCGAGCACGGAGATCACGGCGCCCGTCTGGCGCACCAGAAGCAGGGGAGCGAGCAGGGTCGAGAGGGCCGCCTCGGCCAGCCCGGCGCGCAGAGCGATGCGCCTTGCCTGCCCCCCGCGCCGCACGCCGGGATGCACCGCCAGCGCGGCCATCTTCTGCACCAGAAGCAGCGCAACGACCCCCGCCAGCAGCACAAGACCCGGCGCGGGGACCAGCCCGGTGGCGAAGAGCACGACAAGCGCCAGCCAGACGGGTGCGGCCAGATAGCTCATGACGCCGGTGGCCAGATGGACGCGGCTGGCGGGATCGAACCCGTTCAGGCCCAGCAGGCGCGCATGCTGCAGGTTCCCCTGACACCAGCGCCGGTCGCGCTTGTGAAAGGCCCGCAGGGTCTGCGGCGCATCCTCGAAGCTGCCGCGGCTTTCCGGGCTGACCTCGACATCCCAGCCCGCCCGGCGGATGAGCGCGGCCTCGACGAAATCGTGGCTCAGCACCGGCCCGCCCAGCGGCGCGCGCCCGGGCAGACGGGGCAGACGCCGGGCCGCGCGATAGGCCCGCATCCGGATCAGCGCGTTGTGGCCCCAGTAGTTGCCCGCAGGCCCTGCCCAGGCCGCGAGCCCCTCGGTCGCCACCGGCCCGCCAAGGCGCGAGGACAGCCGCAGCGCACGCCCCAGCCGGCTGCGCGCCGGCAACAGGCGCATCCCCGACTGGATCAGGCCGGTGCGCGGCGCGCGCTCCATCCGGGCGATCATCGCGCCGAGCCGCGCCGCGCTCATGCGGCTGTCGGCGTCGAGCACCGCCATCTGGGCATAGCGGTGTCCCTCGCGCCGCGCCCAGTCCGCGATGTTGCCCGGCTTGCGGCCGGTGTTGCGGGCACGCCGGCGATAGCGCACCCGCCCCTCGGCGATCAGCGCGCCGAAGGCCGCACGCTCGGCCGCCTCCGCCTGCGGAGCGCTGTCGGAGAGCACGAATATGTCGGTCGACCTGTCGAGCCTGCCGCGCTCCAGATCGCGGGCAAGACGCGCCGCGGCGGCGGCGACCGGCTCGGGCGGCTCGTTGCACAGCAGGTAGAGCACGGCGGTGGGTGTGCCGAGCGGCGCGGCGCGCGGCGCGGAGTTCGGCCGCAGGAGAACGGCGGCGCCAAGGAGCGCCGCGGCCCCGCCGAACGCCACCCAGAGCGTGTTGAGCGCGAAGAGCGGAATGGCGAGCGCGCCCGCACCGCCACCGCCCGCCCCCGCCGCAAAGGCCACGATCAGCGGCGCGGACAGCGTCAGCGTCAGCACCGCGACCGCGAGCCGCGCCCGCCGGGAAACGGCGGCGGGTGCCAGCGGGCGAACCGGCACGATCTGCGGCAGGTCAAGATGCGCGAAGCTCTTCGGCGGATGCGCGGTCATGGGTGGCCCTTGCGAAGCGAAACAGGCTCGGGAGCGGGGACTGCTACCCGTGATAGAGGCGCGGATGCCCACGGCAAGCGGGCCAGCGCGGCATTGCGGCGGGGCAGCGGAGTTCAGCGCGCAACCGGCGGCCAGATGCGCGAAAAGACGCCGTCGCGCCGCACGACACCGTGCCAGATCGCGGCAAGGATATGCAGCGAGATGATAGCGACCAGCACGAGCCGGCCCCACCAGTGCGCGGCCTTCGCCCAGTCCTCCAGCGGTTCGGAGCGCGGCACCAGCGCCGGCGCGCCCATCGCATCCAGCGCCTCGATCGGGAAGCCGCCGGCGCGCACGCGGACATAGCCGGTGACCGCCATGAAGACGAGCAGCGCATAGAGTGCCGCGTGATTCACCCAGGCGACGCGGCGCTGCCAGTCGGGCACGGCGGAGGGCAGGGGCGGGGGCGGCACGAACTGACGATAGGCGAGACGCACAAGCACGATCAGCAGGATCAGGACGCCCACGTTCTTGTGGAAGATGAAGAGACCGTTCTGCAGGGAGCGCGAGAGCCCCTCCTGAATCATGATCTGACCCACGGGAATCGTCGCCAGCACCAGCAGCGCGACGATCCAGTGGAACAGGCGGGCAGGCGTGCGATATCCTGTCATGGGGTCCTCTTCGGCACCGAAACAGGTCTGCACATAGCTCTTGCCGCAAGGTCATCAATTGCCGCCCGTCCCCTTGAAGCGCGCGACGGCGCGCTAGTCTGAACGGAATTTGAAAACGGAGGCCGCATGGCCCTGCTCGGCACCGATTCCGCGACGTTCCGACGGCCCGCCTGGCCGGTCGAGCGGCTGACGCTGCAGGTCGCGACGGTGATCGCATTCGACTTGGTCGTGCTCATCGGCGCACTGGCGCTCTGGCCAGAGGGGATCGGGCCGGGGGTCTGGCTGGCTGCCCTGGCCGCCTATGCGCTCGGAAGCGGGCTGGCGGTTGCAGGCGTTCGCCGCGGCTACCCGCACAGGGTGCTGGGCCTGTGCAACGCCGTCACGCATCTGAGGGCGACGCTCGTGGTCTTCCTGGCGGCGGCGCTGGTCGCGGGGGCGGCCGCCGCGCCGCTAGGCTGGGCGCTGACGGGGATCGCCGCGGCGGTCCTCGCGCTCGACGGCGCGGACGGCTGGCTCGCGCGGCGACGCGGGCTGGTGTCGCGCTTCGGCGCGCGCTTCGACGTCGAGACGGACGCGGTCTTCGCGGCGGTGCTCGCGGCGGCGGCGCTCTCGTCCGGCAAGATCGGCTGGCCGGAGGCCGTCGTGCTGGGGGCTGCGCGCTACGCCTTTCAGATGGCGGGCCTTGGGCTGCCCTGGCTGCGCGCGCCGCTGCCCGAACGGCTGCGGCGCAAGGCGATCTGCGTCCTGCAACTGTCGGTGCTCGTGGTCCTGCTCGCGCCGGCGGCGGACGGCGCGGCGGCACGTCTGGCCGGGGTCGCCGCGGCGCTGGCTGTCGTCGCCTCCTTCGCCTTGGATATCCGCACCCTGTGGCGGCAGCGGCGCGGATGACGCAGACCACCGCGCGCGTCTTCGGCCTTGCGCTGGCCGCGCTGCTGCTGCATCTCGTGCTGGTCCAGCCGAACCATCCCGCCGCCGTGACCTGGCGGGCGCTGATCCTCTTTCCTCTTGAATTGCCGGCACTGCTGGCGCTGCTCGTTGCGCTGCCGGCGGGGGCGCGTGTCACGCGGGCGATCCGGGCGGTTGTTGTCACGTCGCTCACCCTGCTGGCGCTCCTCAAGCTCGCCGATCTGGCAAGCCAGATGGCCTTTGCGCGCGCGGCGAACCCGCTGGTGGACTGGCCGCTGGCGATCGCGGGCTGGCGTCTGGCCTCCGGCGCGGTGGGGCCATGGCTTGCCGGGTTGGGCGTGCTGGCGCTCATCGCGGGAATAGCCCTGCTTGCCGCGGCGCTCTGGTGGGCGACGGGGCGCTGGGCGGCGCTGCGGCTGCCGGGCCGCTGGCCGCTGGCCGCGGGCGGCGCCGCGGCACTGGCGGGCGCCGTGGCGGTG
>NZ_JBKHAQ010000128.1:0-7526 GCF_046542825.1 Rhodosalinus sp. | reverse complement strand
AGCCTTGCGGCCTCCTCGAACTCGAGGTTCTCGGCGGCCTTGCGCATGTCCGTCCGCAGCCCGTCGAGGTGGGCCTGCAGGTTGGCGCCGACCAGCGGCTTGTCGATCTTCGCGGTGACGCGGTTCATGTCCACGTCGCCCTTGTAGAGGCCGGCGAGGATGTCCTCGACGTTCTTCTTCACGGTGGCGGGGGTGATCCCGTGTTCCTCGTTGTAGGCGATCTGCTTGGCGCGGCGGCGGTCGGTCTCGGCGATGGCGCGCTCCATGCTGCCGGTGATCCGGTCGGCATACATGATGACCTTGCCCTCGGCGTTCCGGGCCGCCCGCCCGATGGTCTGGATCAGCGAGGTCTCGGACCGCAGGAAGCCCTCCTTGTCGGCATCGAGGATCGCCACCAGACCGCATTCGGGGATGTCGAGCCCCTCGCGCAGCAGGTTGATGCCCACCAGCACGTCGAAGGCCCCCAGCCGCAGATCGCGCAGGATCTCGATCCGCTCGATGGTGTCGATGTCGGAGTGCATGTAGCGCACGCGGATCCCCTGCTCGTGCAGGTATTCGGTCAGATCCTCGGCCATCCGCTTGGTGAGCGTCGTGGCGAGCGTGCGGTAGCCCCGGGCGGCCACCTTGCGCACCTCGTCGAGCAGGTCGTCCACCTGCATCTCGACGGGCCGGATCTCCACCGGCGGATCGAGCAGGCCGGTGGGGCGGATCACCTGTTCGGTGAAGACGCCGCCGGTCTGCTCCATCTCCCAGGGCCCCGGCGTGGCGGAGACGAAGACCGACTGCGGGCGCATCGCGTCCCATTCCTCGAACTTGAGGGGGCGGTTGTCCATGCAGGAGGGCAGGCGGAAGCCGTGCTCGGCCAGGGTGAACTTGCGCCGGTAGTCGCCGCGATACATGCCGCCGATCTGCGGCACGGTGACGTGGCTCTCGTCGGCGAAGACGATGGCGGTGTCGGGGATGAACTCGAAGAGGGTGGGCGGCGGCTCTCCGGGCGCGCGGCCGGTGAGGTAGCGCGAATAGTTCTCGATCCCGTTGCAGACGCCCGTGGCCTCCAGCATCTCGAGGTCGAAGCTGGTGCGCTGCTCCAGCCGCTGGGCTTCCAGCAGCTTGCCCTCGTTCACCAGCTGGTCGAGCCGCTGGCGCAGTTCCTTCCTTATGCCCACGATGGCCTGCTGCAGCGTGGGCTTGGGCGTGACGTAGTGCGAGTTGGCGTAGACGCGGATCTGCTCGAAGCTGCCGGTCTTCGCCCCGGTCAGCGGGTCGAACTCGGTGATCGATTCGAGCTCTTCGCCGAAGAAGCTGAGCCGCCAGGCGCGGTCCTCCAGGTGCGCGGGCCAGAGCTCCAGCACGTCGCCGCGCACGCGGAAGCAGCCGCGGTAGAAGGCCGCGTCGTTGCGCTTGTACTGCTGGGCGACGAGGTCGGCGATGATGGCGCGCTGGTCGTAGGCTTCGCCCGCCTTCAGGTCCTGCGTCATGGCGCCGTAGGTCTCCACCGAGCCGATGCCGTAGATGCAGCTGACCGAGGCCACGATGATCACGTCGTCGCGTTCCAGAAGCGCCCGGGTGGCCGAGTGGCGCATCCGGTCGATCTGTTCGTTGATCTGGGATTCCTTCTCGATGTAGGTGTCGCTGCGCGGGACGTAGGCCTCGGGCTGGTAGTAGTCGTAGTAGCTGACGAAGTATTCGACCGCGTTTTCCGGGAAAAAGCCCTTGAACTCGCCGTAAAGCTGCGCGGCCAGCGTCTTGTTGGGGGCAAGGATGATGGCCGGCCTCTGCGTCTCCTCGATCACCTTGGCCATGGTGAAGGTCTTGCCGGTGCCCGTGGCGCCCAGCAGCACCTGGTTGCGCTCGCCCCCCTCGACACCTTCGCTGAGTTCCGCGATCGCGGTGGGCTGGTCGCCTGCCGGCGCGAAATCGGTGTGCATGACGAAGCGCTTGCCGCCCTCCAGCTTGGGGCGGGCGCGCACGTCGGGGGCGGGGGCGTGCAGGGCAGCGTCGGTCATGGGCGGGCTCCTTGTCCGAGGCTCAAGCTGGGGCCTTGGGGGCGGCGTTCAAGACTGCGCGAATTTCGCGCCGGACCGCTCGATTCCGTTTGCCAAAACTGACACTTCAGATGTATCATTTACTGGCAAGCAGCTCCTTGGCCGTTCGGCCGATCGCATCTTACCCACCCCTCGCTCCCCGCGAAAGGCCGGATGGCCAAGGTCTGCGTGCCGCGCAGGCGGCCTCACCCTTGCCGCCTCGGGGCGCGTCGTCCATATAGCCGGGCAAGAGCGAGTGAGGAGTGCCCCATGCGCGCGCGCATCTATCAGCCGTCCCGGTCCGCCACCTCGTCCGGGACCGCCAAGACCAGGCACTGGGTGCTGGAATTCGCGCCGGAATCCCCGCGCGAGGTCGATCCGCTGATGGGCTGGACCTCTTCCGCGGACACGCAGGCGCAGGTGCGGCTGCGGTTCGACAGCAAGGAGGCCGCCCTCGACTACGCCCGCGAGCACGGGATCGACGCGCAGGTCTTCGAACCGCACAAGCGGCGCACCAACATCCGGCCGCGCGGCTATGGCGAGAATTTTGCCACCGACCGCAAGGGATCGTGGACGCATTGACCCTGCACGGACGAAGGCGCGGACCGAGTGGCCCGCGCCTTGTGTCAGCCGCCTGCGATTGACCGCTCAGCTGCCCATCTGGTCATAGTCGAAGTCGCCGAGCTCGCCCCGCATTTCCATGTCATAGGGCATGTCATAGTAGGGGCTACCCGGGTTCCAGCCCCAGCCTTGCTCGTAGCCCGCATAGGGATAGGCGCGATAGCCGGTTCCATAGGCGTTCATCGGCTGCACGACGACGGCATCGACCTGGCCTTCCTTGAGGATAAGGTCGCTGACGTAGCCGTAATTGACGAAGGTGTCGCCTTCGCGCATGCGGGCGTAATCGCCGATCAGTTCGCTGACGCGCCATGCGCGCGGGACGAAGTCGGCATCGTCAACGCCGGGCACGGTCTCTTCCGCGATATCCCCGGCAGCGTAGGCGTCCTGCATGAAGTCGTAGTCCTCGACGGTCTCTTCCGTCACCGGAACCGTGACAGTGGCGGCGTCCGCGTCCATTTCGATCTCGTCGTAGGGCACGCTTACGTGGGTATCACCGATATCCCAGAAGCCGCCGACCTCGGCGATGATCGCGACCACCTCGCCCTCGGAACTGATGAGCAGGTCCTCCATGTCGCCGATCTCTTCGCCACCCGAGCCGCGTACTTCGAACGCCATGAAGTCGTCCGCACTCATGCCGTCGGCATAGAGACTGTCATAGGTCCAGCCGGTCAGCGGGCGAACCTCGGCCTCCGACAGCGGGTCTGCGGACTCCTGCCGGTCGTCGCCCGTCTGATCCCCTTGCTGGCTCTGCGCCGCAAGCGGAGCGGCGGTCAGGGCGGTGGCGGCGACAAGGGCGCCGGTCACTGTCAGTCTTGTCATCGTGTCCTCCGTTGGTTCGGCTCGCGCGGCGCATTCAGGGCCACGCGTCCAGAACGGACGCCGCCAGAGACGGTCTCCGGTCTGGATCGGTCAACGAAGGCGGCTTGCCGCGTGTTCCGGTGCCCCGCTCAGCCCGCCGCGCGGCGGGCGGGCGCGGTCGCCTCGGCCACCACCTCTGCGGCGGCCTCGACCCCGCCCGGCGCGAAGGGGATCGACAGCGCCCGCATACCTGCCTCGAGCGACCCGAGCAGCCCCAAGACCATGTGCGGGTTCAGATGCCCCATGTGCGCGATGCGGAAGAAGCCGCCCGTCTCCGGCGTGCCGGGCTCCGCCATGCCAAGGCCGATGCCCAGCGTGACGCCGGCCTCTTCCTCCATCCACCGGCGCAGGTTCGCGCCGTGCGGCGCGCCGATCCGCAGCGCGGTGACCGCGTGGCTGCGCAGCGCGGGATCCGCGATGTTCAGCTCCAGCGGCCCGCCCTCGCCCCAGCGCGCGCAGGCGGCCCAGATCGCGCGCGCCAGCGTCGCGTGCCGCGCCCAGACGTTCTGCAGCCCCTCCTCGGCCAGCATGTCCAGCGCCGCGCGCAGGCCGAAAAGGTGATGGGTCGGCGCGGTGCCGCCGAAATACTGGTAGTAGTGCTCCGGCGCGGCGCGCGGCGCCCAGTCCCAGTAGACGCTGACGCGCGGCAGGCGCGCGCGGGCCTCCGCCGCGCGGTCGTTGAAGAACACGAGGCCCAGCCCCGGCGGCACCATCAGCCCCTTCTGGCTGGCCGCCACCATCACGTCGGCGCCCATCGCATCCATCTCGAACCGGTCGCAGGCCAGCGAGGCGATGCAGTCGGCCATCAGCAGCGCGGGGTGCCCTTCCTCGTCCAGCACCTGCCGCAGCGTGCCGATATCGTTGCGCACGGTGGTCGCCGTGTCGACATGCGTGGCCAGAACGGCGGCGATCCGGCCGCCCCTGTCCGCCCGCAGCGCCGCGCGCAGGCGGTCGGGGTCGATCGTGGCGCGCTTGCCGAAGTCCAGCAGCTCCACCTCCAGCCCAAGGCCCTCGGCGATCTTCGCCCAGCCCTCGCCGAAGCGGCCCGTGGCCAGCGCCAGCACCTTGCCGTCCGGGCGAACCGTGTTGGCCAGCGCGGCCTCCCAGGCGCCGTGCCCGTTGGCGGCGTAGATCGCAACATGGCCTTCAGTGCAGGCCACCGCGCGCAGGTCGCGCACGATCCCGGCCGTCATCTCGATCAGGTCGCCTTCGTAGATGTTGGGCGCTGCGCGATGCATCGCGTTCAGCACCCGGTCGGGCATCACCGATGGGCCTGGAATGGCGAGATAGGGACGACCGCGGGCAAGAGACATGGACGACTCCGTGTCGAAGGGGCCTCAGGACACTGTCGCGCGCTGCCGGAAGGGTCAATGCCCGGGACGCGCATGCTTGTCACGGGACGGGCGAGCCTCTAAACCGCGCGCAGTGATGACGGGCGGCCCCACCATGCTGATACGACTCTGGAGCTTGCTCGACGCGTCCGAGCGCCACTTGCGCCGATCCTTCGGCCGTGACGTCTCGACGCCCGCCGGCCGGCGGGCTGCCTGGCTCCATTACCATCTTTTCGATCACGCCGTTCTGCGCACGGTCTGGACCAACTTCTTCGAGGTGGTGCCAGGCGTCTACCGCTCGAACCAGCCGACGCATGCGCGTTTCCGCCGCTACCGTGACATGGGCATCCGCACCGTGATCAATCTGCGCGGAGGGGACGACTATGCGCACTACCTTTTCGAGAAGGAATCCTGCGAGGCCCTGGGCCTGATTCTGATCGATGCGAAGCTCTCGGCACGGCGCACCGTCTCTGCGGAACGGGTCCTTGCCATGATCGAGGCGATGCGCGTGGCGGAACGGCCGTTCCTCTTTCATTGCAAATCCGGCGCGGACCGCGCTGGCTTTGCCGCCGCGGTCTATCTCCTGGTGTTCGAGGGTGTGCCGGTCGCAGAGGCGCAGAAGCAGCTGGGCCTGAAGTACCTCCATCTCAGGTTCACGAAAACCGGCGTGCAGGGCTACATCCTGGATGTCTACGAGGCGCGGCTTGCGCGCGGAGCCATCGCCTTCGAGGACTGGATCCGGGAGGAATACGATCACAAGGCCATCCAGGCCGCCTTCGACGCCGGCCGCCCCGCCCGGGAGATCGCGTGACCGACAGGCCGGCCACGCATCCGCGCAGGCTCTTCGCCTGGCTCTGGCGGCGCTATCTCGTGCCGCGCTGGCCGCTGCTGGCGACGGCAGCGGTGTTCATGGTCATCGAGGGCAGCATGCTGGGGCTTCTCAGCTGGATGATGAAGCCCATGTTCGACCGCATCTTCGTGGGCGGCGAGGTGGCGGCAATCCCCTGGGTGGCTGCCGTGTTCTTCGCCATTTTCGCCGCGCGCGCGATTTCCGGGGTGGCGCAGAGGGTTCTGCTGACCCGGCTGTCGGAGCTGACGTCGGCCCATATCCGGGCCGATCTGCTGGGTCACCTGATGCGGCTCGACGGCAGCTTTCACCAGACCCACCCGCCCGGCTACCTGATCCAGCGCGTCGAAGGCGACGTGAACGCGATCAACAATGTCTGGCGCACGATGATCACCGGGGCGGGGCGCGATGCCGTCGCGGTGGTCGCGCTCTTCTCGGTGGCGCTGGGGGTGGACCTGACCTGGACCCTGGTCGCGCTTTTGGGCGCACCCGTCGTGCTGTTTCCGGTGATCCTGCTGCAACGTTACGTCCGTTCGCAGGCGCGGCGCGCCCGCGACGTGGCCGCGGGCCTGTCGACGCGGCTGAGCGAGATCTTCATGGGCATCGTTCCGGTCAAGCTGAACGGGCTCGAGGCGTATCAGGCTGCGCGCTATCGCCGGCTGACCCGGCAGCGCGTGCGCGCGCAGACGCGGACCGCGGCCGGGCAGGCGCTGATCCCGGGGCTGATCGACATCATGTCGGGCCTGGGCTTCATGGGCGTGTTGCTCTATGGCGGGCCCGAGATCGTCTCGGGCGAGAAGACCGTGGGCGATTTCATGGCCTTCTTCACGGCGATGGGTCTTGCCTTCGATCCAGTGCGCCGGCTGGGCAACATCGCGGGCGTCTGGCAGGTCGCGGCAGCCAGCATCGAGCGCATCCGCGAGCTGCTTTCGACCGAGCCCAAGCTGGTGTCGCCCGCACGGCCCAGTCCGCTGCCAAGCGGCGTCCCCGAGATCGTCCTCGACGACGTTCACCTGGCCTACGGCGATGCGCCGGCGCTCAAGGGCGCGAGCTTTACCGCCGAAGCCGGCAGGACCACCGCGCTGGTCGGCCCCTCCGGGGCGGGCAAATCCACCGTCTTCAACCTGCTCACCCGGCTCGTCGATCCGCAGTCGGGCCACGTGACGGTGGGCGGGGTGGCGGTGCAGGACCTGGACCTCGGCGATCTGCGGCGGCTCTTCTCGGTCGTGACGCAGGATGCGCTGCTCTTCGACGACACGCTGCGCGAAAACATCCTGCTGGGCCGCGAGGACGTGTCGCCCGAACGTCTGCAGGAGGTGCTGGAGGCGGCGCATGTCGCGGATTTCCTGCCCCGGCTCGACGGCGGGCTCGACGCGCCGGCCGGACCGCGGGGCTCGAACCTGTCGGGCGGGCAGCGCCAGCGCGTGGCGATCGCGCGCGCGCTTCTGCGCGACACGCCGGTGCTTCTGCTGGACGAGGCGACCTCGGCGCTTGACACGGCGTCCGAACAGATGGTGCAGGAGGCGCTCGACCGGCTGACGAAGGGGCGCACGACGCTGGTGATCGCGCATCGGCTGTCCACGGTGCGCGACGCCGACCGGATCGTGGTGATGGAGGAGGGGCGCGTGGTCGAGATGGGCCGGCATGAAGATCTTCTGGCGCACAATGGCGCCTACGCCGCGCTCTACCGCATGCAGTTCGAGACCGAGGAAGGCGCGGCATGAGCCGTCCGGCGCGTCGGGCGGGGCTTTTGCCGCCCCAAGACCTGATCGGGATGAGGGGGCTGGCCTGCAGGGCTGCATCGACGGCAGCGTGCCCTGTCTGCCGATGGCCGGTCACCGGGGG
>NZ_JBKHAQ010000018.1:0-33682 GCF_046542825.1 Rhodosalinus sp. | reverse complement strand
GGGGTGAATTGGCCGCAGGCCAAGAGGGGGGCAGACAGCCCCCCTGTGCGGCGCAGGCAGACGCGCCGCCGTCGCCGCGGCGCGGCAACTTGCCAAGGACCCGGGCGGGACGCTAGGTAGGCGCATGATGATCTACCTGCCCATCGCCGAGGTCTCGGTGAACGCCTTCCTCCTTCTGGGGCTGGGCGGGCTTGTGGGGGTGCTCTCGGGGATGTTCGGCGTGGGCGGCGGCTTCCTGATGACGCCGCTTCTGTTCTTCATCGGCATCCCTCCGGCCGTCGCCGTGGCGACGGAAGCCAACCAGATCGTCGCCTCCTCCTTCTCGGGCGCGCTTGCGCATTTCCGGCGCAAGACCGTGGACCTGCGCATGGGGCTGGTGCTGCTCGCGGGCGGGCTCGTCGGGGCGGCACTGGGCATCTGGATCTTCAACATCCTCAAGGCGCAGGGGCAGGTCGACCTGCTGGTGCGGCTCTCCTACGTCGTCTTCCTGGGCGTCGTGGGCGCGCTGATGTTCGTGGAATCCCTGCGCGCGCTGCTCAGGTCGCGCCGCCCCCCCGCGCCGGGCGCGGCCGCGCGGCGCAGGCAGCGCGGCTGGGTGCACACGCTGCCGTTCAAGATGCGCTTCCGCACCTCCGGGCTCTACATTTCCGTGATCCCGCCGGTCCTGGTGGGTGTGGCCGTCGGCATCCTTGCGGCGATCATGGGCGTCGGCGGCGGCTTCATCATGGTGCCGGCGATGATCTACCTGCTGGGCATGCCGACCAAGGTCGTGGTGGGCACCTCGCTCTTCCAGATCATCTTCGTCACCGCCTTCACCACGCTGCTGCACGCCACCACGAACTTCACGGTGGACATGGTGCTGGCCGTGCTGCTGCTGGTCGGGGGGGTCATCGGCGCGCAGATCGGCACGCAGATCGGCACCCGGCTCAAGGCCGAGCAACTCAGGATCCTGCTCGCGATCATGGTGCTCGCCGTCTGCGGCAGGCTTGCGGCCGACCTGCTTCTGCAGCCGGCCGAGCTTTATTCCCTCGGCGACAGCGGGGGGCACTGATGCTGCGGGTGGCGCTCGCCCTCATCGCGCTGGCCGGGCCGCTTGCGGCCGCGGACGAAGAGGTCGTGCTGGGCCTGTCGCGCGACACGGTCTCGATCACCACGAACTTCGAGGGGTCCGAGATCCTGATCTACGGCGCCATCAAGCGTGAGACGCCGATCCGCCTGGACCCGACGCTCGAGGTTGTCGTCACCGTGGCCGGTCCCGACCGGCCGGTGACCGTTCGCCGCAAGGAGCGGGTCGCAGGCATTTGGGTCAATACCGACGCGGTGGAGATCGACAGCGCGCCCAGCTTCTACGCCGTCGCAACCAGCGGGCCGCTGGACGAGGTGCTGCGCGACACCGAGGATCTGCGCCACAAGATCTCGATCCCGCGCGCCATCCGTTCGGTGGGCGCGCCCGAAAACGTGACGGACACCGCCGCCTTCACAGAGGCGCTGATCCGGATCCGCACGCGCCAGGGGCTTTACCGGACGGCCGAGGGCGGGGTCGAGCTGACCGAGCAGACGCTGTTCTCGACCGCCATCGACATGCCTGCCAACCTGACCGAGGGCACATACGACACGCGCGTCTTCCTGACGCGCGACGGCGAGGTCGTCGGACGGTTCGAGACCTTCATCGGCGTGCGCAAGGTGGGGCTCGAGCGCTTTCTCTTCACTCTCTCGCGCGAGCAGCCGCTGGCCTACGGCCTTCTGTCCCTTGCCATCGCCATCGCGGCGGGCTGGGGCGCCTCGGCGGGCTTCCGCGCGCTCAAGCGCGGCTGAACGCCGCCGCGGCCCTCAGGCGACGGGGTTCTGCGCGCCCGCGAAGAACATCAGCCGGCCCTCGGCGTCATAGATCGGGCGGATGCGCAGCCGGTTGACGAAGGGCGTGCCGTCCTTGCGGTAGTTCAGGATGTCGATGGTGAAGCGCGTCTGCGCGCGCAGGGCCTGCCGGATCGCCTCGATCGCGTGCGGATCGGTGTCGGGCCCCTGCAGGAAGCGGCAGTTGCGACCCACGGATTCCTCTGCCGTGTAGCCCGTCTGCCGCTCGAACTCCTCGCTGACGTAGATCATCGGGTTGTCGGGCAGCGACGGGTCGGAAAAGACGACGCTCATCTCGCTCTCGTCGTCCTCGATCAGCGCGTCGAAATCGGCCTTTGTGCCGGGGGCGCGTGCCACGGTGTCTGTCCTTTCGTCGGGGATCTGTCAGGCGGCCGCGGGCAACCGCAGGCCAAGGATCTCGCGCGCCTGCCGCCAGCTTGCCACGGGCCGCTCGTATTTCTCGCAAAGCTCCGCGGTGCGCTTCACCAGCGCGGCGTTGGAGGGCGCAAGATGCTCGCGGTCGAGGCGCACGTTGTCCTCCAGCCCGGTCCGCGTGTGTCCGCCGGCGGCGATGCACCACTCGTTGACCTCGATCTGATGCCGCCCGATGCCGGCGGCGCACCACTGCGCGTCGGGTGCCAGCCGCTTCACCGTGTGCACGTAGTAGTCGAAGACGTCGCGGTCCGCCGGCATCGCGTTCTTCACGCCCATCACGAACTGGATGTAGAGTTGGCCGGGGATCTTGCCCTCGGCGTTCATCTTCGCCGCCTGGAAGATGTGGGACAGATCGAAGGCCTCGATCTCGGGCTTGATGTCGTATGTGCGCATCTCGCCCGCCAGCCAGTCCACAAGGTCGGGCGGGTTCTCGTAGACCCGCGTGGGAAAGTTGTTCGACCCCACGGTGAGCGAGGCCATGTCAGGCCGGAGCGGCAGCATGCCGCCCCGCTCCTTCCCCGCGCCGGAACGCCCGCCGGTCGAGAACTGCACGATCATGCCGGGGCAGTGTTTCTCCAGCCCCTCCTTCAGCCGCGCGAACCTTTCCGGGTCGGAGGTCGGCGTCTGGTCGTCGTTGCGCACATGCGCGTGGCAGATGCTGGCGCCCGCCTCGAAGGCCTCGTGCGTGGACTCGATCTGTTCCTGGACGGTGATCGGCACGGCGGGGTTGTTGGCCTTGGTGGGGACCGATCCGGTGATGGCGACGCAGATGATGCAGGGGGTGGTCATGGTCTCAGATGTCCAGGAATACGGTTTCGTGCTCGCCCTGAAGATGGATGTCGAAGCGGTAGAGCGGCTGGCCGTCGCGCTCCTCGCGCTTGGCGACCAGCGTGTCGCGGCGGTGGGTCTGTTCGATCAGGTTCAGCACCGGGTCATCCGCGTTGGTCTCGCCCTCGTCGGAGAAGTAGAGACGCGTCGAGAGGCCAAGGTTGATGCCGCGGGCCACGATCCACAGGCTGATGTGCGGGGCCTGAACCGTCCCGTTTCGGCCCGGCACGGCGCCCGGCTTCACCGTCTCGAAGCCCCAGATGCCGGTCTCGAAGTCCGAGATCGTGCGCCCCCAGCCGCGAAATCCGTCCTCGACCTCCGTATGCCGCGGATCTTCCGGGTGGGCGTAGATGCCGGCGGCGTTCGCCTGCCACGCCTCGATCAGCACGTCGCGTACCGGCGCGCCGGTGCCGTCCATCACCATGCCCTCGATGCGGATGCGCTCGCCCGCCGCATTCGGGCCCGCGATGTCCCAGCCAAGCTCCCGATCGAAGATGGAAAAGCCGGCCGCCCCCGGCGCCAGGCCGATGTGGACGTAAGGACCGGCCGTCTGCGAGGGGGTTTCCCTGAGATAGGCAAGCGGCTGTCGCATGGCTCAGTTTCCTTCCAGCCGGTTCTCGAACAGCGTCGAGCGGCGCCCGCGCAGCACGATGTCGAAGCGGTAGGCGATGGAATCGAAGGGGATCGTGGCATTCATGTCGAGCCGCGCGACCAGCATGTCGATGGCGGCCGGGTCGGGGATGGTGCCCACGATCGGGCAGAGCGGGATCAGCGGATCGCCCTCGAAATACATCTGCGTGATCAGCCGCTGCGCCCAGCCCGTCCCGAAGACCGAGAAGTGGATGTGCGCCGGGCGCCAGTTGTTCTCCCAGTTGCGCCAGGGGTAGGCGCCGGGCTTGATCGTGCGGAAGAAGTAGTAGCCCTCTTCGTCCGTCAGGGTCCGCCCGCAGCCGCCGAAGTTGGGGTCGATGGGCGCGAGATAGCTGTCGTTGCGGTGGCGGTAGCGCCCGCCGGCGTTGGCCTGCCAGACCTCGACCAGCGTGTTGGGGACGGGCCGCGCCTCTTCGTCCAGAACGCGGCCGTGCACGATGATGCGCTCGCCCACCGGCTCGCCGTCCTGCGCGTAGTTCAGGATCAGGTCGCGGTCGATCGGCTGCACATCGTCGGGGCGAAAGACGGGGCCGGTGATTTCGGAGCGGGTATTCTCGATCGAGAGCGCGGCAAAGCGCGGGCTGCGCGCGACAGAGGACTTGTATTGCGCGGCATGCGCCGGCGGGTGCCACTGCCGGTCGCGCTGGAAGAATTCGCCGTCGTGTTTCCTCATACCTCCACCCCCATCTCGGCATAGGCGCGCCGGGCGATGCCGATGGCGTGGTTGGCCCGCGGCACGCCGGCATAGATCGCCACATGCAGCATCGCCTCCATCACCTCTTCCGGCGTGGCGCCGGTGTTGGCGGTGGCGCGGACGTGCATCGCGACCTCCGCGTCCGAGCCCTGCGCGGCCAGAAGCGCCAGCGTGATGAGCGAGCGGTCCCGCAGGCTGAGCCCCTCGCGGGACCAGACGTGGCCCCAGGCGGCCTCCGTGATCATCTCCTGGAACGGCGCGTCGAAGCTCGTCTTCCTCGCCTCCGCCCGATCCACATGCGCGTCGCCCAGCACGCGGCGGCGCGTGGCCATGCCCTGATCGAGGCGCGTGCTCAAACCGCCGCCTCCGCATCCGAATGCGCCCAGTCCCAGTAAAGCTCGCGCACGCGGCGCGTGACCGGCCCGACCTGGTATTCGCGGTCGTCGAAGGCCGTGACCGGCGTGACCTTGTTCATGTTGCCGGACATGAAGACCTCGTCCGCGTCGCGGAAATCGTCGAAGCCCAGCACCGTCTCGTGCACCGTCATGCCGTCGGCGCGCATGTTGCGGATATGCCGCGCCCGCGTGATGCCGGCAAGGAAGGTGCCGTTGGGGATGGGGGTAAAGACCTCGCCGTCCTTCACCATGAAGATGTTGGCGGTCGCCGTCTCCGCCACGTTGCCCAGCGCGTCGGCCACCAGCGCGTTGCCGAAGCCTTTGGCGCGCGCCTCGGCCAGCATCCGCGCGTTGTTGGGGTAAAGGCAGCCGGCCTTGGCGTTGACCACCGCGTCCTCCAGCACCGGGCGGCGGAAGCGGGTGGTGGTCAGGGTGGTCGCGGCCTCGGGCGGGGCCATCGGGATCTCTTCCAGCGAGACGCAGAAGCCGGTCTCGGTCTGCGTCGGCACGATGCCGAGGTCGCCGCCCTCGATCGCCCAGTACATCGGCCGGATGTAGACGGCGGCGTCCTTCGGGTAGGCGCGCAGCCCCTCGCGCACGATCTCGACCATCTCCTCGGTCGTGACGCTGGGGCGGATCATCAGCGCCTCGGCCGAGCGGTTCACGCGGGCGCAGTGGGCGTGAAGGTCCGGCGCGATGCCCTGCACGAAGCGCGCCCCGTCGAAGACCGTGGTGCCCAGCCAGGCGCCATGATCGGCGGCGCGCATCACCATCACGTCGCCCTCGTGCCAGGCCCCGTCGAACCAAGTGCGAAGATTGGTGCCGGTCGCCATCGCGCGCCTCCTCCCCCATGCCGGATTGCCGCCGGAGCCTAGGCCCGCCCCGCGCGGAGGTCCAGACGCGAAATGCCCCCGGCGGGGGACGCCGGGGGCGTATGGCGCCGGGTCTGTCCCGGCATGGGGCGCGCGGCGGCGTGACGGTGTCGGGGGGGACCTGTGCCGCGGCGGGCGGTGCGATTCGCCCGGCACCATGGTTAGGGCAAACAGGCGTCGGTTTTGTGACGGCCTGTCGTGCCCGGCCCTGACCGGAACGTGAATTGCCCGTGAGCGGCCGATCGGGTTGGTTTCGCGCCCGAGGCAGAAGGACAGGAGACCACCCATGGCACGCATCGGACGCAGGAGTTTTCTGGCCGCCACGGTGGGGCTGATCGCGGCGCCCGCGATCGCGGCCCAGCGGCAGGAGGTCGCCCGGCGGAACGTGTCGAGCTTTCGCACCGCGGACTGGCGCGATCACTTCGACACCCTCGGCAAGGGCGCTATCGTCGCCGACACGGTCAGCCGCGCGCTGCACTTCTGGGCGGGCGACGGCGAGACCTATCGCGTCTACCCCACGTCCGTCCCGATGAGCGAGGAGCTGACCCGCCTGGGCTACACGGAGGTCGTGAAGAAGGTGCGCAACCCCACCTGGACGCCCACGCCCTCGATGCGCGAGCGCGACCCCTCGCTGCCCGCCACCGTCCCTGCAGGGCCCGACAACCCGATGGGCACGCGGGCCATGCACCTGTCGTGGCAATACTACCGCATCCACGGCACCCACGACACGCGCAAGATCGGGCGCAAGTCCTCGGACGGCTGCATCGGGCTCTTCAACGAGCAGGTGGAGGATCTGTTCGAACTCGTGGAGGTCGGCACGCAGGTGCGGCTCATCTGACAGCGGGGCCTTCGCTTCCGGTGCGGACGAAGCCTCCGCTGCGCGCGGCCCGCAGGGAAACCGCCCCCGCCACGGCACGGGTGCAATTGTCACCTGCCTGCGTCCGCCCCCGAAGGGGAAGCGCGCCGGGCGCGGCGCTTACCCGAGGCGGCGGCGCGCGGTGCGCAGGGCAAGGCTGGTGGTGCCCGACAGCAGGACCCCGACGAGCGCCGCGACCGCGGCGGCGAGGCCCGCGACCAGTTGCAGCGCCTCGTCCGAAAGGCGCAACGCGGTCCGCAGCAACCGGCTCTTGCCGAGGATCTCCATGGCGCCGACCGTGCGCTCCCCCGCCGCCTCGGACACCCGCGCCAGCCGTGCGAGGTCCGCGGCATCGGCGGTCTTGCCGATCAGGTAGAGACCGCCCGCCGCGCCCGCACCATCCAGCACACGGCGCGCACCGCCGAGCATCGTCAGCGTGGGCTGAAGCTCATCCTGGCGGAGAAGCAGACGCACATCGCTCGGGTGTCGCACCTTGGGGAGGCTCGCCCAGTCCACGGCTCTCCGAGCCGCGTCGCTTAGGCTGCGCATCATCCAGCCCGGCATCGCGCCCATTGTGCTCGCCAGCTTCGCCAGCCCCGCGGCTGTCTTGACGGGTGGCGCAACCAGAGCGGCAAGACCGATGGCGGAAAGGATCACGATCACCTCGTCCACGTCCTCTCCACGCAGATACTTGCGGCCTTCCCGGACCAGGTCCGTGAGGTCGGCGATCGGCGTCAACACGACCGGACCGCGACACGGTATCACCAGATCAAAACTGCATTGCTCGGGGTTCATGGCGCAGCGCGAGCATCGTTCCGCACGCGCCCACTTACTGAAATCCTCCGCCCGCGCCGCTTCCACCCGCGTGGCGAGGTCCGGCGGCAGGGCGACCCCGAGCCGCGCGGCCTCTGCCAGAACGGCGTCGAGCGCGAGCCAGTTGCGCGGCTCCTCTGCCAGAAGGGCGGAGACCCGCCCGCCGATGCGCTCCGGCCCCGCGACGCGCGCGAGCTGCCGGTCCACCTCGGCCAGGATGCGGTCCGCCTCGCGGTCTACCCAGAGCCGGGCAGGGCCGCTGCCGAAAAGCTGCACGGCGGTGCCGCCGCTCCAGGCCAGCGATACGATCAGGAGCGCCCCGAGGAAGGCCCGGAGCGCGCGCCGCATCTCAGGCCCCCACCATCCCCACGATCTCGTAGGTGCGCCTGAGGATCGGGGCGGCCAGCGCGCGGGCACGCTCGGCGCCGCGGGCGAGAATCGCGTCGATCTCGTCGGGCGCCTCCATCAGCCGGGCCATTTCGGCCGAGATGGGCGAGAGCTTCTCGACCGCCAGTTCCGCCAGCGCCGGCTTGAACGCCGAGAACTGCCTGCCGCCGTATTCGGCCAGCACTTCCTCGACCTTCATGTCGGCAAGGCCCGCGTAGATGTTGACGAGGTTGCGCGCCTCGGGCCGTTCCTCCAGCCCCGCGTGGTCCGAGGGCAGCGGCTCGGGGTCGGTGCGCGCCTTGCGGATCTTCTGCGCGATGGTGTCGGCATCGTCGGTCATGTTGATGCGGCTCATGTCCGAGGGATCGGATTTCGACATCTTTTTCGACCCGTCGCGCAGGCTCATCACCCGCGTGGCCGCGCCCTCGATCACCGGCTCGGTCAGCGGGAAGAAGTTCACCCCGTAGTCGTGGTTGAACTTCGCCGCGATGTCGCGCGTGAGCTCAAGGTGCTGCTTCTGGTCCTCGCCCACGGGGACATGCGTGGCGTGATAGACAAGGATGTCGGCGGCCATCAGCGCGGGATAGGCGAAGAGCCCCAGGCTCGCCTCCTCCTGGTTCTTGCCGGCCTTGTCCTTCCACTGCGTCATGCGCTTCATCCAGCCCATGCGCGCCACGCAGTTGAAGACCCAGGCAAGCTGCGCGTGCTCGGCCACCTGGGACTGATTGAAGAGGATCGAACGCCCGGGGTCGATGCCCGCCGCTATGAAGCCCGCGCAAAGCTCGCGCGTGGCGCGGGTGAGCTTCGCGGGGTCCTGCCAGACGGTGATCGCGTGCAGGTCCACCACGCAATAGACCGTCTCGACCCCCTGCTCCTGCATCTCGACGAAGCGCTTCATCGCGCCGAGATAATTGCCGAGCGTCAGCCCGCCGGACGGCTGGATGCCGGAGAACACGCGCGGGGTGAAACCGGCAAGGGGATCCGCGTCGGACATGCGGGGAAAACTCCGTCTGGCGTTCGGGTCCCGGCTCGCTTACCCACGGGGGGCCAAAGCGTCAAGCGAGCGAGGGAGCGCGCCATGAGCCACGCGCCCGGCCCCGCGCCGGTCAATCCGCTGCCGCCCGTGGTGGTGGCGCTGTTCCTGCTGATCGTGGCGGTGGAGGTCGCGTTTTCGCTGGGCGCGCGGGGGCTTGCCGGCGGTCCGGGCGCGGTGGGCTGGCGCGCCGCCGCGATCGAGACCTACGGCTTCAACGCCGCGATCCTCGACTGGATGCGCGTGACCGGGCAGTGGCCGCTGGAGCATCTGCAGCGCTTCGTCACCTATCCCTTCGTGCACGCAAGCTTCACCCACGCGCTTTTCGCCGCGATCATGCTGCTGGCGCTGGGCAAGATGGTGGGCGAGGTCTTTGGCGCGGTCGCCACGCTGGGCGTCTTCGCGGTCTCCAGCGTCGTGGGCGCCGCGGTCTTCGGCCTGCTGCTGGGCGGGTCGCAGTGGCTGCTGGGGGCCTTTCCGGGGGTCTACGGGCTGATCGGCGCCTTCACCTGGCTGTTGTGGATGCGGCTGGGGCAGATGGGGGCGCAGCAGATTCGCGCCTTTACCCTGATCGGCGTGCTGCTGGGAATCCAGCTGATCTTCGGGCTGCTCTTCGGCCCCTACAACGACTGGATCGCCGATCTTGCGGGCTTCGGGGCGGGCTTCCTGATGTCCTTCTTCGTCAGCCCCGGCGGCTGGACGCGGCTGCGCGCGCGGATGCGACGCGACTGATGTCTCAGCCGCGCCTGAGCGCGCCGCGCACCTCCGACAGGCGCAGCGCGCCCAGCACCTGCGCGGCGCCGAAATAGACCGCCGCACCGCCCAGAACCAGCACCGCCAGCGCCCCGTAGCGCCAGCCGGGCATGCCGAGGAAGGGACCCAGGATCAGCTCCAGCGTCCAGAGCGCCAGGCCCATCACCCCCGAGGCCCAGAGGATGCGCCAGATCCGGCTGCGGAAGCGCGCGTCGAAGCGCGCCACATCGCCGAAGCGCCGCCCGCCGATGCCCAGCAGCAGCACCATGACCCAGGCCGCCGCCGTCGCCGCGATGGCGGGCGCGACCCAGCCCACCACGGGCGCCAGCCCGATCGCCAGCACCGCGTTCACCACCATCCCCCAGAGCGCGTAGCGGAAGGGCGTGCGCGTGTCCTCGCGCGCGAAGAAGAGCGGCTGCAGCACCTTCTGCAGCACGAAGGCCGGCAGACCCAGGCCATAGATCGCCACCGCCACGGCGATGGCGGCGCTGTCGTCTGCCGTGGCCTGCCCGCGCTCGAACAGGACCGAGACGATGGGCAGGGGGATCAGCACCAGCGCCACGGCGCAGGGGATCGTCAGCGCCAGCGCGATCTCGCCCGCGCGGGAAAAGGCCGCGCGCCCGCCGGCGTCGTCGCCCGCGCGCAGGCGGCGCGCGAGATCCGGCAGAAGCACGATGCCGATGGCGATGCCGACGACGCCGAGGGGAAGCTGATAGAGCCTGTCGGCGGCATAGAGCCAGCCCACCGCGCGGTCGAAGTAGCTGGCCACCTGCTGGCCGACCAGCAGGTTGACCTGCAGCACGCCCCCCGCCAGCGCCGCGGGCACGGCGATGCGCACCAGACGCCGCAGCTCTGGCGTGAGCCGCGGGCGCTGCAGCCGCATGGTGAAGCCCGCCGCGCGCGCGGCGATCGCCACCAGCAGGAGTTGCGCGACCCCCGCCACCGGGATCGCCCAGATCAGCGCGCGCGCCACGTCGCCGCCCATGAGATGCGCCCCGCCGATGGCGCCGATCAACAGCAGGTTCAGCAGCACGGGCGCGGCGGCGGCGGCGGCGAAGCGGCCGGTCGCGTTCAGCACGCCCGAGAGCAGCGCGGCGAGCGAGATGAAGAGGATGTAGGGAAAGGCGATGCGCCCGAATTCGACCGACAGCTCGAACTCCACCTGCCCGGCAAAGCCCGAGGCCATGCCATAGATCAGCCAGGGCATTGCGATCTGCGCGACCAGCGTGAGCGCGATCAGCACCGTGGCCAGCCCCGCGAAGGCGTCGCGCGCGAAGCCCTGCGCATCCTCTTCGCCCTCCAGCTTCTTCGAGAACATCGGCACGAAGGCGGTGTTGAAGGCGCCTTCGGCGAAGAAACGGCGGAACATGTTGGGCAGGCGGAAGGCCACGACATAGGCCTCGTAGAGCGGGCCGGTGCCAAGGAAGGCAAGGATCAGCACGTCGCGCACGAAGCCCAGCACGCGGCTTGCAAGCGTCCAGACCCCGACCGTCAGGAAACCGGCCATCAGGCGGATGGGCCTCATCGGCGCGGGCCCGTCATCGCTTCGGGTGCCAGTCCACGCCGGTGTCGCCGTGCCCTGCCTCCAGATCGGCCGAAATGGATGCGCGCCTGCGCGCGCGCGTTCCGGGCTTCTTAGCGGTGGCAATCCAGCCCAGCCAGTCGTGGCGCGGACGGGGCGGGCGGGCGTCGAACGCCCCGCGCAGACCTTGCCCGTCGAGCGCCGCGCCCGTCTCCCGGGGCATGACGTTGTCCGGGTGCCGCAGCGGGGTCATCCCTCCGCCCTCGCCGCGCCGTCCTCTATGGCCTTCCTGAGTCGCGCCTCCAGGATGCGCTGGCGGGCGGGCGCGTGCAGCTTCAGCCCGAACATGTCCTTGACGTAGAAGCTGTCGACCGCCTGCTCGCCATAGGTCGCGATGACCGCGGAGGCGATGTAGACATTGGCCTCGGCCAGCGTGCGGGTCAGATCGTAGAGCAGGCCGGGACGGTCGCGGGTGTCGACCTCGATGATGGTGTAGATGTCCGAGCCGTCGTTGTCGAAGGTGACCGAGGTGGGCACGCGGAAGGCGCGCTCGCGCTTGCGCAGCTTGTCGCGCGGCCGCATCGCCTCTCTGGGTATGACCTCGCCGCGCAGGGTCTTGCCGATGGTGCGCTCCAGCCGCGGCAGGCGCTCCATCTCGTAGGGGCGCCCGTCGGCGTCCTGCACCCAGAAGACCGCCGTCGCGTAGCCGTCCTTCGATGTATAGGTGCGCGCATCGACCACGTTGGCGCCAGCGAGCGCCAGCGCGCCCGCGAGGCGCGAGAAGATGCCGGGATGGTCGGCCAGCGCGAAACAGATGCGGGTGGCATCGCGGTCCTCGTCCGGGTGCAGGTCGATGCGGATGTCGTCCGCGCCGATGTCGCGCAGCAGCCGCGCGAAGATCTCGTGCGCGGTGACGTGGAGCCCCTGCCAGTAGGCTGGATAGTGGCGGCCCAGCTCGCGCCGCAGGTCCGACTGATCCCAGTCCGCCAGCCGGGCGCGCAGGGCGCGCTTCGCCTCCGCCTCGCGGTTCTCGCGGTTGAGCGCCTCCATCCCGCCCTCAAGCGCGCGCCGCGTCTGGCGGTAGAGCGCGCGGATCAGCGCGGCCTTCCAGTTGTTCCAGGTGCCGGGGCCCACGCCGCGGATGTCGCAGACGGTGAGCACCGTCAGCAGGTCCAGCCGATCCTTCGTGCGCACGAGCTTGGCGAAGTCGCGCACGGTGCGGGGGTCGGCGATATCGCGCTTCTGCGCCAGATCGGACATGAGCAGGTGGTAGCGCACCAGCCACTCCACCGTCTCCGCCTCCCACTTCCGCAGGCCCAGGCGGGGGGCGACCGTGCGGGCGATCCGCGCGCCGAGGATCGAGTGATCCTCTTCCCGCCCCTTGCCGATGTCGTGCAGCAGCAGCGCCACATAAAGCACGCGGCGGTTCACGCCTTCCTGCAGGATCCCGCTGGCCACCGGCAGGCTTTCGGACAGCTCGCCGCGCTCGATCCGCGCAAGCTGGCTGATGCACTGGATGGTATGTTCGTCCACCGTGTAGTGGTGATACATGTTGAACTGCATCATCGCGACGACCGGGGCGAATTCCGGCAGGAAGGCCGAGAGCACGCCAAGCTCGTTCATCCGGCGCAGCGCGCGCTCGGGGTTGCCGTGCCGCAGCAGCAGGTCGAGGAAGATGCGCTGCCCCTCGCGGCTGGTGCGCACCTCGTCGTCGATCAGGTGCAGGTTGGCGCGCACAAGGCGCATCGCGTCCGGATGGATCAACAGGCCCGTGCGCAGCGCCTCCTCGAAGAGCCGCAGCAGGTTGAGCTTGTCGGCGAGAAAGGCCGCGTCGTCGGCGATGGCAAGCCGGCCGGTGGCCACCGTGTAGCCCTTGCGCACCCGCGGCGTGCGCGTGAAGAGCCGGGTCAGAAGCGGCGCGCCCTTGCGGTGATCGGCCTCGAGCGCGGTCAGGAAGATGCGCGTCAGATCGCCCACCGCCGTCGCGTGCAGGAAATATTCCTGCATGAAGTGCTCGACTGCCCGCCGCCCGCGCGCGTCACGGTAGCCCATCGCCTCGGCCACGTCGACCTGCATGTCGAAGGTCAGCTGCTCGACCGCGCGGCCCGACAGCAGGTGCAGATGGCAGCGCACCGCCCAGAGGAAGTTCTCGGCCCGGCGGAAGCGGTCGTATTCCTCGGGGCGGAACACGCCCAGGTCGACAAGCGCCGCTGCCACATCGACGTGATGGACGTATTTCGCGATCCAGTAGAGCGACTGCAGGTCGCGCAGCCCGCCCTTGCCCTCCTTGACGTTGGGCTCGACCATGTAGCGCGCGCCCTGCCGGGTGTGCCGCGCGTCGCGCTCGGCGAGCTTGGCCTCGATGAACTCGCGCTCGGTGCCGTCGAAGAGATCCTGCCGCAGGCGGTGTTCAAGCTCCTCGGTCAGCGCCGCGGTGCCGCAGAGGTGCCGGTGTTCCAGCAGCGCGGTGCGGATCGTCACGTCCTCGGCGCCCAGGCGCAGGCAGTCCTTCACCGTGCGCGACGCGTGGCCGATCTTCAGCTTGATGTCCCACAGGATGTAGAGGATCGACTCGGTGACGCTCTCCGCCCAGGGCGTGATCTTCCACGGCGAGAGGAACAGCAGGTCCACGTCCGATTCGGGCGCCATCTCGCCGCGGCCGTAGCCGCCCACGGCCAGCAGCGCGAGGCGCTCGCCCTCGGTGGGGTTGGGATTGGGGTGCAAGCGTTGCGTCGCGACGGTCCAGGCCGCCTCGACCAGCCGGTCGGTGAGCCAGGCATAGGCGCGGATCGTCGCGCGGGCTTCGAAGGGGTGCGCGCGGAAGGCATCGGCGATCGCATCGCGGCCACGGCTGCGCGCCTCGCGCAGCAGCCGCACGGCGGCCATGCGCAGCGCGGCGCCGTCTTCGGCCTCTGCCGCTGCCGCCTCGAGGTCGCCGGCAAAGGCCGCGCGGTCGAAGATCGCCTCGGGCGCGCAGATCAGCCTGTCCTGCGCGTCCCGGGGAAGGGCGGCGAGGACAGGATCAGAATCCGGCACCGCGGAAGCTTCTCGGCGCCGGGTCGAGGATCTCCACCTGCCCGTCGCGCACCGTCGCCACCGCCAGCGCGCGCTGATTCGTGCCGTCGGGCAGCAGCCGGAAGGCACCGCCGGTGCCCTGGAACCCGGAGGATTGCGTGAGGTCGCCGCGGGTCAGCGTGGCGCCGTTGCCCTGCTCGACCAGCGCACCGATGGCGGCGATCCCGTCGTAGGCGAGCCCTGCCAGAGGATGCGGGCGTCTGCCATGGGCCGTTTCGAAGCGGTCGCGGAAGCTTTCCATCATCGCCTCGTCCGGCCGGGCGAACCAGCCACCCTGAACGCCCGGCAGGTCCAGGGTCTGTTGCGGCACGTCCCAGCGGGCCAGGCCGATGTACTGGGTGTCCGAAGGGTCGAGCCCCTGCTCGGGCAGCAGCTGCGCAAGCAGCGGCAGCGCACCGGAGGAGGTCGAGGTCAGGAAGATCGAATCGGCGTCGTTGCTGCGCACGGCCTCGACGGCCCGGCTCGCGGCGTCGACCGCGCCCTCTTCGGAGAACGGAAAGGGCACGGTGCCGACCACGCGCATGCCCTGCGCCGCCGCAGCACTCTCGATCGCGTTGCGGCCGAACTGTCCCTCGACGGTGTCGGGGTGAACGATCACGGACCGCGTCCGGCCCTGTCGCGCGGCGTAGGCGACAAGGCGGTCGGCCGCGTTCTCGAAGGTCGGGCCCAGCACGAAGAGGTTGCCGCCGGCAATCGAGCTGTTGTTGGAAAAGCTCAGCACGTTCAGCCCGTCGTCGGCGACCTGCACCGCCGCGGCATTGGCCGCCTCTCCGAAGAGCGGGCCAAGGATGATGCCCGCCCCCTCGTCGGCGGCGCGCTGCGCGACGGACGCAGCGGTTCCGGCATCGCCGGCCGTGTCGTAGACGCGCAGGTCGATCGCGACGTCGCCCAGATCGTCGACCGCAAGCCGCGCCGCGGTCTCGAGATCGCGGGCGATGCTCGCGGCACCCTCGTCGCTGCGCGGCACCAGCAGCGCCACGGGCACCGGGCGGGACGTATCGATCGAGCGTTCCTGACCGACTGCCGGCAGGCTCACGCCAACCGGCTCGCAAGCGGCCAGCCAGAGGATCGACAGCGCGGCGAGCGCGCGGGCGGCGAACTTGCGGGGCGGGGCGAACTTGCGGGGCTGGGCGAAAACGTCGAACATGGGCGAAAGCCTCCCTCGGTCGGAACCGGCGGAACAGGGTGTCGGCCACCGGCCTGTGGGCGCGGTCGATCATAGTCACGACAAGAGGCGGGTCCAGTGCCGAATCCTCAAGACGGCGATCTTGCGCCGGGTCTTTACCTGGTTTCGGTGCCGATCGGCAACGCGCGCGACATCACCCTGCGCGCGCTCGACGTGCTGCGCGATGCCGACGTCCTGGCCGCCGAGGACACGCGCAGCCTGCGCCGGCTGATGCAGATCCATGCCGTTCCGATGGGCACGCGCAGGGTTCTTGCCTATCACGACCACAACGGTCCGGCGATGCGCCCAAAGCTGCTGTCGGCGCTGGCCGAAGGGAGTTCGGTCGCCTACGCCTCGGAGGCGGGCACGCCGCTTGTGGCCGATCCGGGCTATGCGCTCGCGCGCGAGGCGATCGCGGCGGGCCACCCGGTGACGGCCGTGCCCGGGGCTTCGGCCGCGCTGGCCGCGCTCGCGGTGGGCGGCCTGCCCACGGACCGCTTCTTCTTTGCCGGTTTCCTTCCGGTGTCCAAGGCACAGCGACGGCGGGCAATGGAAGCGCTGCGCGGGGTGCCCGGCACGCTGGTGATCTACGAATCGCCCCGGCGGGTGGCCGCGATGCTGGCGGATGCGGCGGCCGTACTGGGGGCGGACCGGCCGGCCGCGCTCTGCCGGGAACTGACGAAGCGTTTCGAGACCGTGCGCCGCGGCGCGCTGGGCGAGCTTGCGGCGGCGCTGGCGGACGCGCCGGTGCCCAAGGGCGAGATCGTCGTGCTGATCGGCGCGGGCGATTCGGAAAGCGTTAGCGAAATCGACCTAGAAGGGATGCTGGACGCGGCGCTTGGGCATGCCTCGGTGCGCGACGCCGCGGCAGAGGTCGCCGCCGCCACCGGTCTGCCCCGGCGCAGGGTCTACCAGATGGCGCTGCGGCGCACGGCGAAGGAGCACAACGATGACGATGACGGCGATGTCTGAGGCTGCGGCGATGCCGCCCTTCGCGGCTCCGGGGCGGGCGCGGCGCGTGCGGCGTGGACGCCTCGCCGCGCTGTCGGGGCGCGCGGCGGAGGCGGGGGTTGCGCGCCACTACCGCGCGAGCGGGCGGCCGGTCGTGGCGGAACGCTGGCGCGGCGCGGCGGGCGAGATCGATCTCGTCGTGCGCGAAGGTGCGCGCGTCGTCTTCGTCGAGGTCAAGGCCGCGCGCAGTTTCGAGGCGGCGGCGACGCGGCTCGGCCGCCGCCAGATGGACAGGCTCTGCGCTGCGGCGGAGGAATTCGTTGGACAGGAACCTGGCGGCCTGCTGACCGAAATGCGCTTCGACCTCGCGCTGGTCGACGGCAGCGGGGCGGTGAAGGTCATCGAGAATGCCTTCGGCAGCGACTGGTAGGCGGCGGCACGACGATTGCGCCCGGACGCCGGCTGCGCCATGAAAGGGCCTGTCGCAGCGGAGCCCGCCCATGAAAGTCGCCATCCAGATGGATCCGATCGGCGCCATCGACATCGACGCCGACACCACCTTTCGCCTCGCCGAGGAGGCGCAGGCGCGGGGGCACGAGCTTTTCTACTACACCCCCGACCGGCTGGCCTACGAGGAGGGACGGATCACCGCAAGGGGCCGGCCGCTGCGGGTGCGGCGCGCCCGCGGCGACCATGCCGAGCTTGGCGAGGAGGCGCATGTCGACCTGGCCGGGTTCGACGTCGTCTGGCTGCGGCAGGACCCGCCCTTCGACATGCACTACATCACCACCACGCACCTGCTGCAGCGGCTCGCGGCCAGCACGCTGGTGGTCAACGATCCCTTCTGGGTGCGCAACTTCCCCGAGAAGCTGCTGGTTCTCGATTTCCCGGACCTGACGCCGCCCACCACCATCGCGCGCGACCTGGCCACGATCCGCGCCTTCAAGGCGCGGCATGGCGACGTGATCCTCAAGCCGCTCTACGGCAACGGCGGCGCGGGGGTCTTCCGGCTGGATGCCAACGACCGCAACCTCTCGGCCCTGCACGAGCTCTTCACCGGCTTCACGCGCGAACCGCTGATCGTGCAGAAATTCCTGCCGCAGGTGGCGCAGGGCGACAAGCGGGTGATCCTTGTGGACGGCGAGGCCGTGGGCGCCATCAACCGCGTGCCCGCCGCCGGCGAGACGCGGTCCAACATGCACGTCGGCGGCCGGCCGGAACCCGCGCAACTCACCGACCGCGACCGCGAGATCTGCGCCCGCATCGGCCCGGTGCTGCGGGAGAAGGGGCAGCTCTTCGTCGGCATCGACGTGATCGGCGACCGGCTGACCGAGATCAACGTGACCTCGCCCACCGGGCTGCAGGAACTCGAGCGTTTCGACGGCGTCAACATCGCCGCCCGCGTCTGGGAGGCGATCGAGGCGCGGCGCGCGGCGGCATGAGCCTGCGCCTTGCCGCGATGAACGCGGCGCTGCGCGCCGTCGCCAAGCCCGCGCTCGCGCGGACCGGAACGCCCGAACGCGCGCGCCGCGACTTCGAGCGGATCGCGCCGCTGCTGCGCGGGCCTGCCCACCTGCGCGAGATCCGGCGGCCCGGACCGCCGCCGCTGGGCTGGCTGTCGGCCGGGCCGGTCCCGGCGGGCCGCGCGATCCTGTGGTTTCACGGCGGCGCTTATGTCGCCGGCAGCCTGCGCACCCACCGCGGGATGCTGGGGCGGCTGTCGCGCCTCGCGCGCACCGAGGTCTGTGCGCCGGAGTATCGTCTGGCTCCCGAGGCGCCGTTTCCCGCGGCCTTCGAGGATGCATGCGCCGCCTGGGGCCTCCTGCGCGCGCAGGGCCTCGCGCCCGGCGACATCGTTCTGGGCGGCGACAGTGCGGGCGGAGGGCTGGCGCTGGCGCTGCTCTCGCGGCTTCTGGAGGAGGGCGAACGGCCCCGCGCCGCGGTGCTCTTCTCGCCTTGGGTGGACCTGACGCTCTCCGGCGCCTCGCTGCGCGAGAACGCCCGCGCCGATCCGCTTCTGCCCGTGGAGCGGATCGAGGAACTGGTCGACATCGTGGCGCCGGAAGCCGACCGGCGCGACCCGCGCCTCTCGCCGCTTTTCGCGCCCTTCCGCGCCCCGCCGCCGGTGCTGATCCAGGCCAGCCGCACCGAGATCCTGCGGGACGACGCCAGGCGCATGGCCACCCGGCTGCGGGCGGCGGACGGGCGCGTGCACCTCGATCTCTGGCCCGACACGCCGCATGTCTGGCAGATCCTCGACGGCTGGCTGCCGGAGGCGCGCGCGGCGCTCGCCCGCGCGGGCGACTTCGTTCAGACCGCCTTCGCCGAGACGATGCGGTAACTCACCGCCTCTGCCACATGCGGCCGGCGCACCGCGTCCGAGCCGTCGAGGTCCGCGATGGTGCGCGCCACGCGCAGCACCCGGTGATAGCCGCGCGCGGACAACCCGATGCGCTCGGCCACGCGGGTCAGCACCTCGCGCCCCTCGGCGTCGGGCGTCGCCACCTCGTCCAGCGCCTTGCCCTCGGCATCGGCGTTCTGGCGCAGGCCGGGGTGGCCGGCGAAGCGCGCCACCTGCACCTCGCGCGCCCGCGCCACCCGCGCCGCCACCTCGGCCGAGCCCTCGCCCGAGGCCGGCAGATCGAGATCGGCGAAGGCCACCGGCGGCACCTCGACCCGCAGGTCGAAGCGGTCCATCAGCGGCCCCGAGATGCGGCCGAGGTAATCCTCGCCGCAGGCGGGCGCCCGGCCGCAGGCGCGTGCCGGGTCGGAGAGGTATCCGCAACGGCAGGGATTGGCCGCCGCCAGCAGCAGGAAGCGGCAGGGATAGCGCACATGCGCGTTGGCGCGCGCGACCATGACCTCGCCCGTCTCGACCGGCTGGCGGAGGGTTTCCAGCACGGCGCGCGGAAACTCCGGCAGTTCGTCCAGGAAGAGCACACCATTATGCGCAAGGCTGATCTCGCCCGGCTTCGCGCCCTTGCCGCCGCCCACGATCGCGGCCATCGAGGCGGTGTGATGCGGCTCGCGGAAGGGGCGCAGGCGGCTGATGCCGCCCTCGTCCAGCAGGCCCGCCAGCGAGTGGATCATCGAGGTCTCGAGCGCCTCGACCGGGGTGAGCGGCGGCAGCAGGCCGGGCATCCGCGCGGCCAGCATCGACTTGCCCGAGCCCGGCGTGCCGATCATCAGCATGTGATGGCGGCCCGCCGCCGCGATCTCGAGCGCGCGCTTGGCGCGTTCCTGTCCCTTGACGTCGCGCAGGTCGCGGGCGGACGGATCGCCGGTGATTTCGCCCGGCTCGGCGGGCGGGATCGGGGCCTGCCCGGTGTAGTGGCGCACCACGTCGCCAAGGCTGGCCGCCCCGATCACCTGCGCGCCACCAACCCAGGCGGCCTCCGGCCCCGAGGCGCGGGGACAGAGCAGTGCGCGGTCCGCTTCGGCCGCGGCCATTGCGGCGGGCAGGGCGCCCAGCACGGGCATCAGAAGGCCGTCGAGCGACAACTCGCCCAGCGCCACAGTGCTTTCGGCGGCGTCGGCTGGCAGGATCTCGAGCGCGGCGAGCAGCGACAGCGCGATGGGCAGGTCGAAATGCGAGCCCTCCTTGGGCAGGTCGGCGGGGGCGAGATTGACGGTGATCCGCTTCGACGGCAGCGCGATGGAAAGCGCGTTGAGCGCGCTGCGCACGCGGTCGCGCGCCTCGCTCACGGCCTTGTCGGGCAGGCCCACGATGGAAAAGCCGGGCGTGCCGGGGCTGACCGCGCATTGCACCTCGACGGTCCGCGCCTCCACGCCCTCGAAAGCAACGGTATAGGCCCGTGCGACCATCGCGACCCCGGCAAGACTGTCCGCAAGGGCCTAGCGCGGACTTGGTTGACGAATGCTTAACGCGCGGGGGTCGGGCGGCGCGCACGGCCGCGCACCGTGCCGCAGGCCGTCTTGACAAATTCGTGATGATGCCGCGGCGGCAAGACGAAGCGTCTGCAGGAATCCCGCCAGTTCAAGGGGCTGTGACGGGCCTGCCCGCGCGGCACGCGTCGGCAGGCGCGCCGGAACGCCGCATGTGACACAAGCGTTCCTTCGACGAGACTGATCCAGGAACGTGCGGCGCGCGTACCGAAGTAGAAAGGCGCTCCGATGAGGCGCCGACGCAGACAGCGGAGTGACCATGGCCCTCGATACCCAGACCGACAAGAGCCTGTCCCGTGCCGCCATGAAGGCAGAGCTTCTCGACGCGGAGACGGAGCTGAAACTCGCCTACGCCTGGCGCGACGAGCGCGACGAGGAAGCGCTGCACCGGCTGATCAACGCCTACATGCGGCTCGCGATTTCCATGGCGGCCAAGTTCCGCCGCTACGGCGCGCCGATGAACGACCTGATCCAGGAGGCCGGCCTGGGCCTCATGAAGGCGGCCGACAAGTTCGACCCCGATCGCGGCGTGCGGTTTTCCACCTATGCTGTCTGGTGGATCAAGGCCTCTATCCAGGACTATGTGATGCGCAACTGGTCGATGGTGCGCACCGGGTCCACCTCGTCGCAGAAATCGCTCTTCTTCAACATGCGCCGCGTGCAGGCCCGGCTGGAGCGCGAGGCGGCGCAGCGGGGCGTCCAGCTCGATCGCCACCAGTTGCATCAGCTCATCTCGACCGAGATCGGCGTCCCGCTGCACGATGTCGAGATGATGGAGGGGCGGCTTTCGGGCTCGGACTTCTCGCTCAACGCGACCCAGTCCGCCGAGGACGAGGGCCGCGAGTGGATCGAGACGCTGGAGGACGAAGGCACGCAGGCCGCCGACCTGATCGAGCGCGACCACGACATGGCGCGGCTGCGCGAGTGGCTGGTCGAGGCGCTGGGCGTGCTGAACGAGCGCGAGCGCTTCATCGTGCGCGAGCGCAAGTTGCGCGACGACCCGCGCACGCTGGAAAGCCTGGGCGACGAGCTGGGCCTGTCGAAGGAGCGGGTGCGCCAGCTCGAGGCGGCGGCGTTCCAGAAGATGCGGCGCGCGCTGGAATCGCAGTCGCGCGAGGTGCAGGCGCTGCTCGCATGAGGGGCGCGCTCGCTGCGCTCGCGTTGCCGCTTCTCGCTGCGCTCGGCGCGGAGGCGGAGCCCATTGCGCCTTCGGAGCTTTCGACGCTGCCGACAGCCGATATCGTGATCCTGGGGGAGGTGCACGATAACCCGTGGCATCACGAGAACCAGACTGCCGCGGTCGCGGAGCTGCAACCCGCGGCGCTGGTCTTCGAGATGCTGACGCCCGAGTATGCGGAGCGCGTGACGCCTGACCTCATGACGGATGCCGAGGCGCTGCGCGCGACCCTCGACTGGGACGAAAGCGGCTGGCCCGACTTCGCCATGTATGCGCCGATCTTCGCCGCGGCGCCCGAGGCGCGCGTCTTTGGCGCGGCGGTGCCGCGCGAGGAGTTGCGCGGCGTGGTCATGGGCGAGGGCGAGCTGCCCGAGGATGCCGCGCGCTGGGGCCTCGACGCGGCCCTGCCGGACGAGCAGCAGGCCGAGCGCGAGGCGATGCAGGCCGAGGCGCATTGCGACGCGCTGCCCGAGACGATGCTGCCCGGCATGGTGATGGCCCAACGGGTGCGCGATGCCGCACTCGCGCGCAAGGCTCTGCGCGCGCTTGACGAGACGGGTGGCCCGGTCGTGGTGATCACCGGCAACGGCCACGCGCGCACCGACTGGGGGATGCCCGCGAAACTGGCGCGCGCCGCGCCGGATGTCTCGGTCCTGTCGGTCGGCCAACTCGAGGCCGCGCCGGAGGACAGCGCGCCCTACGATCTCTGGCTCGTCACGCCGGAGGCGGAGCGGCCCGATCCCTGCGACGCCTTCCGGGGCTGAGCAGCCGACGCCAGCGCCGTTGCCTGTGGGCATAGAAGACCCGCGCGAAGAGGCGTATCGCCGGGGTCAGCCAGCCGGCCTCCACCACGATCCGGTCGGTGTAGCGCGTGCCGTCGCCCTCCGGCGCAATCTCGATCAGGTGATCCCACCGTCGCGCCAGCGTGCCGCGCCCGTCGTCGCGCAGCCGCAGCATCGGCGGTGGCGCTTCGGGAAAGCTCACGCGTATTTCCTGCCAGCCAAGCGGGAGCCCGAGCGGTCCGCGCAGCCGGACGCGCCAAGTGCCCTCCTCCCAACGGTCGGGCAAGGGCCGGCCCTCGGGCACGAAGCGCAGCAGCGGCGCCGCGACATGAGCCAGCGTTGCGGGACGCATCAGCATATCCCGGACCTCGTCCATCGGGGCCGGCAGATGGGTGGTCAGGGTGACGGCTCGGTCCGACATTGTGCGGCGCGGGGCAGGGGGCTAGGTAGGGTGCGGGCGGGCAGGAGAGACGGGCGATGCTGGCAGGCAGGCGAATCCTCTTGATCATCGGCGGCGGAATCGCGGCCTACAAGACCCTCGATCTGATCCGGCGCCTGCGCGAGCGTGGCGTGGCGGTCACGCCCGTGATGACCCGCGCGGCGGAGGAGTTCGTGACGCCCCTGTCGGTCGCCGCGCTGGCTGGGGAAACGGTGCATCGCGCGCTCTTCGACCTGACGGCCGAGGCCGAGATGGGGCATATACAGCTGTCGCGCGTGGCCGATCTTGTGGTGGTGGCGCCCGCGACGGCCGACCTGATGGCGAAGATGGCGCAGGGCCACGCGGACGACCTCGCCTCGACGCTGTTGCTGGCCACGGACACGCCGGTGCTGGCCGCACCTGCCATGAACGTGCGGATGTGGCAGCATCCGGCAACCCGCCGCAACGCCGCCACCCTGCGCACGGACGGTGTCCGCTTCGTGGGGCCGGACGAGGGCGACATGGCCTGCGGCGAATACGGCCCCGGCCGGATGGCCGAACCGGCGGCCATCCTCGCAGCCGTAGAGGCGGCGCTGGGCGAAGGGCCGCTGTCGGGGCGGCGGATCGTGGTCACCTCGGGGCCCACGCATGAACCCATCGACCCGGTGCGCTACATCGCCAACCGGTCCTCGGGCGCGCAGGGCGCCGCTCTGGCCCAGGCGCTGGCGGCGCTGGGAGCGCATGTGGTCTTCGTGACCGGCCCCGCCGCCGTGCCGCCGCCCGAAGGGGTCGAGGTGGTGCGCGTGGAGACCGCGCGCGAGATGTTCGCGGCGGTCGAGGCGGCGCTGCCCGCCGATGCCGCCGTCATGGCCGCGGCGGTGGCGGACTGGCGCGTGGCAGGCGCGGCGGAGCAGAAGATCAAGAAGGTGCCCGGTGGCGATCTGCCGCAGCTGTCCTTCCACGAGAATCCCGACATCCTGGCGCATGTGTCGGCGCTGACCGAAGGGCGACCGCGGCTGGTGGTGGGCTTCGCCGCAGAGACGCAGGACGTGGTCGGGAATGCGACCGCCAAGCGCGGGCGCAAGGGCTGCGACTGGATCGTGGCGAACGACGTCTCGCCCGGCACGGGGATCATGGGCGGGGCCGAGAACGCGGTGACGCTGGTGACGGCCGAAGGTGCGGAAACCTGGCCGCGGATGCCCAAGGCCGAGGTCGCCGAGCGCCTCGCGGCGCGCCTCGCCGAGGCGCTGGCGTAGGGAACGCGCCTGCGGCGCGTGCGCTTCGCGCGAGGGTATTTGGGGCAAGAGGAAGGACCGGGAGAGGAATGATCGTGCTGCGCGTCCTGCGGACCGAAGAGGCGGACCCGGATGTGCCGCTGCCGGCCTACGCCACCGCGGGCGCGGCGGGGGCGGACCTGCGGGCCAATTTCCCGGCGGATGCGCGGGCGGAGGGGCTGCTGCTGGGCGCGGGCGCGCGCGCGCTGGTGCCCACGGGGCTGCGGCTGGAGATCCCCGAGGGTTACGAGGTGCAGCTGCGGCCGCGCTCCGGCCTCGCGCTGAAGCACGGAATCGTGCTGCCGAACGCGCCGGGCACGATCGACAGCGATTATCGCGGGCCGCTGGGGGTGATCCTGCTGAACCTCGGGACGGCACCGTTCCGCGTGCGCCATGGCGAGCGGATTGCGCAGATGGTGGTGGCGCCGGTGGTGCGCGCGGCCTTCGAGCTGGCCGAAGCGCTGGCTGAGACGCCGCGCGGCGCGGGCGGCTTCGGCTCGACGGGGCGCGGCTGATGCTTCTGGTCTTCGGTCTAGCGGCGCTGGCGTGGTTCGGCGGCGGGCTGATCGGCCTGCCGCGGCAGGCTCGCGCCCTGATCCTGGCGCTGCTCTACATCGCGGTGCTGATGGTGCATGTGGCGCTGCCGGAGGGGCACCCGCTGCGGGTGGCCACCGGGGGCGGGCCGGCCTTCTGGCTTATTCTCGGCGGTTTCGGCCTGTTGGGCGCGGGCTATGCGCTGGTGCTGCGGCGGTTGCGCGGGCGTGCGGCCGCGAAGGAGGCGGCCGAGGCGCCCGCGCCGCGCCCCGGCGCGATGAGCGAGGCGCAGCTTGAGCGCTACGCGCGTCACATCGTGCTGCGCGAGATCGGCGGCACCGGGCAGCGTGCGCTGGGCGAGGCGAAGGTGCTGGTGGTGGGCGCGGGCGGCCTTGGCGCGCCGGCCTTGCAGTATCTCGCCGCCGCCGGTGTGGGCACGGTAGGGGTCATCGACGCGGACCTGGTCGAGAACGCCAACCTGCAGCGGCAGGTGATCCACCGGGACGCCGACATCGGGGTGCCCAAGGTCTTTTCCGCGCAGGCCGCGATGGAGGCGCAGAATCCTTACGTCACCGTGCGGCCCTATCACCGGCGCCTGACGGAAGAGATCGCCGCGGAGCTTTTCGCCGACTACGACGTGATCCTCGACGGCTCGGACAATTTCGAGACGCGCGAGCTGGTCAACCGCGCGGCGGTGGCGGCGGGCCGGCCGCTGGTCTGGGGCGCGATCGCGCAATGGGAGGGGCAGGTCGCCGTCTTCGACCCCGCGCGCGGCGGCCCCTGCTACGCCTGCGTCTTTCCGGAGCGCCCGGCGCCGGGGCTTGCGCCCTCCTGCGCGGAGGCGGGCGTGGTGGGACCGCTGCCGGGGGTGGTGGGCGCGATGATGGCCGTGGAGGCGGTGAAGCTCATCGCCCAGGCCGGCGCGCCGCTGGTCGGGCGGCTGATGCTTTACGATGCGCTTTATGCCGAGGCGCGGGTGATCGCCGTGGCGCCACGGCCGGGCTGCCCGGTCTGCGGGGGTGGCACGGCGTCAACAGGGGCATAGATCCCATGGCGGAACAGGAGAACGCGCCCATGACGAACCCGTTGCTCGCACCCGTCGCGACGCCCTACGGCCTGCCGCCCTACGACCGGATCGAGGATGCGCATTACGCGTCCGCGCTCGACGCCGCGCTGGCCGAGGCGCGGGCCGAGATCGCGGCCATCGCGGACAACCCCGCGCCCGCCGATTTCGCGAACACCATCCAGGCGCTGGAGGGTATGGGCGCCACGCTCGACCGGGTGCTGGGCGCCTTCTTTTCCGTTGCGGGCGCGGATGCCACGCCGGCGCGACAGGCACTGCAGCGGGAGTTCTCGCCGAAGCTCGCGGAGTTCTCTTCCGACCTCTACGGCAACCGCGCGCTCTGGGAGCGGGTGCGCGGCGTGTGGGAGGCGCGCGCTTCGCTGGACCTCGACGCGCAGGATGCGCGGCTGCTGGAGTTGACGCACCGCGCCTTCGTGCGGGCGGGCGCCGCGCTGGAGGGGAAGGCGGCCGCGCGGATGCGCGCGATCAAGGCGCGGCTCGCCGTGCTGGGCACGCAGTTCACCCAGAACCTGCTTGCCGAGGAGGCGGGCTGGCGGATGGAGCTTGACGAGGCCGACCTGGAGGGGCTGCCGGACTTCGTGGTCGAGGCTGCGCGCGCGGCGGGGCGCGCGGCGGGGCTCGACCGGCCCGTCGTGACGCTCTCGCGCTCGCTGATCGTGCCTTTCCTGCAGTTCTCAACGCGGCGCGATCTGCGCGAAGGGGCCTGGCGCGCCTGGGCCGCACGCGGCGCGAACGGCGGCGAGACCGACAATCGCGCCATCGCCGCAGAGGTGCTGGCGCTGCGCGAGGAACGCGCGCGGCTCCTGGGCCACGACAGCTTCGCCGCCTGGAAGCTGGAGACCGAGATGGCCAAGACGCCCGAGCGGGTGCGCGATCTGCTGATGCAGGTCTGGGCGCCGGCGCGGGCACGGGCCGAGGCCGACGCGGAGGTGCTGACCGCCATGCTGCGCGCCGACGGGATCAACGGCGCGCTCGAGCCCTGGGACTGGCGCCACTACGCCGAGCGGCGGCGGCAGGCGGAGCATGACCTCGACGAGGCGGCGCTGAAACCCTACCTGCAGCTTGAGCGGATGCTGGAGGCCGCCTTCGACACGGCGCACCGCCTTTTCGGGCTGGAGTTCCGCGAAGTCGAGGTGCCGCTCTACCATCCGGACGCCCGCGCCTGGGAGGTCACGCGCGACGGGCGGCACATGGCGCTTTTCGTGGGCGACTACTTCGCGCGCGGCACCAAGCGGTCGGGCGCGTGGTGCAGCGCGATCCACGGCCAGCGCCACTGGCCCGCGCCGCGCCGCGCCATCGTCGTCAACGTCTGCAACTTCGCGAGGCCCGCAGAGGGGCGGCCCGCGCTGCTGAGCTACGACGACGCGCGCACGCTGTTTCACGAGTTCGGCCACGCGCTGCACCACATGCTGTCGGACGTGCGCTACGGCTCGATGTCGGGCACCTCGGTCGCGCGCGATTTCGTGGAACTGCCCAGCCAGCTCTACGAGCACTGGCTGGAGGTGCCCGAGGTGCTGCGCCGCTTCGCGACTCATGCCGGGACGGGCGAGCCCATGCCGCAGGAGATGCTCGACCGGGTACTGGCGGCCGCGACCTTCGACATGGGGTTCCAGACGGTGGAGTATCTCGCCTCGGCGCTGGTCGATCTCGATTTCCATTCCGGCGCGGCGCCCGCCGACCCGATGGCCCGGCAGGCCGAAGTGCTGGCGGAACTCGGCATGCCGCACGCGATCGGGATGCGGCACGCAACGCCGCATTTCGCCCATGTCTTCGCCGGCGACGGCTATTCGGCGGGCTATTACAGCTACATGTGGTCCGAGGTGATGGACGCCGACGCCTTCGAGGCGTTCCGCGAGGCGGGCGATCCCTTCGACCCGGAAACCGCCGCTGCGCTGGAACGCTGGGTGCTGGCGGCGGGCGGCACGTCCGAACCCGAGGCGCTTTACGAGGGCTTCCGCGGCCGTCTGCCGGGGGTCGAGGCGCTGCTGCGGGGGCGCGGCCTGGCGGCCTGAGCCGCCGCGCGCCGCGGCTCGGCAGCCAGATTACCGGCAAGATCGGTGAGGGGGGCGGGCAGGATGACCGCGCCGCGCAGCCATGCCGCGCGCCCGGGCAGGGCGCGCCACGGCCTCGCCCAGCGCCCGCTCGATTCCCGTGACCGGTGGTGTCAGAAGCCCTCGTCCTGCTGCCAGGGCTTGGCGAGATTGCCGAAGCGCGTGAAGCGCCCCTCGAAGCTGAGTTCCACGGTGCCGATGGGCCCGTGCCGCTGCTTGCCGATGATCACCTCGGCGCGGCCGTGCAGCTTTTCCATCTCTTCCTGCCATTTCGCCATGCCGTCGAGGTCGTGGTCGCCCGGCTTTTCGCGCTCCTTGTAGTATTCCTCGCGGAAGACGAACATCACCACGTCGGCGTCCTGTTCGATGGAGCCCGATTCGCGCAGGTCCGAGAGCTGCGGGCGCTTGTCCTCGCGGCTTTCCACCTGCCGCGACAGCTGCGAAAGCGCGATCACGGGGATATCCAGTTCCTTGGCGATGGCCTTCAGCCCTTGCGTGATCTCGCTCACCTCGTTCACCCGGCTGTCCTTGGCAGAGGCCGGGCGCACCAGCTGCAGGTAGTCCACGATCAGCACGTCCAGGCCATGCGTTCGCTTGAGCCGCCGGGCGCGGGCGGCGAGCTGGCTGATTGGCAGGGCGGGCGTGTCGTCGATGTAGAGCGGGCAGGCCTCGAGCTCGCGCGCGGCGGCGGCGAAACGCTGGAACTCATCCTCGGTCAGGTCGCCCCTGCGCACGCGGTCCGAGGGGATGTCGGAGGCGTCCGACAGGACCCGCGTGGCGAGTTGTTCGGCGCTCATCTCGAGGCTGAAGAAGCCCACCGCGCCGCCCTCGACCGCGCCTTCCGTGCCGTCGGACTTGAGGCCGCGGCGATAGGTGCGCGCGATGTTGAAGGCGACGTTGGTGGCCAGCGAGGTCTTGCCCATCGAGGGGCGGCCGGCAAGAATCAGCAGGTCGGACTTGTGCAGGCCGCCCAGCTTCTTGTCGAGGTCGACCAGGCCGGTCGAGATGCCGGCAAGCTGCCCCTTGCGCTTGTGGGCAGCGACGGCCACCTGCACCGCCTCGAGCGAGGCATGCAGGAAGGACTGGAAGCCGCTGTCGGCCTGCCCCTGTTCGGCAAGCCGGTAGAGTGCCTGTTCTGCCTCGACGATCTGCTCGCGCGGCTCGCGGTCCACCTCCATCTTCGCGGCACGGGCCGAGATGTCGCGCCCCAGCGCGATCAGCTCGCGCCGGATGGCGAGGTCGTAGATCAGTTGCGCGTAGTCGCGGGCGGCGAACCCCGCGATGGCGGCACCGGCAAGCCGGGCGAGGTAGGCGGGGCCGCCCAGCGCCTCGAGTCCCTCGTCGCCCTCCATGAAGGTCTTGAGCGTCACCGGCGAGGCGAGCGCGTTCTTCGAGATGCGCGCGGCCGCGATCTCGAAGATGCGGGCATGGACGGGATCGTAGAAATGCTGCGGGCCGACGATGGCCGCCACACGGTCGAAGATGTCGTTGTTGGTCAGGATCGCGCCGAGCAGTTGCTGCTCGGCCTCGACCGAATGCGGCATGGACTCCGGAGACTCGATCTCCGCGTTCGCCGGGTTGAACCCCGCGATCTGATTCATGGCTGGCCCCTCTGCTCGTCGTCCGGACCGCATAGCCGTGGCGCGCGGACCAGGGCAAACTGTATAAGCTGTGGATAGCCTGTGAGTCGCCGATCGCTACCCTAGCATGTGGCGGCGACAATGTCGGCGTCAACATGTTGTGGGTGTAGCGGCAAGATGTGCCTGTCACGCCACAGCGGCGGGATCTATCTGCGCCGCGCGTCCTGCCAGGCTCTTGGCGCGTCGAGAAAGGCCTCGACCTGGTCGAGTGTCGCGGGCGAAAAGGCTTTCTGTTCGCGGGCTTCGGCCAGCACGTCGCGCCAGGTGGTCAGCGACAGCAGCCGCACCCCGGCCCCTGCCAGCCTCGCCTCGCCCTCGGGGAAGATGCCGTAGGCGAAGATCACGGCGGTGAAGGCGCATTCCCCGCCAGCCTCGCGAATCGCCTCGACGAAGGACAGCTTCGAGCCGCCGTCTGTGGCCAGGTCCTCGACCAGCAGCACGCGGTCGCCCTCGTTCAGCACGCCCTCGATGCGGGCGTTGCGGCCGTAGCCCTTGGGCTTCTTGCGGATGTAGGCCATCGGCAGGCCCAGGCGTTCCGCGATCAGGGCGGCGAAGGGGATGCCGGCGGTCTCGCCGCCCGCGACCACGTCGAAGCGCTCGAACCCGGCCTCGCGCAGCACGGTGGCGGAGAGGTAGTCCATCAGCGCCGTGCGGACGCGCGGGAAGCCGATCAGGCGCCGGCAGTCGATATAGGTGGGCGAGGGCAGGCCGGAGGCGAGCGTGAAGGGCTCGTCGGCGTTGAAATGCACCGCTTCCACTTCCAGCAGCATGCGCGCGGCCAGGCGGGCGATTTCCTCGGGCGGGGGGGCGGTCGTGATCATGCGCAAGGCTCCTGTGGTGCGGGACGGTGCCGCCAGGGGCAAGCGGTTTGAGAAACCGCTTGCAAGGCGCTTCCAAGCGCCTTCACGGCGCCACCCGCCAGTGCAGCGCAAAGCCGGGATCGAACACGGTGACCGGGCCGTCGCCCGTCTCGATCCGCGCCGGGTAGTCCACCGGCGCCCCCCTTGTCAGGGTGATGCGCTCCTCGTTCGGCGGCAGGCCGTAGAAGGCCGGGCCGTGCAGCGACGCGAAGCCCTCCAGCCGGTCGAGCGCGCCCTCGGTCTCGAAGACCTCGGCCAGCACCGACAGCGCGTTGGGCGCGGTGAAGATGCCGGCGCAGCCGCAGGCGGTTTCCTTCGCCGCGTCGACGTGCGGGGCGCTGTCGGTGCCAAGGAAGAAGCGCGCATCGCCCGAGACGGCGGCAGCGCGCAGCGCCTGCCTGTGCGTCTCGCGCTTGGCCACCGGCAGGCAGTAGTAATGCGGCCGGATGCCGCCGGCCAGGATATGGTTGCGGTTGATCACCAGGTGATGGACCGTGATCGTGGCGGCAAGGTCGCGCGCGGCGCTCTTGACGTAGGCCACCGCATCGGCCGTGGTGACGTGCTCCATCACCACGCGCAGGCCGGGGGTGGCCCGGCGGATCGGGTCCAGCACGCGCTCGATGAACACCGCCTCGCGGTCGAAGATGTCGATGTCGGCGTCCGTGACCTCGCCATGCACGCAGAGCGGCACGCCCGCCTCGGCCATCCGCTCCAGCACGCCGCGCACGCGGCCGAAGTCGCGCACGCCCGAGGCGGAGTTCGTGGTGGCGCCGGCAGGGTAGAGCTTGACCGCGGTCACGATCCCTTCGGCATGGGCGCGAACCACGTCCTCGGGGTCGGTGTCTTCGGTCAGGTAGAGGGTCATCAGCGGCAGGAAGGTCTGTCCCTCCGGCAGGGCAGCAAGGATACGTTCCCGGTAGGCCGCGGCCTGCGCGCCCGTCACGACGGGCGGCACCAGGTTCGGCATCACGATGGCCCGTGCGAAATGGCGTGCGCTTTCGGGCAGCACGCCCGCCAGCATGGCGCCGTCACGCAGGTGAAGATGCCAGTCGTCCGGGCGGCGCAGGGTCAGGGTCTCGGTCATGGCCGCGCCTTTACCCAATCGCGCAGGCGCGCGCCAGTGCGCGGGTGATTGCCCGCGGTGCCAGGATGCGGCACATGTCGCTGAGCGCATCGCAAGGGAGACGTCCGATGCTCTTGACGCTGATCGTCGCCGGTCTGGCGGGGGCCGCCACGCCCCATGTCCAGGACCGCGTCACCGAGGCCTTGCTGTCGCTCCTCGGAGAGGAGCGGATGCCGGATGCGGGCGGGCGCCGGGTGGCGGCCTTCGCGGCCATGCTGCTTGCTGCGGCGGTGCTGCTGGTGCTGGTGTCGGACGAGGTCTCGCCCGTGCTTCTGGTGATCGGCGGCACCATCGGCGCCTTCCAGAAGGAGATCCGCGCGGCGATCTCCGACCGGATGGGCTAGGCGCCGACCCGGGCGTCCTCGCCCAGCATCTCTTCCAGCCGCTGCGCCCGGCGCGCGAAGCGCGGCGCGGAGAGCCTTTCGCTCACGTTCCGGCACAGCGAAAGCGCCAGCCGGTGACGCCCCCGCTCCTCGAGCCGCGCGAGCAGCCGGCGCAGGTAGGGGATGTGGTCGCGCCGCGCGCGCATGTGTTCGTAGAACAACTCCCGGTCCAGCACTCCGTCGCCCGCCGCCTCCAGCAGCGGGGACAGGCAGCCCATGCCGATCAGGTCGCCCTGTATCGCGCCGCCCATGTTCCTCAGGCGCAGCCGGATCACGTTGTCGCCCTGAAAGAGCGCGGCGTGCATCGCGTCGAGCGATTCGTGCGGGTCATAGATCAGGAACGCCTCGAGCGCGCCGTCGATCATGGCGGGCGCATAGCCGAAGCGGTCGGAAAACGAGGTGCGCCGCATCTCCAGGAACCGGTCGTCCCACTCGGCGAACTCGGGATCGAGGGTCGCCTGCGGCTGGATCGCCAGCACCGTGGCGCCTGGTGCAGCCACGGAGTAGGCCGCCGCGGCATAGCCGCAGGGTCCCGCGCCGTAGAACACCACGCGGTCGAAATCCTCGAAGAAGGCGTCGTCGATCAGCCGGTCGATATAGTCGTAGACCGCCGGGTCGCGGAACCATGTGTCGCCCTGGGCGATCAGGGACAGGCTCGACCAGCCCGCGGCGCGCACCATCTGCCACCCCAGCGGTTCCTCGCGCGCGGACAGCGCGCGCATCCCCTCGACCGTCTCGAAGCTGACCAGCAGGGTGCCGCCGTGGTCTATGTAGCTTGCCATGTGCCGGGGGCCGAGCACGGCGAAATGGCCGTTCTCGACGGTGACCTCTGCCAGGGCGTCCAGCCATTCGGCCTGCGGCAGCCCGGCGAGCGGTCGCTGATCGAGATCGGGGGCATCCTGCATGCGGGTCTCCAATGCCGGCAGGTCGGACTGCGCCTGCACCTTGGCCATCGGATAGTAACGGATTTGGGCGAAATTGCGCGCGAAAGAGTCCCTTAATCCGGCGCGTCGGCGCATTCCCGCGCGCGGCGTGCGTGGGCGATCAGCCGGGCCGCGACCGCGCGCGGGACGGGCCGCGACGGCGGTGTGACCAGCAGACGGCCCATCAGCGCGCGGTTGGGCTCGTCCTCCATCAGGGTCGCGAAACGGGTGCGCCGCCAGGCGACGGCCGCCTCGTGCAGCCGCGCGAGTTCAGGATCGGCGGCCAGTTCGGCGCGATGGCGCGCCGTCTCCGGCGCCAGCGCCGCGATGCTGCAATCCTCGTCGGTGCAGTAGTTGCGCTCCACCCAGTAGTCGAGGCCCAGCCGGTCGTCCCCGTGCACGGCCCGCCCGCGGTCGGCCTTGAGCACGAAGCTTTCCATCGCCCCCAGCGGATAGTGGTTGAGTTGCGCAAGCCCGTAGTTCGGCTGTCCGAAGGTCGAGAAGATGCGGCGCCTGCGGAAGATGGGATCGAGTTCCCGCCCGTGCCCGTCGAACCAGCGCGCGGCCTCGACGCGCGCGGGGTCGGGCGCGCGGGGGCGATGCACGCCCGGCTTCGCGTAGGTGCCGTCGTTGCGATAGAGCGTCTTGAACATCGCCGCGCGCCAGGGCCACCACATCACCTCGGGTGCTGCGCGGGTGAACTGTTCGGTGACGGGCCGATCCTCGAAGGCCACCACGCCGCAGTTGCCGAAAAGCCGCCATGTCAGCGTGATCGCCGTGGCATCGGGCAGTGCTGCGATCAGCGCGGGCAGGGTGCGGTCGCCTGTGTGGACGTTGACGAACTCGTCGATGTCGAGCGGCAGGATCCAGTCGGCCTCTTGCGTGATCGGCAGCTTTGCCGCGCGGTTGAGCGCGGTGAACTGCACGCCCTGCGCGTCATGGGGCGGCGGGTTGCGGTGGTGCTCGACCCGGCCCAGCGCCGCCAGCCTGTCCAGCATCGCGTCGGTGCCGTCCTGGCAGTCGTTCGAGAAGGCGAGCACATCGGTGATGCCGACGGCGCGGTGATGGGCCAGCCAGTCCAGCAGGAAGGCCGCCTCGTTGCGCACCGTCAGGATCGCGAGGATGCGCATCACCAGCCCCGGGCGAAGGTGACGACCTTGGCCTGCGAGGCGCGCGGGAAATAGGTGAGCCCGCCGCGCTGCATCGCGTCGAACACCGCCTGCACGCCCGCCTGCCCGATCCA
>NZ_JBKHAQ010000127.1:0-7631 GCF_046542825.1 Rhodosalinus sp. | reverse complement strand
GCGCGCGGCGCGGGCGGCGAGGGCGATGTCCACGACGGGCGCGGGATAGCGTCGCCCAAGCAGCCCGGGCGCGCCCTGCCACCGCCAGGGTTCCTGCAGGAAGGCATCGGGCACTTCGGCCAGTTCGGGCAGCCAGGCCCGGGTAAAGGCTCCCCTGGCATCCTGATCGCGGCCCTGCTTGACGGGGTTGTAGATCCGCACCGTGTTCATCCCGGTGGTGCCCGACTGCATCTGCATCTGCGGCCAGTGGATGCCGGGTTCGTAATCGGTGAAGAGGCGCGCCAGCACCGGGCCGGTGTCGCGCCAGTCCAGCCACAGGTGGTAGGAGGCGACCGCCACCAGCATCGCGCGCATCCGGAAGTTGATCCAGCCGGTGGCCTGCAGCGAGCGCATGCAGGCGTCCACGAAGGGGATGCCGGTCTCTCCCCTCGCCCATGCCCCGAGGCGGGCGGCGTCGGCCGGGCGCGGGCGCAGCCCTTCGCAGGCGGGGTGCAGGCAGCGGTGTTCCAGCGCCGGCTCGTCCTCGAGCTTCTGGATGAAATGGTCGCGCCAGGCGAGGCGCGACTGGAAGGAGCGCAGACTTCCGGCCCAGCCGTCGCGCATGCCGCGCAGAGCGCGCTGCCGCGCGGCGGCGGCCCGGGCGGCCTGGCGCACCGACAGGGCGCCAAGCGCCAGGTGCGGCGAAAGGCGCGAACAGGCCTCTGCCCCCTCCAGCGGCGAAGACATGGCGCGGCGATAGTCGCGGCCACGCTCGGTCAGGAAGCTGTCGAGCGTCCGCAGCGCCTCGGCGCGGCCGCCGCGCTGGCGACCCGGGCAGGGATCGGGGCGCAGGCCGAGCCGCGCGGCCCCGGGCCAGGGGTCGCTCCGGGCGGTCACCGACTCCAACCGCTCAGGCACCGGCACCGGCTCGGCGAAGACGAAGCGATCGCGCCGGGCGGCCCAGCCGTCGCGGCTTTGCAACCGGCGCACCACGCCGGACTGCGGCAGTTCTTCCCAGACGACGCCCTGCGCGCGCGCCCACCCCCCCACTGCCCGGTCGCGGGCATAGGTCCAGGCGTTTCCCGTTTCCTCGTGGCTGAAGAGGTGGGTCGCGCCATGCGTGCGGCGCAGCGCCTCCAGCACCTGCACCGCCGCACCCACGCGCACGACCAGATCGGCACCGAGACCCGCGAGATCCCCGCGCAGCGCTGCCAGCGTCTCCGCCAGGAAGGCGTAGTGCCGCCCGCTCGCGTCCGGTTGCGCCCAGAGGTCCGGCTCGACGATGTAGAGCGGCAGCACCGGCAGGCCGCTTGCCGCGGCGCGCGCCAGCGCCGGGTGGTCCGCAACCCGCAGGTCGCGCTTGAACCACAGGATCGCCGTGCCAGATTGCGTTCCAGCCATTCGCTTGCCGTGCCCTGCCCCAGTCACTAGCAAGGGTAGGTCACGCCGATCGCCCGGAAAGACCCCGCCAGAGGAGCCCGCCATGAAGGACGCCGCGCCGCAGACCATCCATCTGAAGGACTACGCGCCGCCCGCGTATCTGGTGGACGAGGTGCAGCTGACCTTCCGCCTGGCACCAACGGCCACGCGCGTGCTCAGCCGCATCCGCTTCCGGCCCAACCCCGAGGCGCCGTCGCGCGACTTCTTCCTGCATGGCGAGGCGCTGACCCCGATCCGCGCCGCCATCGACGGGCAGGAGGTGCGCCCCGAGATCACCGAGGCGGGCCTGACCTGCGCCGTGCCCGACGCGCCCTTTACCTGGGAGGCGGAGGTCGAGATCTCGCCCCGGACCAACACTGCGCTGGAGGGGCTCTACATGAGCCGCGGCATGTATTGCACCCAGTGCGAGGCCGAGGGCTTCCGCAAGATCACCTGGTATCCCGACCGGCCCGACGTGATGGCGCCCTTCACCGTGCGGATCGAGGGCGATGCGCCGGTGCTGCTGTCGAACGGCAACCCCGTGGGCATGGGCGAGGGATGGGCCGAATGGCACGACCCCTGGCCCAAGCCCGCCTATCTCTTCGCGCTGGTGGCGGGCGATCTCGTGGCGCGCCGCGACAGCTTTGTCACCCGCTCGGGGCGAACCGTCGATCTCGCCCTCTGGGTGCGGCCCGGGGACGAGGGCAAATGCGCCTGGGGGATGGAGGCGCTGAAGGCCTCGATGCGCTGGGACGAGGACCGCTACGGCCGCGAATACGACCTCGACGTGTTCAACATCGTCGCGGTGGACGACTTCAACATGGGCGCGATGGAGAACAAGGGGCTCAACATCTTCAACTCGGCCGCCGTGCTGGCCAGCCCCGAGACCGCGACCGACGCCAATTTCGAGCGCATCGAATCGATCATCGCGCACGAGTATTTCCACAACTGGACGGGCAACCGCATCACCTGCCGCGACTGGTTCCAGCTCTGCCTCAAGGAGGGGCTGACCGTCTTCCGCGATCAGGAGTTCACCTCCGACCTGCGTTCCGCCGCCGTCAAGCGGATCGAGGACGTGCGGATGCTGCGCGCGCGCCAGTTCCCTGAGGACCAGGGCCCGCTCGCCCACCCCGTCCGTCCCGAAAGCTATCAGGAGATCAACAACTTCTACACCGCGACCGTCTACGAGAAGGGCGCCGAGGTGATCGGGATGCTCAAGCGCCTGGTGGGCGACGAAGGCTATGCGAAGGCGCTCGATCTCTACTTCGCGCGTCACGACGGGCAGGCCTGCACCATCGAGGACTGGCTGACGGTCTTCGAGGACGCGACGGGGCGCGACCTGTCGCAGTTCGGGCTCTGGTATTCACAGGCCGGCACGCCGCGGGTCTCGGTCGAGGAGGCGTTCGAGAACGGAACCTATACGCTGACATTCGAGCAGCGCACGCCGCCCACGCCGGGGCAGGAGGAGAAGAAACCGCTCGTCATCCCGATCGCGGTGGGCCTGCTGTCGCCCAACGGCGACGAGGTGGTGCCGACCCGCGTGCTGGAGATGACACAGGCGCGGCAGAGCTTCACCTTCGAGGGGCTGGCCTCGAAGCCCGTGCCCTCGATCCTGCGCGACTTCTCCGCGCCGGTGGTGCTGGAGCGCGAGGTGCCGAGGGCCGAGCGTGCCTTTCTCATGGCGCATGACACAGACCCCTTCAACCGGTGGGAGGCGGCGCGCAGCCTCGCGCGCGAAAGCCTGATCGCCACGATCCGCGAGGGCGCGGCGCCCGATGCCGACTGGCTCGACGGGCTGGCCGCCATGCTGCGGGACGACACGCTCGACCCGGCCTTTCGCGCGCAGGTGCTGGCGCTGCCGACGCAATCGGAACTCGCGCAGGTGCTGGCAGACCGGGGGCACACGCCCGACCCGGACGCGATTCACGGCGCGGTCGAAGGGCTCAGGGACGCGATGGCGCGGCACCTCGCGGACCTCGCGCCGCACCTCTACGAATCGATGCGCGTGACCGGGCCTTACGCGCCCGACGCGGAGCAGTCCGGCAAGCGCGCGCTGGGCAACGCGATGCTGGCGCTGATCTCGCGGCGCGACGACGGCGCGCTGGCCGCCCGGCAATATGCCGAAGCCGACAACATGACGCTCGCGCTGGCCGCGCTCTCGTGCCTCTTGCGCGTGGGCAGGGGCTCGGCCGAACTCGCCGCCTTCCACGAGCGGTGGAAGGACGACCGGCTGGTGATGGACAAGTGGTTCGCCCTTCAGGTGATGGAGGCGAAGCCGGAGAGCGCGGCAGAGACGGCGGCACGACTGACCGAACATCCCGCCTTCGACTGGAAGAACCCCAACCGCTTCCGCGCGGTGCTGGGGGCGCTGGCCGGGCACCACGCGGGCTTCCACCGGGCCGACGGCGCGGGCTACGCGCTGCTCGCGGACTGGCTGATCCGGCTCGATCCGGTGAACCCGCAGACCGCGGCGCGGATGATGACCGCCTTCCAGACCTGGCGGCGCTACGACGCAGGCCGGCAGGCCCATGCGAAGGCCGCGCTGGAGCGCATCGCGGCCAAGCCGGGCCTGTCGCGCGACGGGGCCGAGATGGTCGGGCGGATGCTGGGCTGAGGCGGTGGCGCCCTATCGCTTCGAGCGCAGCGGGCGCACGCGGCAGACGGCAGCCGCGCTCGCCGCGGTCTGGGCGGCGATGGGCGCGCTGGTGCTGTTCCTCGAGGCCGCGCTCTGGGTGCTGGCGATCCCGGCGCTTTTCACCCTGCCCGCGGCCTGGGACCTGATCTCGGACCGCAGCGCCGGCATGGAGATCGGCCCCGACACGATCCGCTGGCATTCGGGACGCAGCGAGGGCGAGGTGGTCTTCGGCCGGATCGACAGGGTCCGCTTCGACACGCGGCTGGACCTGTCGGTGAAGGTGACGCTTGTTCTCGTCTCGGGCCGAAAGCTGCGTCTGCCGCAGGAAAGCGTGCCGCCGTGGCGCGAACTGGAGGCAAATCTTTCCGCACGCGGCATCAGGACGGAGCGGCATCACTTCTCGCTTGTCTGAGCGATGCGCGCCCTTCCGCCGGCGGGAACCAAACCGGGGCTCGGGGGTTTTCGCTGTCGATGTTCCGTGCAATTTCTTGATCGCCGTCATACGATCGTCGCAACGCAAGTGGTTAAAGGGCGCCATGAAGGACAGGATCGACCCGCTGATCGCCGAACGCGCCCCCTGGCTCTTTTCCGGCCGGCCGGCCGTGGCGCCGGCCCGGGCCGTGCTGAACCGCGTCCTGGGCTACGATCGCACGATTGCCCTGGGCAGCGCGTTGCGCGACCTGCCGGCCGACCGGATCATGGCCGAGATGGTGCGCCTTCTGGCCCGCGATCTCGAGGCCACGGGGCTCGACAACATCCCCCGACAGGGGCCTGCGCTGATCGTCGCGAACCATCCCACCGGCATCGCGGACGGCATCATGCTGCACGCGGCGCTCGCCGAGTTGCGCCCCGATCTCTACTTCTTCGCCAACCACGACATCCTGCGCGTGATGCCGCAGATGGAGCGGATGATCGCGCCGGTCGAATGGCGGGTCGAAAAGCGCACCCACGGCAAGACGCGCGAGACGATGGCCTACACCCGCCGCGCGGTCGAGGAAGGGCGGCTGGGCGTGATCTTTCCCTCCGGCCGCCTCGCCAAGCGCCGGGGCCTCAGCCTGCACGAGCGCGCGTGGATGCCCTCGGCGGCGATGATCGCGCGCAAGTTCGAACTGCCGGTGATCCCGGTGAACATCCGCGCGCGCAACTCGGTGCTGTTCTATCTCTTCGACCTGGTCCACCCCACGCTCAGGGACATCACCCTCTTCCACGAGACGCTGAACAAGCACCGCCAGCCCTATCGCATCACGGCGGGCGAGCCGATCTCGCCCCGCTCGCTGCCGGCCCGGTCGGAAGAGGGAATCGAGCTCATGCGCCGGGCGACGCTGGCGCTGGGCGGGCACCGCGCCCCGGCCGTGTCGCTGGTGGACAACACCCGCCGCCCGTCGTGGATCGGGCAGACCAGCTCGAACTGACCGCACACGCATAGCGCGATCTTTCCGCGACCCCGCCCGAATTCGGCCCGATTGCCCGGCGAGAGTCGGGGCATCGATGAAGTCGGGAACCCCGCAGCATGAGCGCACTCCGCGTGATCCTAAGGCAGCTTCTGCAGCGACCGCAGGCCCAACTGTCGGACGCGGCGACATCCGCGCCGCCCCCCGAGCCTCTGCGCGTCGCGCGCGCGGACACGCGGCGACGCGACACGCGGTCCGACGGGCCAGTGCCCGTTCGTGACGTGACACGCGACGAACGCGATGCGGCCCGCCTGCACGCGCAGGGCCTCTTTCTGGCCCGGCAGGATCGCTGGGAGGAACTCGACGCCCTCGTGCGCGAGACCGACGCCGCCCGTGTCGCCACGCCCGGAGGCGTCCCGGTGGCCGAACTGCTTGCGCGCGGAGCGGGCGCCGACGCGATCGAGCCCGGCCCCGACGGCACGCGCGCGCCGGGCCTGCCCTGGCTGCACGACCTGCTGGCGGACTTGCCCGACCGGCCCGGCGTCGCGCTGACCGTCGCGCTGGCAGAGATTGCGACGGCCGAGGCCGCACGCCGCGATGCCGCGCCCTGCGCGCTTGGCGTGGCCGACCGGATGGACTATTTCGCGCATCTGGCACAAGCCGCGCAGGTTCTGGACGCCTTCGACCCGATCGAACTGGACAGTCCCGCTCTCGCAGCAGCGCGCTGCGCGCTCGCGCCGGTGTGGCAGGCCGACGCCGTTCATATACGCGATCTCTACGAGGATCTGATCGATCTCGACCCTGCCAATCCGCGTCACATGCGCGCGCTGGGACGCGCTCTGCGGCCCAAGGGACTGGGCGCCTTTGCAGAGATCGACAGCGCCGCGCGCGATACCGCCGAGCGGACACAGGACATCTGGGGCAGCGGCGGCTATGCCTGGTGCTGGCACGACGTGCTTCTGGCGGATGCCCGCGGCTTCGCGCGGCTGGATACCGACCGTTTCCTGCAGGCGATCGAGGACATCCTCCTGCGCCACGAGGACCAGCACCTGATGAACCAGCTCGCGGCCTGCTGCACCCTTGCCGCTGGCGCAGACAGTCGCGCCGGCGCGCCCCTGTCCTCCGCGATAGAGAAACGGCGCAAGGCCGTTCGCGCCGCGGGCCAGAGAATCCTGCGGGACCGGCTGGGCGAGATCCATCCCTGTGTCTGGGCCGAGACGGCGGGCCATGTCGGCGGTCGTCCGGCGGCGATCGAGGCCGGCATCGGCCTGGCAACCGCGGCGCTGGCCGAAGCGCATGAGGCACGCCCCCTGCCCTGCACGGGCTGACGCAGGCAACGGCACCCGGCCATCGCACCGCCTTGCCGGGCACCACCCGATTGCAAGTGCCACCGCCTTTGGCTACCTCAAGGACGCCACGCAGCCGCCCGGAGTGCCCGATGCTCGACCTGACCTACGACCCGCCGCAGCCCAAGGTGATCGCCGGTGCCCGCCACGACTGGGAACTGGTCATCGGCATGGAGGTGCATGCGCAGGTCGCCTCCAGGGCCAAGCTCTTCTCCGGCGCGTCCACCGAATTCGGGGCGGAGCCCAATTCCAACGTGTCCTTCGTGGATGCCGCGATGCCCGGCATGCTGCCCGTCATCAACGAATTCTGCATCGCGCAGGCGGTCCGCACCGGTCTGGGCCTCAAGGCGAAGATCAACCTGGTCAGCGCCTTCGACCGCAAGAACTATTTCTACCCCGACCTGCCGCAGGGCTACCAGATCAGCCAGCTCTATGCGCCCCTTGTGGGCGAGGGCGAGGTGCTGGTCGACATGGCCCCCGGCGTCGCGCGCCGCGTGCGGATCGAGCGCATCCATGTCGAGCAGGACGCCGGCAAGTCGATCCACGACATGGACCCGGGCGTCTCCTTCGTCGATCTCAACCGAACCGGCGTTGCGCTGATGGAGATCGTCTCGCGCCCCGACATCCGCGGCCCCGAGGAGGCGGCGGCCTATCTCACCAAGCTGCGCCAGATCCTGCGCTACCTCGGCACCTGCGACGGCAACATGCAGAACGGCAACCTGCGTGCGGACGTCAACGTCTCGGTCTGCAGGCCCGGGCAATACGAGAAATACATCGAGAGCGGCGACCATGCGCACCTTGGCACCCGCTGCGAGATCAAGAACATGAACTCGATGCGCTTCATCCAGCAGGCGATCGACT
>NZ_JBKHAQ010000126.1:0-7662 GCF_046542825.1 Rhodosalinus sp. | reverse complement strand
TCTCGATCCTGCGCGAGCTGGGCATCCTGCTGACCGCGATCATCGTCGCGGGGCGCACCGCCTCGGCCTTCACGGCCGCCATCGGCTCGATGAAGATGCGCGAGGAGATCGACGCGATGCGCACGCTGGGCATCGACCCCGGGCACGCGCTGATCGTGCCGCGGGTGCTGGCGCTGGTGCTGATGCTGCCGATCCTGGGGCTGATCGCCAATGTCGCCGGCATCTTCGGCGGCGCGCTGATGTCCTGGATCGAGCTCGGCATCTCGCCGGCGATGTTCGCCACCCGTCTTGCCGAAGGAACGGACGTGGATCATGTCATCGTCGGGTTGGTCAAGGCGCCGGTCTTTGCCGTTCTGATCGGCGTCATCGGGTGCCGCGCCGGCCTGCGGGTGGGCAACACCGCCGAATCGCTGGGGCGCATGACCTCTTCCTCCGTCGTCGCGGCGATCTTCGCGGTGATCGTGGCGGATGCGCTCTTTTCCGTCTTCTTCCAGCAGATCGGGATGTGAGCATGGCAGAGACGGTCATCGAGGTGCGGGGCCTGCGCACCCAGTTCGGCAGTCACGTCGTGCACGACGACCTCGACCTCGACGTCTACCGCGGCGAGATCCTGGGCGTGGTCGGCGGCTCGGGCACCGGCAAGTCGGTGCTGCTGCGCGCGATCACCGGGCTGATCACGCCGACGGCCGGCAAGGTCCGGATGCTGGGCACGGACATGCGCGCGGCGTCCGAGGCCGACCTCGACGCGCTGGCCGAGCGCACCGGCGTGATGTTCCAGGACGGCGCGCTCTTCTCCTCGCTCACGGTGTGCGAGAACGTGATGGTCCCGCTTGGCAACATCGAAGGGCTGGACGCGCAGACGCGCGAGTCGCTGGCGCGGCTCAAGATCTCGCTCTCAGGGCTGCCGTGGAACGCCGGCGACAAATACCCCTCCGAGCTCTCGGGCGGCATGCGCAAGCGCGCGGGGCTGGCGCGCGCGCTCGCCCTCGACCCCGAGATCGTCTTTCTGGACGAGCCCACCGCCGGGCTCGACCCGATCGGTGCGGCGGCCTTCGACGAATTGATCCGGGGCCTGTCGCGCGCGCTGAACCTGACCGTGTTCCTCGTGACCCACGACCTCGACACGCTCTATGCCACCTGCGACCGGATCGCGGTGCTGGCGGAAAAGCGCGTGCTGGTGACCGGCACGCTCGACGACATGCTAGAGGTCGATCATCCCTGGGTGCAGGAGTATTTCACCGGCCCGCGCGCCCGGGCGGCGCGCGGCGAGATTGCAGCACCGCACGCCGAGGAGTAAGCCGAAGCGATGGAAACCCGTGCCAACTATCTGCTGATCGGCGCCTTCACGCTGGCAGGCTTTCTGGGGCTGCTGGGCTTCCTGCTGTGGTTCGCCCGGGTCGAGCTGGATCGGCAGTTCGCCTATTACGATATCGTCTTTCCCACTGTCGCCGGACTTTCCAACGCCTCCGAAGTGCGCTTCAGCGGGCTGCCGGTGGGACAGGTGGTGGAGGTCGCGCTGGCCGAGGACCGGACCGGTCGGGTGCGCGTCCGGATCGAGGTGGAGGCCGACACGCCGGTGCGCACATCGAGCGAGGCCACGATCGAGTCGCTGGGCGTGACCGGGCAGAGCTTTGTCGGCATCAGCTCCGGGGACCGGGACGATCCGCTGCTTGCCGAAGCCTCGGACGAGGCCGTTCCCGAAATTCCGGCGGGCCGTTCGGTCCTGCAGAGCCTCAGCGAGGACGCGCCCGCCATCCTCGACGAACTCCTGGAGGTGACGCGCCGTGTCTCGGAGGTCCTGGGCGACGAGAACCAGCAGCGTGTGGGCAACATTCTCGCCAATCTCGATGCCTCGTCAGGCGAGCTTTCGCAGGCGCTGGAGGATTTCTCGGCGGTGACCGAGACGGTCGCGGTGGCAACCGAGGATATCGGCGTCTTCACCTCCCGGCTCGAGGAGATTTCCGAGGCCGCGACCACCACGCTGCGCAGCGCCGACGAGACCCTGCGCGAGGTGACGCAGCTCGCGCAGCGCGCCGAATCGAGCCTCGACCTGGGCGACGAGGCGCTGACCAGCGGGCGGCAGACGATGGATGCCGCGACCGCCTTCTTCGAGAGCGATCTGCCGCGCGTGGTCGACGACCTGGAGACCACGCTTGCCAGCCTGCGCTCCGAGGCCGAGCGCGTGGGCGGCGACGCCTCCGCGATGCTGGCCGAGTTCCGCAGCACGGGCGAGGTCGCGACCGAGCGGCTGCGGCAGGCCGAAGCGACCATCGCCGCCACCGACCGGGTTCTGGACGAGGTGTCCGCCAGCGTCGCCGCGGTCGAGGCCGCCGCCGACCGTTTCGACACCTTCATCGAGGAGGACGGCAGCGCGCTGGTGAGCGAGACGCGCGCCTTCCTCGCCAATGCGGACGAGGTGGCCGAGGCCGCCCTGGAGGTGGCAGAGACGGACCTGCCCGCCATCCTCGCCGATATCCGGCAGGCGACCGAGACCGCTGCGCGCACGGTGGAAAGCGTGGGCGCGGACCTGTCGGCGGCGGCCGGGCGGGCGGACGACATCACCGCCGAGGTGTCCGGCACCCTGGACACCGTCGCCACCACATTCGAGAACGCCAACGAGACGCTGGGCCGGCTCAACGCCGCGCTCGAGACCGGGGACTCCGCGCTCGCCGCGGCAGAGAGCGCCTTCACCACGGCGGACCGGGTGATGACCGAGGATATCGAGGGCATCGTGACCGGCCTGCAGGACACGCTCGCCCGTCTGGACGAGGCCATCGCGGCCGTGACGGCCGACGTTCCGGCCATCACCGAAGAGATCCGCCAGACCAGCGAGCGCGCCAACGCGGCCTTCGCCGAGGTGGAAAGCTCGGCCCAGAGCCTTGGCCCCTCGCTGCGCAGCTTCGCGGAAGAAGGGCTGCCGCAATACACGCGCCTCGGCCGCGAGTCGCGCGAGTTGATCGAGAACCTGCGCAGTCTCGTGCGCCAGATCGAGCGCGACCCGGCGCGCTATTTCCTGGGCGGCGAAACGCCCGCTTACAGACGATGAGGTCCGCCATGATCCGAGCCCCTGCCCTTTGCCTCGTCGCGCTGACGCTGTCGGGCTGCACGGCGATCTCCGCGATCGAGCGCGCGTCAGAGCCGCTCGACGTGCACGAGCTGCGGGCGCCGGCCGAGCTGCCCGCCGCGCGCGGGATGCAGGACATCCAGCTGGTGGTCGAGGTGCCGGCCGCGGGCGGCGCCATCGCCACCGACCGCATCCTGATCCGCACCGGCGCCACGCAGCTTGCCTATCTGCCCGAGGCACGCTGGAGCGAGGACGCGCCGGTGATGATGCAGACGGCCCTGGTCGAGGCCTTCCTGCGCACCGACGCCTTCCGCTTCGTCGGGCGTCGGCCGCTGGGCGCCTCGGGGGATGTCGCGCTGGTCTCGGAACTGGTGGATTTCGGCGCGCGGGAGACGACGGAGGCCGGGGGCGCGGTGGTCGAGATGACGCTCGTCGCGCGGCTCGTGCGGGAAGACGACGCCCGGATCGTCGCCTCGCGCCGCTTCACCGGCGCCTCGCGGGTTCCCGATACCTCGACCCGCGCGCTCCTTGCCGGCTTCGATCAGGTTTCGGACGCCGTCCTGCTGGATGTCGTGGAGTGGGTCTTGCGCGCGCGGGGCATCTCGGCGACCGCCTCCTGAGCCGCGTTGCATCCGCCGGCGCGGCCGGGCCAGGGGAGTATCGCCATGCACGACCATTCCCGGCCATCCGCAGCCAGCGGCCGTTTTGTTTCGCGGCTATCCTTCCCGCGCGCAGGGCCAGAATCCTGCCGCAGCCCGACGGCGGGCGGGCTCGGACGGCCGCGGCAAGGCGCCCGTTCCGGCGATCGAGGGCGCCCATCGCCTTGGCCGGCACCGCATGCCGGGCCTGAACGGACGGGACTGTTGCCCAGCCTCCCCTGCAGCGCGGATCGGCAGCGTTCCGTTCGCGCAACTTCACATCTAGTCTGCACCGACCCGGAGAGCCGGGCCGGATCCGGGGTCACGCAGAAGGGAGATCGCCCATGCAGGTCGAAGGCTGCCGCGCCGTTGTCACCGGTGGCGCCCGCGGCATCGGCCGGGCGCTGGCCGAGGCGCTCGCCGCGGCCGGCGCCGCGCATGTCATCGTGACGGACATCGACGAGGCGGGCGCGCGGGAGGTGGCGGCGCGCATCGGTGGACAGGCGGCCGCCCTCGATGTGCGCGACGGTGCCGCGATCGCCGCGCTGATCGCGCGCATCGAGGCGCAGGAGGGGCCGATCGACCTTTTCTGTTCGAACGCGGGCATCGCCACCGGCTTCGGCCTCGAGAACGCCGCCGGCGCCGAAGACGCGGTCTGGCAGGAGGCCTGGGAGGTCAACGTGCTCGCCCATGTGCGCGCCGCGCGCGCGCTCGTTCCGCGGATGCTGGCGCGGGGCGGCGGCACGATTCTGGCCACTGTCTCGGCCGCCGGCCTGCTCAGCCAGATCGGCAGCGCGGTCTATTCCACGACCAAGCACGCGGCGCTCGGCTTTGCCGAGAACCTCGCGATCACCCATCGCGACGCGGGGCTGCGGGTCTCCGTCCTGTGCCCGCAAGGGGTGGACACGGCGATGCTGCAGAGCCCCGCCGCACGCTTCGCGTCCCTCGACGGGGTCCTCGGCCCCGCGGCCGTGGCGCAGGCGGCCCTCGACGGGCTGCGGGCGGAGCGGTTTCTGATCCTGCCGCATCCGCAGGTCGCGGACTACATGCAGCACAAGGCGCGTGACACCGATCGCTGGATCGCGGCGATGGCAAGGCTGCAACGCGAGGGCCTCGGGCAAGAGTGAGCGCGCCGGCGGGTCAGTCGAACAGGCGGCGCAGGCGCGAGAGCGGCCCGCTCCGGGTCACTTGGGCGTTCAGCACATCGTCCGGACATTGACGCAGGTAATCCTCAATCGCGGCCGCGATCCCGGCCATATCCTCGTCGAGCGAGCGGCACAGCGGCAGGATATCGGGGCGTTCGTCCAATGCCTCGAGCACGGCGCCGGGGCTGCTGCGCGCGGCATCAGGCAACCGCGCCCTCAGCGCACGGACCGCCGCCGCGGCCCGCCGCGCGCCAACCGCGCGCAGGTGCTCTGCCAGAAAGGCGATCCGCCGGGCGCAATCGGCGCTGGTGAGCGCGCCGTAAAGCCCCGCGTCGCCCTCGGTCCTGCGGCGCAGGATCAGCGCCGACAACACCGCCTCGGCCTCGGCGCAGCGATCGTCCTGCGCGGCGAGCGCGCGCTCGATCGCCCGGAAATCGGTCGGGGCCTCGCCCTCGATCATGTCGCGGACAGTCACGGGCATCTGAACGATATAGCGCGTTTCGCGCGCCTGTCCAAAACGCAGGCGCTGCTGCGCCACGCGCCCACCCGTGCAGGCGTTGCCTTGGCCGCCCGCGCGTCTACCATGCCCGACGCAAAGAAGGAGGTTTCCCGATGCGCCCTGCCATCCTCGCCGCAGCGATGCTTGCGGCCTTCGCTCCTTGCCAACCGGTGACAGCGGCGGAACTGTCCTTCTCGGCCGGGCTCGGGCCGAAGGTCAGCCCGGAATACTTCGGCTCGGACGACTACAAGGTCGGCCCGACGGGCAGCTTCTCGTTTCAGCACTTGCGGATCGGCAAGCTCGAGTTCGGCGATCCCGACCCGAACGCGCAGAATTTCGGCCTGCATCCGCGCGGTTCGTTCCGCTTCATTTCGGCGCGGCGCGACGACGACCATGCCGAGCTTGCCGGGATGGACGACATTGACGCCACCGTCGAACTGGGCGGCGGACTGGGCTACCGCAGCGAGAACGTCCTTGCCTTCGCAGACCTGCGTTACGGCTTCGGGGGGCATCGGTCCTTTGTGGCCGAGGTGGGCGCCGACGCGATCCTGCGCCCGACGCCGCGCCTGACGATCACCGCCGGGCCGCGCGCGCTCTGGGGCGCCGAGGACTATGCGCAGACCTATTTCGGCGTCTCGGGCGCCGAGGCCGCGGCGTCGGCATTCCCCGCGTATGACGCGGGCGCAGGCCTTGTCAGCGCAGGGCTCGAGATCGGCGCGGCCTGGGATCTTGGCAACGACTGGGGGCTTGAGAGCACCATTGCATGGGAGCGTCTGACCGGCGATGCGGCCGACTCGCCCCTGGTGCAGTCGCGTGACGGCTACAGCCTCTCGATGGTGCTGACCCGGCGGTTTTCGCTGCGGTGGTGACCCGGGCGCCGCGTCCCGGACACGGCGCCGTTATCCGCCATACTCCGCGTCCGTCACCTTCTCGAGCCAGGTGACGGACGCGCCGTCCACCGCCTCCTGGATCGCGATGTGGCTCATCGCGGTGTCGGGGGCGGCGCCGTGCCAGTGCCTTTCGCCCGCGTCGAACCAGATCACGTCGCCCGTGCGGATCTCCTCGACCGGCCCGCCCTCGCGCTGGACACGCCCGCGTCCGAAGGTGACGATCAGGGTCTGGCCCGCAGGATGCGTGTGCCAGGCGGTGCGCGCGCCAGGCTCGAAGGTGACATGCGCCCCCGTCGCCCGGCCCGGCGCCTCCGCCTGAAACAGCGGGTCGAGGCGCACGGTGCCGGTGAAATAGGCCTCCTGCCCCGGCGCGGAGGGGGCGGTGCCCGATCGGATGATCTTCATTGCGATCTTCGTCCTCTTTCCTGGACAGGCGTCTGTGACAAGCCCCGTTGTGCGGCGTCGGGCGGCAGCCCGTCAACAGGCACCCGCGCGCGTTGCCGCACGACCTGCCAATGCTGGGCGGTGCAAGCGCCGCGCGACCAACTCCTTGTCGAAGGCGATGACGAAAGCGGGCGGATCGGGAAGATGTTCGCTGTCCGAAGTCCGGCGCTCCGGAAATCCACGGCCGAGGACTGACAGTGCCTGCCGGCCAAGGGCGCGCGGCCCAACGCGGTTCACGACAGCGGGGGTCTCTTCCTTTTCGTCAGGCGTGCAGGGCCGCGCCCGGGCCGGTGGGTGGCGCGTGCCACCGTCTCCGTCGGCGATTCGTCTCGCTGCGGCGGCTTCGGTCGCCGCACGACTGCACGCCTCATCGTCCGGCGATCTCGATCGAGAAACTGCGCTGCGCGCCGCGCGGCGGCGGCGGGAACGGGGCCGCACGCTGCACCATGGCCAGCGCGGCGCGGTCGAGCCGCGTGGAGCCCGAACTGCGCGCAATCGATACGCCGGCCAGGGCCCCGCCGGGCGCGATACGGAACGTCACGACCGCGGCCCCCCGTGCGCTGACCGAGGGGCGGCGCACGCGCGAGAGCTTGCGCATCACCTCGCCGGGATAGTTGCTCGCGGCGGCATTGCCGGTTTCGCGGCTCGGCCCGCCCGCCCCGCGGGAAACCGCCTCTGCCTGGGCCTCGCCTGAGGCTTGCCCGGCCCGGGCGTTCTGCTCGGCGTTGCCCTGAGGGGTCTGCGCCGCCTGCCGCTGCCGCTCGGCCTCGCGCGCCGCCCGGCGCTCGCTTTCGGCCCGACGCTGGCGTTCGGCCTCCCGGGCGGCCTGCTGCTCGCGCTCCGCGGCGCGGCGCGCGGCCTCTGCCTGACGCTGGCGTTCCTCGATCTGCGGCGCACGAACCTGCGGGCGCAGCGAACGTTCGACGGCCGTGGCCGGCGCGTCGGAGGCCTGTGCCTCTTCGGCTGGAGCGGCGGGGGCCGC
>NZ_JBKHAQ010000125.1:0-7848 GCF_046542825.1 Rhodosalinus sp. | reverse complement strand
GTCAGCCGGTGCTGCGGCTGATCCGGGGCGGGGCATCGATGCGCTCGCCATGCCGGGCGAGCCATTCGGCCGTGTCCTCGAAGGGCATCGCCCGTGCGATGCCGAAACCCTGCACATGGCCGCAGCCCAGCTGGGCCAGCAGCGCATGCTCGCCGCCCGTCTCGACGCCTTCGGCGAGCGTGGCGAGGCCAAGCTGGTCGGCCATCGACAGGATCGCCGTGACGAGTCGCTGCTGCGCCGGGTCACGGTCGCACTTCGCCACGAAGGAGCGGTCGATCTTGATGCGGCTCACGCGGAAGCGGCGCAGCGAGGCAATCGCCGCCTGCCCGGTCCCGAAGTCGTCGAGGTCGATGCCGCACCCCATCGCGGCCAGCGCGTTGACATTGCGCGCGGTCACGTCCTCCGGCGCGCCGGCGACGACGGTTTCCAGCACCTCGAGCGTCAACCGTTCGGGTGCGATTCCGAACCGGTCGAGTTCCCATGCGATCCGCTCCGCGAGGCGAGGATCGCGCAATTCGGCCGCGGAGACGTTGACGCCCACCGAGGGCACATCGAGTCCGCTGCGATCCCAGGCTGCAAGCGCGGTGAGCGCCTGGCGCAGCATGACCTCGCCCAGCCGGCCTAGCAGCCCGGCTTCCTCGAGCGCGGGCAGGAAATCGCCTGGCAGCACCGGGGCGCCGCCAGGCTGCACCCAGCGCGCGAGCGCCTCGAAGCCGGTGACGCGCCCTGTTTCCGTGGAGATCTGCGGCTGGAACCAGGCGTTGATGCGCCCCGTCTCGAGCGCGCTTGCGGCCGCTTCGGCCAGATCGGCCCGGGCCGCTGCGGCCCGTGCCGTGGCCTCCGAATGGGCGCGGATCGCGGCCGGGCCGGCGGCCAGTGCTTCGCCCAAGGCGGCGGAGGCGGCGTCGAGTAGGCCCTCAGCCTCCGCAGAGGGCAGGCGGCGCGAGAGGGCGAAACCCACCGACGCGGTGAGATAGGTCGCCGCGCCATCGAGCGCGATCGGTTCCTCCACCGCGCGCTGAAGCCGCCCGCAAAGCTGGATCGCCGCCTCGAGGTCGAGCCGGCGCACGGGCTCCAGCGCCACGGCGAAGCGTCCCTCCCCCAGTCGCGCAACCGTATCGCCCTGCCGCAGCGCGCCACGCAGCCGGTCCGCGACGCCGCGCAGCAGCGTCTCCTCACCGGCATGTCCGTGCCTTGCCCGCAGGTCCGCGAAATCGTCGATCTCGAGGACGAGGCAACCGGTCGACAGGCTTCCGCCCGCGCAGCGGGTGCGCGCGTGGTGCAGCGCCTCCAGCAGGGTCCGGGGCAGGACAAGGCCGGTGACGGGATCTGTCGCGGGTCCCGGCGCCGCAGGGGGGCCGTCGTAGGCGCCGGCCAGCGCGAACAGGGCCGGCAGTCCCAGCGCGGTCGCGATCAGCGCACCCTCTCCGCCCAGCCAGAACGCCCCGAGCGACAGCGCGGGGATGAAGGCCAGAAGCGATGGTTCCGTCAGCGCCCTGCGCAGTTTCGCACGCAAAGAGGCGGAGGCGACCCGATTGGAAAGACGCATTGCGCTGACCCTCGACTTAAGCCCTGAGCGGACTGCCGGCGGCGGACTGTTGCCGCCGGTGTGCAACCTATGGGCTGGTGTCTGAGCGCCGCGTTAACGCAAGGCGGGAATTTCGTCCGAATTCTCCTCATCCGCCTCGGTGCCGGCCATGAGCCCGGCGAAGTCGAAGAGCTTCGGGTCAAGGAGATGCGAGGGCCGTGCGTTCATCAGCGCGCGGAACATCACCTGGCGGCGGCCGGGGTAGTTGCGCTCCCAGCCGTCGAGGATCGCCTTGACCTGCTGGCGCTGCAGGCCGTCCTGGCTGCCGCAGAGGTCGCAGGGGATGATGGGGTAGCGCATGGCGCGGGCGAAGCGCTCGCAGTCGGCCTCCGCCACATGGGCGAGGGGGCGCAGCACCAGAAGGTCGCCCTCGTCGTTCAGCAGTTTCGGCGGCATCGTGGCCAGCCGTCCGCCGTGAAAGAGATTCATGAAGAAGGTCTCGAGGATGTCGTCGCGGTGGTGGCCCAGCACCACCGCCGAACAGCCCTCTTCGCGCGCGACGCGGTAGAGATGGCCGCGCCGCAGCCGCGAACAGAGCGCGCAATAGGTGCGGCCCGCGGGCACCTTGTCGGTCACCACGGAATAGGTGTCCTGATACTCGATGCGGTGGGGCACGCCTCGCTCGGTCAGGAACTGCGGCAGCACCGTGGCCGGAAAGCCCGGCTGCCCCTGGTCGAGGTTGCAGGCCAGGATTTCCACCGGCAGCAGCCCGCGCCATTGCAGTTCGGTCAGCGCGGCAAGCAGGGTGTAGCTGTCCTTGCCGCCCGAAAGGCAGACCAGCCAGCGCGCGCCGCGGCCGCCCTGTCCCGGCGTGGCGTCCGGCACCAGCATGCCGTAATGCTCGACCGCCTCGCGCACCTGTCGCACGATCCGCTTGCGCAGCTTGCGGAACTCGGTCGTCTGCGGCGCGCCGGTGAAGAGCGGGTGGATTTCGTCGCCGGTGGGGTCCGACATCTCACGCGTCTGGTCCTTCATGCCCCGCTACATGCCAGAGTGTGGCGCGCAGGGGAAGCGGCCGGTGCGTGGGCGGGGCCAGAAACGGCAATCTCGAAGAAGCATTGGCGCCCTGCGAGCGTCTTCCCGCCAGACCAACCGCGACGAAGACGACCGATGCGGCTTGTTCCCTCGGTCGCCGTCGCGGCGGCTCTGACCCTTGGCCTTGGACCGGCCCTGGCGCAGGACCCGCTGTCCGGGGGCGCATCGGTGCCATGGCCACCCTGACCACGAAATCGCGATGGGCGGCTAGGGAACGTTGTCCACCCCGCTGCCGCCCCAGGGGTGGCAGCGGGCGATGCGTCGCGCGGCCAGCCAGCTGCCCCGAAGCGCGCCGTGCTTTTCCAGCGCTTCCAGCGCATAGGCCGAACAGGTCGGATGATAGCGGCAGTTGTGGCCGACCCAGGGCGAGAACAGCAGCCGGTAGGCCCGGACCGGCAGCGCGGCGATATGCGCAAGCGGCGTCATTGCCGGGCCTTCGGGCGCCGTGGGGCGTGCAGGCGCGCCAGCGCCTCGCGAAGGTCGTCGCGCAGCGCGCCATAGGGGCGTTCCACCGTCACGCCGGGCCGGCCGATCAGCACGTAATCCCATCCGGAATGTCCCAGGTCGGGCAGCACCTCGCGCGCGAGCGCGCGCAGCCGGCGCTTGGCGCGGTTGCGGGTCACGGCGTTGCCGACCTTGCGCGAACAGGTGATGCCCACACCGACATGCCCGGCGTCATCGCGCCGGTCGCGTGCCTGCACGATCATGCTTTGCACGACCTGCTTGCGGGCGCGCGCAGCGGCGAGGAACTGGGCGCGTTTGCGCAGCGTCTCAAGCCGGGTGCCGTCGGCGGCGTCCTGCGAGATGGCCGCGGCGCCTGTCATGCGCGCCGGCCCCGTGGCCTCAGGCCGTCAGGCGCTTGCGGCCGCGGGCGCGGCGGGCGTTGACGATCTTGCGCCCGGCCTTGGTGGCCATGCGGGCACGAAACCCGTGACGGCGCTTGCGCACGAGGTTCGAGGGCTGGAAGGTGCGTTTCATCGCGGGCGCTCCGTCTTGTCTGTCGCGGGCCGCGCGGCCCGCAGGGGCCGCAGGCGATGCGCCGCCCGGCCCCGGATGTGCGAAGCCTGCTCTATAGGCGGGCTCCGCGCGGCTGTCAAACGCCCTTGCGCTGCAACAATCTCGGCCCCGCGGCATCGCGCAATGTTACAGAACCGGGCCTGCGCACGGCTGCAAGGCGCATCCGCGTCACCCGCCATCAAGCGCGCGTGAACCCCCTGTCGCCCCGCGGCCCGCGGGCGCATGTTTGCGCGGCAACATCAAGCGTTCAGGAAAGCCCGCCCGTGACCGACATGCCCCACAGCCGACAGGAGAGCGCCCTGATGCGCCGCCTTCCGATCCTGGCGATTCTCGCCGTGGCACTGGCGGGCGCGCTGCTGTTCCGCGATCACCTGAGCTTCCAGGCGCTTGCGGAGAACCGCGAGGCGCTGATCGCCCTGCGCGATGCGAACTATGCCGCCGCCGCAGCGGCCTTCGTTCTGGCCTATGTCGGCATCGTCGCCTTCTCGCTGCCGGGCGCGACGGTGGCCACGCTGACGGGCGGTTTCCTCTTCGGCGTCTTTCCCGGCACGCTGTTCAACGTGCTGGCCGCCACGGCGGGGGCGACGGCGATCTTTCTCGCCGCGCGCCGGGGCTTCGGCGAGCGGCTGGCCGCGCGCATGGACGCCTCCGAAGGGCTGGTGCGGCGGATGAAGGCGGGGATCGACGCCAACCAGTGGCCGATGCTCTTTCTCATCCGGCTGGTGCCGGCGGTGCCCTTCTTCGCGGCGAACCTGGTGCCGGCTTTCGTGAACGTGCCGACGCATCGCTTCGTGATCTCCACCTTCTTCGGCATCATCCCCGGTGCGCTGGTCTACACCTCGGTCGGTGCGGGGCTGTCCGATGTCTTCGCCCGCGGCGAGACACCCGACCTCGGCATCGTGTTCGAGCCGCAGATCCTGCTGCCGCTGCTGGGGCTTGCCGCGCTTGCCGCGCTGCCCATCGTGCTGCGCGCGGTGCGCGGCAAGCCGGGGATCTGAGATGGAACGGATCGAGACGGATCTGCTCGTCATCGGGGCGGGCTCGGGCGGGCTGTCGGTGGCCGCGGGCGCGGTGCAGATGGGGGCCCGCGTCGTGCTGCTGGAAGGCGGCAAGATGGGGGGCGACTGCCTGAACTACGGCTGCGTGCCGTCGAAATCGCTGATCGCCGCGGCCAAGGCCGCGCATGGGCAGGCGCACGCGGCCCCCTTCGGCATCGCGAACGTGGCGCCGCAGATCGACTATGCCGCCGCCATGGGCCACGTCCAGGACGTCATCGCGCAGATCGCGCCGCACGACAGCCAGGAGCGGTTCGAGGGGCTGGGCGTGCGGGTGATCCGCGCCTGGGGCCGTTTCGTGAACGACCGGGAAGTGGAGGCCGGAGACACGCGCATCCGCGCCCGGCGCATCGTGATCGCCACCGGATCGTCACCCTTCGTGCCGCCGATTCCTGGGCTCGATTCGGTGCCCTATCTCACCAACGAGACGCTGTGGCAGTTGCGCGCGCGGCCCGGCCACCTGATCGTGGTGGGCGGCGGCCCCATCGGGATGGAGATGGCACAGGCGCACCGAAGGCTGGGCAGCGAGGTCACCGTGCTGGAAGGCGCCCGCGCGCTGGGCCGCGACGACCCGCAGGCGGCGGCGGTGGTGCTGGACCGCCTGCGGGCAGAGGGCGTGCGGATCGAGGAAGGCGTCACCGCGGCAGAGGTCCGCGGTGCGGAAGGCACCATCGAAGTGCTGGCAGAGGACGGCCGCAGCTTTGCCGGCACCCACCTGCTGATCGCGGTGGGGCGCAAGGCGAATACGGAGGCGCTGAACCTCGGGGCCGCGGGCATCGAGACCACCAGGACCGGCGTGAAGGTGGACGGGCGGCTCAGGACGACGAACCGCCGCGTCCATGCCATCGGGGACGCGGCGGGCGGCATGCAGTTCACCCATCTGGCGGGCTATCACGCCGGCATCGTGATCCGGCAGGCGCTCTTCGGCCTGCCGGCGACCGCGCGGACGGACCATATCCCGCGCGCCACCTACACCGAACCCGAGCTTGCGCAGGTGGGCCTGACCGAGGCCGAGGCGCGCAAGACGCACGGGCCGAAGCTGCAGGTCGCGCGTTTCGACTATTCGGGCAACGACCGCGCCCTGGCAGAGCGCCGGCCCGAGGGGTTCGTCAAGGTCATGGTGGTCAGGGGCCGTCCCGTCGGCGCCACCATCGTGGGCCACCAGGCGGGCGAGCAGATCGCGCTCTGGGCGCTCGCCATCGCCAACGGACTGAAGATGCAGGCGCTCGCGAACATGGTCGCGCCCTATCCGACGATCGCCGAGGTTTCGAAACGCGCGGCGGGGGCCTATTTCTCGCCGCGGCTCTTTGATAGTGCTCTCGTCAGGCGCGTGGTGGGCACAGTGCAGAGGTGGCTTCCCTAGACGCGCGGACGCGGGACGGCCATGCTCAACACGCTTTCCGGACGCTTCCTGATCCTCACGGTGATCTTCGTGATGATCGCCGAGGTGCTGATCTTCGTGCCGTCGGTCGCGCGCTACCGCGAGAGTTTCCTGCTCGCCCGGCTGGAGCGCGCGCAGATCGCTTCGCTCTCGCTGCTGGCCAATGACATGATCGAGCCGGACCTGGAGCAGGAGCTTCTGAAGAACGCGGGCGTCTACAACGTGGTGCTGCGGCGCGACGAGGCGCGCGAACTGGTGCTGTCCTCGCCCATCCCCGGCCCGGTGCACGCCACCTACGACCTGCGCGATCCCTCGGCCTTCGTGCTGATCCGGGACGCGATGGCGCGGCTTTCAGACCCGGAGGACCGGATCATCCGCGTGATCGGTGCGCCGCTGCGCGACGCGGGACTGCTGATCGAGGTGACGATGGAGACCGGGCCGCTGCGCGCGGCGATGATCGACTACGGGCTGAGGATTCTCGCGCTGTCGGCGGTGATCTCGGCGGTGACGGCGGGGCTTCTGTTCCTTGCCGTGCGCGCGATCCTCGTGAAGCCGATCAGCCGTCTGGTGGGGCACATGCGCCGCTATGCCGCCGCGCCGGAGGACGCGTCCCGGATCATGCAGCCGTCGGGCCGCGGCGTGCGCGAGCTGCGCGAGGCGGAAGCCGCGCTCGCCCGGATGCAGACCGACCTCACCCAGGCCCTGCGTCAGCGCGCGCGGCTTGCCCAACTGGGCGAGGCGGTGGCCAAGGTCAGCCACGACCTGCGCAACATCCTGACCTCCGCGCAGCTTTTCGTGGACCGCATCGAGATGAGCGAGGATCCGCAGGTCAAGCGCATGGCGCCCAAGCTGGTGAACTCGATCCGCCGCGCCGTGGGGCTGACCGAGAACGTGCTCGCCTTCGGCCGCGCGGAAGAACCGCCGCCCGCGCTCACCCGGGTGCCGCTGGCCGAGCTGGTCTCGGACGTGGTGGAAAGCGAGCGGCTGGCGGTCGAGGACCATCAGGACATCAGCTTTTCCGAGGACGTGCCGGCAACGATGATCGTGCGCGCAGACCCCGAACAGCTCTACCGCACGCTCACCAACCTGATCCGCAACGCGCGGCAGGCGCTTGCCGGCACCGGCGAGGGCGGCGAGATCGGCATCGCCGCCCACGAAGAGGACGAGGCCTGGGTGATCGAGGTGACGGACACGGGACCCGGCCTGCCGCCCAAGGCGCGCGAGCATCTCTTCACGCCCTTTCAGGGCGGCGCGCGCAAGGGCGGCTCCGGCCTTGGTCTCGCCATCGCCGCGGAACTGGTGCGCGGGCACGGCGGGTCGCTGACGCTGACAGCGACAGGGTCGGAGGGCACCAGCTTCGCAATCAGGCTGCCAAAGGGAGAGATGACATGACACGGGCAGGCGAAGCCGTGCCCGCCCGGCGCGGGATAAGCGATGCCGAACGCGATCGCCACCGGCGTGCAGTATTCCGTGCGCGAATTCATCACCTGCTCGGCGGAGGAACTGGGGATCGAGCTGGCCTTCACCGGCACGGGGCTGGACGAGGTGGCGACCGTGGTCTCGGTCACCGGCGAGAAGGCCCCGGCAGTCCGCCCCGGCGACGTGATCCTGCGCATCGGCCCGCGCTATTTCCGGCCCGCCGAGGTCGAGACGCTTCTCGGCGATCCGGCGAAGGCCTGGGCCAAGCTCGGCTGGGCGCCCGAGATCACTGCCCGCGAGATGTGCGCAGAGATGGCGGTCGAGGACTTGAAGGCGGCGCAGCGGCATGCTTT
>NZ_JBKHAQ010000124.1:0-7943 GCF_046542825.1 Rhodosalinus sp. | reverse complement strand
GGCCTGCCCCTCGCCTCCGCGATCGAGCTCGCGGAGACGCTGCGCGGCGATCTCCGGCCCAGGCGCCTCGAAACGGAGGCCGAGCTGCTCGCCCACGCCCACGGGCAGGGGCACTCGGACCCGCGGCTCGCGCGCTTGCAGCATCGTGAACCGATGTGAACCCGGGCCTTCCGAAGGCACGCCGGCCCCTTTCGCCGTCGAAACCACGCTCGGCGGCCCGGCAAGGCCCCGATCGAAGATGCCGCCCAGGAACCGACGAACCGAAGACGCCCCGAGGCCGTGGAACCTGAACACCGGCAGACGGTTGAACGGTCTGACATCACGGTCGGAGCATGCATGGGACGTCTCTCAGCCAGTGTCGCAATGGTCACCGGTGCGCTTCTCGCCGCCACTGTCACCGTGGCGGAGCGCGCTTTCGCGACGGATCTCGCCGGGGCCGGACGCCATGACCAACGGGCCGCCGCTGCCTCTACGTCCGCCGACGGCTCCGGGGACGCCCGTGACAGAGATGGCGACACCTCCGATCCCGCAGCCGCCATCGCCGAGACAGGCGGCCGTTCGGCGGACGAGGTCGTGCCGGACGCGGACCCCGCCGACAACCGGGCCGAGGACGACGGCCTCGCCGCGGAAGAGCGTGAAACGCCCGAGCCCGAGGTGCTCACGCTCGATCCCGGCGAGATGTCCGACACCGCGGGCGAGGAGACGGAGGGCGCCGGGCAGCAAGCCGCCTCGGCCGAGGACCGCCCGGCAAAGGCGGACGAGGAGCGCGGCGGGGAGCAGGACGCGGAGCAGGGCAGGGAGCGGGACGCGACGCGACCGGACACCGACACCGCCCGGGACGATCCGCCCAGCGGGGACCGGATCGACCTGAGCCGCAGGGTCACCTCGATCGCCGATCTCATCGGATCGCCGGTGCACGACGGCGATGGAAACCGGACCGGCGAGATCGCCGACCTGCTGATGTCGCTCGAGACCGGCATGGTGGAGACGGTGGTGATCGCCGACGATGCGGGCTTTCTCGGCCTTGGCGAGGAGGACACGCGCCGGGTGTCCATCGACCGGGTCGCCATCGACCCGCTCGGCGGCGAGGTGATCCTTGACGGCGCCGACGGCGACGACGGCGACGACGACGCCGGGGGCGAAAGCGGCGGAGGCGAACGCGAATGAAGAAGGATGAGCGCCCGCCCGCAGGCGGGCCGCGATCCGGCGGCGCCCCGCGCGGCGGCGCGGACGATCCGGTGCCGGACGGGACGCGGGCCGCGCCGCGCCGCGACGACCGCTCCCGCGATGCAGGCGGCAGGGGGCAGCTGTGGCCATGGCTTCTTCTCGGTCTGCTGTTCCTCGCCGTGGGCGGCGGTCTTTACTGGTATCTCGCCTCCGGCGCGGCGGCGGACGACGAGGCGGGCAGCGGCGAGGGTCCGCGGGCGCCGCTGATCGAGACCGCCGAGGTCACCGCGACGGACCGGATCGAGATCACGCAGACCGGCTTCGTGCGGCCGCTCTTCGAGATTGAACTCGCCTCCGAGGTTTCGGGACGCATCGCCTCCATCGCCCCCGAATTCCGGCGCGGCAGCCGGGTCGCCGAGGGCGAGCCGCTTGTGGCGCTCGACAGCGCCACCTTCGACGCCGATGTGGCCGGCGCGGAGGCGGGCCTGCAGGAGGCGCGCGCCGCCCTGACCGAGGCGCGGGTCGCCCGTGACCGGGCAGAGACCCTGGAAGAAGGCGACATTGCCACCGAGGAGAGCCTGCAGCAGGCGATCCTTGGCGTTGCGCAGGCAGAGGCCGCGCTGGCCGCTGCCCGCGCCGAGGTGACCCGCGCCGAGCAGGCCCGCGAGGACGCCACGATCCGCGCGCCGCTGGACGCGCTGGTGATCGCGCGCGACGCCTCGCCGGGTGGCTTCGTCCAGCCGGGCGCGCCGCTCGGCCGGCTGGTGGGGCTCGAGGCCGCGGAGGTGGAGATGGGGCTCACGCCCTCGGATCTCGCGCTGCTGGGCGATCCCGGCGCGCTTGCCGGCGCCGCGGTCGAGATCCGTGCGGTCGGGCCGGGACGCGAGCCGCTCGCCGAAGGTGTCGTGACCGACGTCGATCCCAGCATCGCGCCGGAGACGCGGACCACCGGCCTGATCGTGCGCATCGAGGGGGCCTTCGACGAACGGTCGCCGCGGCCCCTGCGCGTCGACGAACTGGTGGAACTCGCGCTGCCCGCGCGCCTGCCCGACGCCGGCGTGCTCTCCGTGCCCGCCGCGGCGCTGAAGGACGGGGATACGCTCTGGGCGCTGCGCGACGGCGTGCTGGAACGCCTCTCGGTCGACGTGATCCGCCGCGGCGAGGACAGCGTCGACCTGGTCTCGGACGCGCTGTCGGCCGGTGACAGGGTGATGTTGTCGGACATGGCCGCGGCCTTCGACGGGCAGGAGGTGCGCGTGGCCGGGGACGACGACGGGGACGGATCGGGATGACGTCGCTCATTCTTGCCTCGCTGGGCAACCGCGTCGCCGCGAACCTGCTGATGCTGGCGCTGGTGGTGGGCGGGATCGCCGCGGCGCTGAACCTGACGGTCCGCACCTTTCCCGAGATCGCCACGACCGCGATCAGCGTCACCATCGACTACCCCGGCGCCACGCCCACCGAGGTCGCCGACGCGATCCTGACCCCGGTCGAGGAAGAGCTGCAGGGCCTCGAGGGTGTCCGCGAACTCAGCGCCACCGCGACGCAGGGCACGGGCACGGTGACCGCCGAGCTTTACGACGGCGCCGATGTGACCGAGGTCAAGGACGATATCGAGACCCGCCTCGCCCGCGTCGCGACCTTTCCGGACGCGGCGCAAAGCCCCCGCGTGGCCGAGGTCGAGCCGACCGAGCTTGCGGTGCAGCTTGCGCTCTACGGCGACGTGCCCCGGGCGACGCTCAAGGCGCTCGCCGAGCAGGTCCGCGACGACCTGACCGACATGGACGGGATCAGCCAGGTCGAGCTGTCGGGCATTCCCGCGGATCAGATCGAGATTGCGGTCGATCGCGAGACGCTCCAGAGCCACGGCATCGGCCTGATCGAGCTTGGCGAGCGGATCGAGAACGCCACGCTCGATCTCTCCGGCGGCGCCATCGACACCGGCGAAAGCGACATCCAGGTCCGCACCCTGGGCGAGGCGCGCAGCGCCGCGGCCTATCGCGACACCATCGTCTTCGCCGGCGCAGAGGGCGCGCTCGTGCGGCTGGGCGAGATCGCCCGCGTCACCGACACGCTGGCCGAGGAGGACACGGTGGCCGAGGTGGACGGCGACACGGCGATCTTCGTGTCGGTCAACCGCGCGGGCGACGAGCAGGTGCTGGACATCGTGGACCGCGTGCAAACCTATCTGGACGAGCGGCTGTCGCCGCGGCTGCCCGAGGGGGCAGAGGCCGTCGTCTGGCGCAACGAGGGCGAGCAGCTTCGCGGGCGGATCGACCTTCTGCTGAAGAACGGCGCGATCGGAACCGTGCTGATCCTGATCGTCCTGATGTTGTTTCTCGACCTGCGGGTCGCGGCATGGGTGGCCACGGGGGTGGTGGTGGCCATGACCGCGACCTTCGCGCCGATGTGGCTTTTCGGGACGACGATCAACCAGCTCTCGCTCTTCGGCTTCATCCTGGCGCTGGGGATCGTGGTGGACGATGCGATCGTGGTGGGCGAAAGCGTCTACTCCGAGGCCGAGGCGCGGGGCGAAGGCGGCGCGGAGGCGGCGCGCGCGGGCATCCTCGCGGTCTGGCGTCCGGTCTTCTTTTCGGTGACGACGACGATCCTCGCCTTCGTGCCGCTGCTGTTCCTGCCGGGATCGTCGGGTTCCTTCATCGGGCCCGTCGCGGCGGTGGTGATCTTCGTGCTGTCGTTGTCGCTGGTGGAAAGCTTCTTCGTCCTGCCGCGGCATCTCGCGGGGCTGCGGACGCGGGCGCCCCGCCGCTTCTCGCCGCGGCGCCTGACGGAACCCGCCAGGCGGCGCGTGGGCGCGTCGCTCGCGCGGTTCTCGGACGGGCCGCTCAGGCGGCTGGTGGAAGGCTCGGTCGCGCATCCGTTCGTCGCCATCGCCTTCGCGCTGGGCCTTGCGGCGGGGACGGCCGGGCTCTTCGCGGGCGGGCACGTCAAGTTCGTGTTCTTTCCGGAGATCGAGGGGAATTTCGTCACCGCGGAGCTGCGCTTTCCCGAAGGAACCAGCACGGACGCAACGCGCGAGCGGGCCGAAGAGCTCGCCGCCGCGGCCCGGCAGGCCGCCGAGGCGCTCGACGCGCCGGGGCTCTTGCAGGCGACCTCCATCACCATCGGCTTCGAGGCCGAGGGCGGCGGGCCGGAGGGCGAGAGCGGGCCGCGATCGGGCAACCGCGCGACGGTATCGGCCAAGCTGCGGGATGCGGGCGAGCGCGATGTCGCGGCGGCGACCTTCCGCGAGGCCTGGCGCGATGCGGCGGGCGACGTGCCGGGGGCGCGCGAGCTCTTGTTCTCGGCCTCGCTCGTGGGCGTGGGCGCGCCCATCCGCTTCGAGGTCTCGGCAGAGCAGGAGGACACCCGCGACGCCGCCGTCGCCCGCCTGCGCGAGGCCCTCGAAGGTCGCGACGGCGTGCAGGACATCCGCGACGACCGCACCTCTGCCGCGCAGGAACTCGCGATCCGCCTGCGCCCCGACGCCCGCAGCTACGGCGTCGATCTCGCGAGCCTCGCCAACGAGCTGCGCGGCGCCTTCTTCGGCGTGACCATCGACCAGATCGCCCGCGACCGCGAGGAGGTGGACGTGCGCCTGCGCCTCGCGCAGGACCAGCGCGACAGCATCGCGGACCTTCTGGCGCTCCGCATCCAGACCGCCGAGGGGCAGGTGCCTCTGCCGGTCCTGGCCGATGTCTCGCTCGACCCCGCGCCCATCGAGATCGAGCGGCTGAACGGCCGGACGATCACCACCCTCGAAGCGGATGTGGACACGGCCGTGACCACCGGCGGCGCCGAGACCGCCTGGCTGCAGCAGAACGTGATCCCCGAGCTTCGGGCCGATTACCCGGACCTCGAGATCTCCACCGGCGGCGAGCAGGAGGAGGCGGGCCGCTTCGGCGCCTCGATCACGACGAATTTCGCGCTGGCGCTGATCGGGATCTACGTCATCCTTTCGCTGGCCTTCTCGAGCTACCTGCGCCCGATGATCGTGCTCGGGGTCGTGCCCTTCGGCCTCGTCGGCGCGATCCTGGGCCACGCGGCGCTGGGACTGGATCTGACGCTGCTGTCGATGTTCGGGATCATCGGCCTGTCGGGCGTCGTGGTGAACGGCGCGCTGATCATCGTCACCATGATCCAGCAGCGGGAGGCGCAGGGCGAGGACCCGCTCGAGGCGATCGCCGGCGCGGCGCTCGAGCGGTTCCGGCCGATCCTGCTGACGACGCTGACGACCTTTCTCGGGATCGCGCCGCTGATCCTCGAAACCTCGGTGCAGGCGCAGTTCCTGATCCCCACGGCCGTGTCGCTCGGCTTTGGTATCCTGCTGGTCCTCGTGCTGCAGATGATCCTGGTGCCCGCCTATTCCAGCCTATACGCGCGCAGCCGGCGCCGGGTGCGGGGGTTCGCGGGTTCGGACGCCCGGGCGTGACGGCTTGCAAGGTCGTTCACCCGGGCAAGGGGTGACAGGCCGTCGAGAGCGGTGCGCGGTCTCGACCCGCCGGCCAGGTCAGGCCCGCGCGGCGATACCGAAGGAGCGCCCGGGGAGGGCGGCGGACTGGATCAGGAGCCTTCTCCCTCGCCCTCGCCGTCTTCCGTGCAGCCGTTCTCGTAGGTGATCACGGGCCACTCCTCCTGGCGGAGCGCGGTCTTTGCCAGCCACCCGGTCTGGTCGCCGAAGCGTGCACGGCACCACACACCGTCCGAGGCCACGAGGCAGTCGTTCACCCGGACGCAGGTCTCTTCCGGCACGGTTCCAAGCTCGGGGGCGTCGCGCCGCGGCTGGCTGCGGACGTTCAGGTTGACGAGCGTCTCGATCGACCCGACCTGACCGCCGTCATCCGTGAGGGTCGGACGCTCGAGAACCTCGCGCGGGGCGCAATCCGCGCTGTATCCCAGAAAAAAGCAGCCGTGGCGGCGAAGTGCCTCGGCAATCGCGCCGGAGGTGCCGTCGCCGCTCGGCCGCTCCAGGACCACCCCCTGGCCGGTATCGGAAAACTCGCCCGTGATTCGCTGCTGGTTGCCGCCGAGTTGCAGCACCTGCTCTCCGGCCTCGTTCCTGAGACTGAGCTGGCCGTCCGAGATCGTCCAGGAAACGACCGCGGAGAGGGGCATCCTGCAGCCACGCGTCGCCGCGTCCCGCGAGTCTCCCTCTCCCTCTGTCCCAAGGTCGATGCGGCAGGTCTGGTCCGTCTCCGAGCGTTGGGGGTCGAAGACGTACCAGTCGCCGGAAAACGCCTGAAAGAACTCGTCCGCGGTCTGAGCCTCGAGCGGGCTTGCGGACAGGCCGCAAACGGCCGCGGCTGCGAGCAGGGCAAAACGCATGGCCACTCCTTCGTTCGTCACTCTGTCGTGTCGGGGAAATCGCCGTCCCGGGCAAGCCGCATCTCGGCGCGGGCGAAGGGCGTGCCGGCGGCGCTGAGCGTCAGGCGCACCTCGAGTTCGGCGTCGGGCCCGGCGGACAACTGTGTTTCGCCCACCACCGTCTCCGAGCCGGGCTCGACCGCGATGCTGCGCGACTGGCGCGTGGCGGTCCGGCCGCTGGAGTCTGTGCGCTCCAGCGACAGCTGCGCCTCGACCTCGCCCGATGCCAGGCCCACGACGCGTCCGGCGATGCGATAGCCCCCCTCCACAGGCTCGACGTCCAGAACCGGAAGGGCGGGCGAAGCCGCGTCACCGGCCATGCCGGCGGCAGCAATGGCGGACCCGAGGACGCCCCCGAGCAGGGTGGCGCGCAGACCGAGCAATGTCAGTAACGGGTCTGGGTGATCGTGATCGTGCCACCCGAGTTCGTGAAGACTTCGATCGGATTGGCACCAGCCGGCGTATCGAGGTCGTCGCCATTCAGCGTGGCTACCACCGTCGTGTCCGTACGCGCGAACGCCAGGGAGGCAGCCGAGAGATCGAGACTATAGTCGTTGCGGTTACCGTTCTGAGTCAGAATGCCGGTCACCCCGCTGCCTGCGACGATGACTGTGCCATCGTTTCCGTCGCCGTTCTGGAACAATTGGCCGGTGTTGCCGGTCTCTCCGTCCAGCGGCGAACGCACCTCCAGCCTACCCTCGTTCCCGCTGCCTTGCTGTGCAAGCACGACAGTGGCAAGGCTGCCCGCCTCGATGGTCGCGGTGTTGCCCAGATCATCCACAGTGGAACTGCCGGGACCCTGCAGGAAACTGACGACAGCGCCCTCGCCTTCGATGGTGATTTCCCCGGAATTGCCCCCGCCGATCTGGCGGGCGCGCCCGTCTTGCGAGACGTCGCTCAACGCGAGAGTCCGATCATCCTCATCGATATCCTCGATAAAAAGGCCAATGCTCGAATTGTAAGCCTCGCTCTGATCGATGAACAACTCGTTCCCGAAGGCGGAGTCGGTCGAATCCTGGAGGAGGTTCACCTCGTTACCGTCCGCGAAGGCAACCGGCGCGGCAAGCCCGATGACGAGAGCCAGAGCCGAACAGCGTGTGGCGATGCAATTCATGGTCCAAACCCCTATGTGCGCCATAGATTTACCACGAAGACTGCGAGATGGCCACCATGTTTCCAGTGCCGGTCTGTCGAACAACCGCAAGATGACCTTGCCCGGATTGCGCGATCGCGGCAAGGTTTGCGGTGCCTTCGACGACAAGGCGCGCCCGGTTCGCGTCTCCGGACTGCGTGACCGAGAACAGGTTGCCGGATCCCGCGACATCGATGGCCGCCTGGTTCCCACTGCCGTCCTGAACGATTCGTCCCGGGCGGTCGAGTGCTGACCACAGCCCGGTTTCCTGACCCCAGCC